>DASZUI010000252.1:0-40150 GCA_035547675.1 Devosia sp.
GTCCTGCCGCATCCGGGCGAGCCGCGCGCGGTCGAGGATGTGGAAGGTCTCGCGATTGGCCGGCGTGTGGAGGGAGACGATGTCGACCTCCTCCAGCATGCCGTCGAGGCTCGGCCAATAGCGTGCCTCCAGCCGCTCCTCGAGCGCCGCCGGCCGCCGCGCACGGGAGTAGTAATGGATATTGAGGCCGAAGGCCCGCGCCCGCATGGCGACGGCCGTGCCGATCCGGCCCATGCCGACAATGCCCAGCGCCTTGCCGCGCAGCCGCCGCCCGAGCATCCAGTTGGGAGACCAGCCCGGCCAGCGCCCGTCCCGTTCCAGCACGCCGGCGCCCTCCACCAGCCGCCGCGGCAGGGCCAGCATCAGCGTCACCGCCATGTCTGCCGTGTCCTCGGTCAAGACGCTCGGGGTGTTGGTGACCATCAGCCCGGCCGCATAGGCAGCCTCGATATCGATATTGTCGAAGCCGTTGCCGAACTGGGCGATGAGGCGCAGGCTCCTGGGCAGCCGCTCGATCAGCGCGGCATCGATCCGGTCGGTGATGGAAGAAACCAATACGTCCGCATCGCCCGCCGCAGCTATCAGCTCGTCGGCGGTCATGGGGTGGTCGTCACCGCATAGACGCGTCTCGAACAGCGTCGCCATGCGCGCCTCGACCGCCGCCGGCAGCCGCCGCGTTACGGCAACCCGCGGCCTCGCGCCGCCCGTCACCGGCCGAGTTTCCCGTAGAAAAAGCCCCGGCCCACCCCGTGGACGAAAACGTGATCGGTCAATCTGCCCGCCTTCAGCACACGTTAAGGTCGGCTATGTGATAGGGAAAAAGCCCATGTCTGAAAAGCAATGTTTCCGCTGGGGCCGCTCGCCCCGATGAACAAACCCCTGCTGTCCCGCCGCCATGCGCTGCGGCTCGCCCTCCTGCTGCCCGCCGCACTTGCGCTGCCGTCCGGCGCGCGCGCCGTCGAGAAAAACGAGGACGGGCTGCCCCTGCCGCGCTTCGCCTCGACCCGCTCCGCCCCCATCAATGTCCGCGTCGGTCCGGGCCAGAAATACGACATCGCCTGGATCTACAACCGTCCCGACATGCCGGTGGAGATCACCGCCGAGTTCGACATCTGGCGCAAGGTCCGCGATTTCGACGGCTCGGAGGGCTGGATTCAGCAGAACCTGCTTTCCGGTGCGCGCACCGGGCTCGTCGCGCCCTGGAAGCAGGATACCGAGACCCCGCTCCTCGCCTCCGCCAATGACAAGGCGGCGGTGCGGGCCTATCTGGGCTCGGGCTTCCGGGTCGACATCAAGCGCTGCGACGGCAGCTGGTGCGAAGTCACCGCCACCGCCGAGCTGCCGGACGGCGGCCGCGGCGCCAGCTATTCGGGCTTCCTCAAGCAGGCCGACATCTGGGGCGTCTACGAAGGCGAGGTGTTTTAGGGCGCGCGCCGGACGCGAACGATCACGTCCACATGCGTCACCATCATGCCCTCGGGCGCCTCGGGCAGGCCGTTGATGACGATCGAGGTCGAGGGGATATCCACCACCCGCTGCTCGTCCTCGAGGTAGAAATGGTGGTGGTCGGACGTGTCGGTATCGAAATAGGAGCGCGAGGCGTCGATCGCGACCTCCCGCAGCAGGCCGGCCTGCTGGAACTGGTGCAGCGTGTTGTAGACCGTGGCCAGCGACACATCGACCGCCGCCGCCGTCGCCTCGCCATGCAGCTCCTCGGCGCTGACATGCCGGTGCCCGCCGGCGAACAGCAGCTCGGCAAGCGCCACGCGCTGCCGGGTCGGCCGCAGCCCCGCCATGCGCAATACCGCCGTCACGCACGGCGTATGCGATGGCCCGTTCTGCGGCACTGTCCGGTCCATTGGTCCCCTGGGCAAGGCGGTGAAGAACCTTGAGCTTATAGCGGCGGGCCACCGCTTTCACAAGCAAATGGGGCGGCCAAATGGGGCGGCAGAGTGTTTCCGTCCCATCGGTTTGAGCGGGGAGTGCCGCGCCCGGCGGTATTGACCCCAATCCGGCCATTCCTCTACTAACAGCCCCCAATCACGCCGCACGGCCGGACTGACCGGCGGCAACAGCAAAGGCAAGCCATGCAAGCCGAACTTAACCACGAGCGCGCCAGCGCCTATGCTTATGACGAGCTGCTGGCCTGCGGGCGCGGCGAGCTTTTCGGGCCTGGCAATGCGCAATTGCCGCTGCCTCCCATGCTGATGTTCGACCGCATCACGCATATTTCGGAAGGCGGCGGCGCCCATGCGCGCGGCGAGGTGAGGGCGGAGCTCGATGTCGATCCGAGCCTCTGGTTCTTCGCCTGCCACTTCCAGGGCGATCCCGTCATGCCCGGCTGCCTCGGCCTTGATGCGCTCTGGCAGATGACAGGCTTCTTTCTCGCCTGGAACGGCTCGCCCGGACGCGGCCGCGCGCTGGGCGGCGAGGTGCGGTTCACGGGCCAGGTCACCAATGACGTGAAATGCGTCGAATACGGTGTCGACATCAAGCGCGTGGTGCGCTCGCGTGTCACGCTCGGCATGGCTGACGGCTGGGTGAAGGCGGACGGCAAGCTGATCTACGAAGCCAGGGACCTTCGCGTCGGCCTGTTTCTCAATACTTGACGGCGCGCAAGACGAGGGCAGAGGGGCCTAGGCATGAAACGCGTAGTGGTCACCGGCATGGGGATCGTCTCCTCGATCGGCAATGACGTCGCCGAAGTGCTGGAAAGCCTGAGGCTGGCCCGGCCCGGCATTTCGTTCGCGCGGGAATATGCCGAGCTCGGCTTCCGCTGCCAGGTCTATGGCGCGCCCCGGCTCGACCCCTTCGAGGTGCTCGACCGCCGCACGACGCGTTTCATGGGCAAGGGTGCGGCCTGGAACTACATCGCCATGCAGCAGGCGATCGCCGATGCGGGACTGGAGCAGAAGGATGTCCAGAATCCGCGCACCGGCATCGTCATGGGGTCGGGCGGCCCGTCGACCCGCACGGTGGTCGAGGCGGCCGACATCACCCGCGAGCGCGGGCCCCGGCGCATCGGCCCCACCGCCGTGCCCAAGGCGATGAGCTCCACCGCCTCGGCGACCCTCGCCACCCCCTTCGGCATCAAGGGCGTCAATTATTCCATCTCCTCCGCCTGCGCCACCTCCAAGCACTGCATCGGCAACGGCTACGAGCAGATCCAGCTCGGCAAGCAGGACATCGTCTTCGCCGGCGGCCATGAGGACCTCGACTGGACCATGTCGGACCTGTTCGACGCCATGGGCGCCATGTCCACCGATTTCAACGATACGCCCGAAAAGGCCTCGCGCGCCTATGACATTCGCCGCGACGGCTTCGTCATCGCGGGCGGCGCCGGCGTGCTGGTGCTCGAGGAGCTGGAGCACGCCCGGGCGCGGGGCGCCAAAATCCTCGCCGAGATCATCGGCTATGGCGCCACGTCCGACGGCTACGACATGGTCGCGCCTTCGGGCGAAGGCGCCGAGCGCTGCATGCGGCTGGCGCTCGAGACGGTGCGCGAGCGGGTCGACTACATCAACCCGCACGCCACCTCGACGCCGATCGGCGACCTCAAGGAGATCGAGGCGATCCGCGCGGTCTTCGGGGCCGCCGACGCCTGCCCGCCGATTTCCGCCACCAAATCGCTCACCGGCCATTCGCTGGGCGCCACCGGGGTGCAGGAATCGATCTTCTGCATCCTGATGATGAACCACCGCTTCCTCTGCGAGAGCGCCAATATCGAGGAGCTGGACCCGGTCTTCGCCGACATGCCCATCCTCAGGGCCCGACGCGACGACGTCGATGTCGGCGTCACGCTGTCGAACAGCTTCGGCTTCGGCGGCACCAACGCGACGCTGGTCTTCCGGCACCCGGATTTGGTCTGAGAAAACAGAGATTCCCGCTTTCGCGGGAATGACGGCGGTGGATAGGCAAGACCGTGCCAAATCCACTTCGTCATTCCCGCGAAAGCGGGAATCTCTGTTTAATACCCCAGCTCCATGAAACTCGCGGCCCGCGAGTCGTAGATCATCAGCCGCCCGATCAGCGGCGTGCCGATGCCGGTGACGAGCTTGATCGCCTCCATCGCCATCAGCGTGCCGATCACCCCGGTAAGCGCGCCGAGCACGCCGACCGCCTCGCAGCTCGGCAAATCCTCGGCATCTGGCGTTTCGGGATAAAGGTCCCGGAAGCGCGGATTGGGCGACCCGTCGGCGCGCGCCAGATGCGGCGCGAACACGGTCACCTGCCCGTCGAACATCGATACCGCCCCCGAAACCAGGGGAATGCCGGCCTGTTCCGCAGCACCCGCCACCGCGAGGCGCGTGTCGAAATTGTCGGTTCCGTCGAGCACCAGGTGGTAGCCGGCAAGAATGTCGCCGGCATTGGCGGCCCCGATCCGCGCCACGATCGGCACGAATTCCACGAAGGGGTTGAGCGCGGCGACGAAGCCGCCCGCGCTGTCGACCTTCGCCCGGCCGGCATCTTCGGTGCGGTGGATCACCTGGCGCTGCAGGTTCGACAGCGAAACCGTGTCGTCGTCGACCACGCCCAGCCGTCCAATTCCCGCCGCCGCGAGATAGGCGATCGCCGGGCTCCCCAGGCCTCCGGCGCCGATCACCAGGACCTTGGCCGCCTTGAGCTTCTGCTGCCCGGTGCCGCCCATGCCCTTGAGCACCAAATGGCGGGCGTAGCGGCGGGTTTCCTCCGGGCTCAGCATGTTCATCCTTCCCGGCCGGTCGAACCGAAGCCGTTGCCGCCCCGCGCCGTCTCGTCGAGCGTCTCGACGGCCTCGAAAGCGAAGGGAACGATCGGCGCAATGATGAGCTGCGCGATCCGGTCGCCGCGGCGGATGATGAAAGCCTGCTCGCCGAAATTGGCCAGCAGCACCTTCACCTCGCCCCGATAATCCGCATCGATGGTGCCGGGGGCGTTGAGCACGGTGACGCCGTAATGTGCGGCGAGTCCCGACCGCGGCCGCACCTGCCCCTCATAGCCGGCGGGCAGCGCCATGGCAAAGCCGCAGGGGACGAGCGCCCGCCCACCCGGCACGATCTCCATTTCCTCGCCCTCGGGCACCGCAGCGCGGAGATCGGCGCCAGCCGCGTCGGCCGAGTGCGGGGCGGGCAGGCGCAGGCCCTCGCCATGCGGCAGATATCGAACAGAAATCTGCAATATTTCACGCAATTTCTACCCTCAGCTCACGAGCCGCCAGATCAGGACGAGGCCGGCGACCACCGCCACCACCAGCGTCAGCACCACCAGCCAGCGCGGCACGCCCGGCCGCCGCGGCGCCATGCGCTGCCTCTCGTAATCGGCCAGCATCGCCTCGGTCCGCGCCACGATACCCGGCAGGCGGCCGAACATTTCGTTCGCCGTCGCGAGCCCGTCGCGTAAATCCTCGATCTTGCCGAGCGGGCCCTCCTCGCGGCGGATCCAGTCGCCGACCACGGGCTCGGCCACCGTCCAGATGTCGAGCTCCGGGTCGAGCAGCCGCGCTACGCCTTCGACCAGCACCATGTTCTTTTGTAGGAGGATCAGCTCCGGCCGCGTCTGCATCTGGAACAGTTCGGTCGTCGCGAAGAGCTGCCCCAGCACGCGCGCCATGGAAATATCGCTGGCCCGCCGCCCATGCAGCGGCTCGCCGATGGCGCGCAGGGCAAGGGCGAAATCCTCGACGGACTGTGTTCTCGGCACATAGCCGATGTCGAAATGCCGCTGCGCGATCATCCGGTAGTCGCGCGTGATGAAGCCGTAGAGAATGTCGGCGAGGAACCGCCGCTCACGCCGGCTGATCCGCCCCATGATGCCGAAATCGACGGCGATGATGTCGCCGCCCGGCGAGGCGAACAGATTGCCCGGATGCATGTCGGCATGGAAGAAGCCATCGCGAATGGCGTGCCTGAGGAAGCTCTGCAGCAGATTGCGCGCCAGCGCCTTGCGGTCGAGCCCCGCGGCATCGAGCGCCGAAAGCTCGCGGATCGGCACGCCCTCCACCCAGCCGGTTGTCAGCACGTTCTGCGCCGTGTGGTCCCAGCTCACCCAGGGCACGACGAAGCCCGTGTCGTCCTTGGTGTTCTCGGCGATCTGCGAAATCGAGGCGGCCTCGAGCCGGAGGTCGAGCTCTATTCGCGCCGAGCGGTCCAGCGTCGTCACCACGTCGCCCGGCCGCAGCCGGCGCAATCTCGGCACCAGGCGCTCGACGAGCCGCGCCCCCGCATAATAGGCCTCGAGATCGGCGGCGAAGCGCCGCTCCACCCCCGGCCGCAGGACTTTCACCGCCACATTGCGCCTGATGCCGGTGGGGTCGCGCAGGACCGCCCGGTGTACCTGGGCGATCGAGGCGGCGGCGACGGGCGGCGACAGCTCCAGCAGCTCGGCTGCGTGCTCCTTCAGCGCCTCGGCCAGAATGCCGGGTACCAGCGCCGGATCGAAGGGCTCCATCTGGTCTTGCAGCGCCGAGAGGTCGCGGGCGATCTCCGGCCCCACGATGTCGGGCCGGGTCGCCAGCGTCTGGCCGAATTTCACATAGGTCGGCCCCAGCCGGTTGAGCGCCCGCGTCAGCCGCTCGACCCGGCCGGTCTGCCGGATCGAGCGCCGCTCGATCAGCCGCGCGGCGCCGATCCCGGCCTTGAGCGCCGGGGGCAGGGCTTCGGGATCGATGATGGCGAACGCCCCCTCGCGCGCCAGCACATAGCCGGCCCGGACCAGGCGGAAATAGGCGGCAAGCCCCATGCGAAAATCCCGCCTGTTATATCTTCCACGCGCCGTGCAGCGCCGCGATATTGCCGGAAAAGGCCGTATGGGTGACCCGCCTGAACCCCGCCGCCGCGATCATGGCCGAAAACGCCGCCGGGTCGGGAAACTTGCGGATCGATTCCACCAGATATTGGTAGGACTCGCGGTCCCCCGTCACCACGCGGCCGATATTGGGGATCACCCGGTCGGAAAATTCCCTGTAGACCCGGTCGAACCCCGGCACGTCGACCCGCGAGAATTCGAGGCAGAGGAAGCGCCCGCCCCGCTTCAGCACCCGATGGGCTTCGGCGAGCGCCCTGTCGATGCGCGGCACGTTGCGGATGCCGAAGGCGATGGTGTAGGCGTCGAAGCTGTTGTCCTCGAAGGGCAGTTCCTCGGCATTGGCCTCGACGAACTTGATGTCGCTGCCGAAGCGCCACTTCTTTGCCCGCTCTCGGCCCACCCGCAGCATGTCGGAATTGATGTCGCCCACGGTGATGTCGGCATAGCCGGCCGAGGCGCGGGAGATGCGTTCGGCGATATCGCCGGTGCCGCCGGCCATGTCGAGCACGCGGTAGGGTCGGCTGCCGGTCTTGGGCGGGGCGAGGTTCGCGACCATCGCGTCCTTCCACAGGCGGTGGACGCCGAAGCTCATCAAATCGTTCATCAGGTCGTAGCGGTCGGCGACGCCGTGGAACACGGCATCGACCAGCCCCTGCTTGTCGGCGAGCAGCACCGTGCGTTCGCCGAAATGCGTCGTCTCTGCGCTCATCGCTCTCGCCTCGCCGAACTGCCGTGCTTTCTTCTGGCTGCACCTTATATATCTGCCGCCCGCAAAGCCAACCTGCCCGCTCGAGGTTCCCGTCCATGCCCGAACTCCCCGAAGTCGAAACGGTCCGCCGCGGCCTCGAGCCCTGGCTGGCGGGGGCCAGGATCGACCGGGTCACGCTGAACCGGCCCGATCTGCGCTTTCCCTTCCCCGAAGGCTTCGCCCAGGCGCTGGCCGGGCAGGACATCGTCTCGGTGGGCCGCCGCGCCAAATATCTGCTGTTCCGCCTGTCGAACGGCCTCACCTGGCTCAGCCATCTCGGCATGACGGGCAGCTACCGCTTTGCCGGCCATATCTATAAGGAAGCCTCGCGCTATTATGAGCCCACGATCGACCCGAAGCACGACCACGTCGTCATGGAGCTCACCCATCCCGAGCACGGTTCGCTCACCCTGATCTATTCGGATGCCCGGCGCTTCGGCTTCATGGACCTGTTCCGCAACGCGGCCGACTCGCCCTTCCTTAAGGACCTCGGGCCGGAGCCGCTGTCCAACGCCTTCAACGCCGGGGAAATGGCCGGGCGCTTCGCCGGCAAGAAGGCGCCGATGAAGGCGGCCCTGCTCGACCAGCGGGTGGTCGCCGGGCTCGGCAATATATATGTCTCCGAGGCCCTGCACCGGGCCCACATCCTGCCGACGCGGCAGGCACGCACCCTGGTGCTGAAATCCGGTGCGCCCTCGGCGCGGCTCGAAGGCCTCGCCCAGGGCGTGCGCGCCGTGCTCGCCGAAGCCATCGAGGCGGGCGGCTCGACCCTCCGGGATTTCCGCGCCGCCGACGGCACGGCCGGCTATTTCCAGCACCGTTTCGCTGTTTATGACCGGGAAGGGGAGCCGTGCCCGACGCCCGGCTGCAAGGGCACCATCAGGCGCATCGTGCAGTCGGGACGGTCGACCTATTACTGCCCGGTCTGCCAGAAATAGCCACCGGCCCTTCGCCTGGGGTTTTTCTATGCGGGGAAGCAGGGCGCGCGCTGCCCATCCTTCGAGGCTCCCTTCGGTCGCACCTCAGGATGAGGTCGTGGATATGGGCGCCTCAGCAACACCAACCTCGTGGTGAGGTGCGAGGCGGAGCCGAGCCTCGAACCATGGGCAGCGCGCCCTGCCTCGCCACCTCGAAAGTCCGGTCCAGCCGAATGCCTAGAGCCTCGACCCATGGGCAGCGCGTGGCCCATGGTTCGACAGGCTCACCATGAGGTCCTGGAATTTGGGATCGGGCCCGACACACACCCCCGCCTCATCGCGACACACCCCCCCGCCTCATTCCGACACCCATCCACCTCATCCTGAGCCTGTCGAAGGATGGGCAGCGCGCACTCTACCTCGCCACCTCGAAAGTCCAGTCCAGGCGAATGCCTGGGCCTCGAACCATGGGCAGCGCGCGTGGTCCATGGTTCGACAGGCTCACCGTGAGGTCCTGGAATTTGGGACCGGGCCCGACACACGCCCCCGCCTCATCGCGACACACCCCACCTCATTCCGACGCATCCACCCACCTCATCCTGAGCCTGTCGAAGGATGGGCAGCGCGCACCCTGCCTCGCCACCTCGAAAGTCCAGTCCAGGCGAATGCCTGGTTGACGCCTGCGCATGGCGCGATTATATACGCGTCCACTTGGCGGCCCGGTGCCGCCGCTTTCATTTGACACGTCTGCCTGAATGCGCGGTGTGCGCTCCTGCAGGCGCGGCAGTTAAGAGGTTCCGATGGCGAATACCAGCTCGGCCAAGAAGGCCACCCGCAAGATCGCGGCGCGTACCGCGATCAACAAGTCGCGCAAGAGCCGGGTGCGCACCTTCCTGCGCAAGGTCGAGGAGGCGATTGCCTCGGGCGACCAGAAGCTGGCCAATCTGGCGCTCCATGCCGCCGAGCCCGAGCTGCATCGCGCAGCGCAGAAGGGCATCTTCCATTCCAATGTCGCCGCCCGCAAGGTGGCTCGGCTGAATCACCGCATCAAGGCGCTCGGCGCCTGATCGCAGGCCGAATACTGTGTTTTGCAAAGGCCCCCTCGCGGGGCCTTTGTCGTTTGCGCTCAAGCATGAGGCGGTTAAGGCATCCGGGGGTGTGGCAGGACTGTGACACTCGCCGACTTTCCTGCAAAGGCCGGTTTGCCTAGATATTTCAGGAGGATAGCCGGTTTCCCACAGGCCGTCCCCCGCAACGGCAATAGATTCCTTTGCCCCGCCGAATTCTGCGAGTCCCGATTCCGCGAGGAGTCACAGGCCCTTGCCCGCCCCCCGTTGAGAATGCCTTTGCGGGATCGTCGGGTCCGCTCCGAGTCAAGACCAATTTTGCGCCAAAACCGCATTGCCTGTGGCCCGCTGCCTTGGTTACAATGCCCTTACCAGATGAGAAAAGGCACGATGAAAAGTTGCCAATCTCGCTGGCTGGCAAAGTATCGGGTAGTCTAGGGCGGCAATGGGTTCCCTGAGAATAATCAGCCACAGTGTAAGCAACGAGGCTTGCGACACTGATGGGTAGAGTTGAACGCTGTTATTTTGCTTGGCGTAAGACACTGGCCTAGCCAGGGCGTTTCCAGCTCAGTTCAATTACAGTTCGATTAGTAGTGTGCCGTAGCCGCGGGTTACGGATGGAGTTGGTTTGTCTCCGTCGCGACGGGGTGGATCACCCCATGGCGGCGTGCCCAAACACAGCGGCAATAAAGGCAAGGGGCAGAACGAATGGCGAGCAGCGCACTAGGGCGCATCGGCTATGACGCCGGCGGGGGTGGGGGTATCCCGGCAGGTCGCGGGCAGGTGCATGCGGTTGTGGCGAAGGTCGAAAAGGAAAGGTCGATGGGGGTCGAGGAACAGTTCCAGAGGGTCAGGACGCGGTTGCGTGCGAGCGTCGGCGAGGACGTCTTCACCAGCTGGTTCGCCCGGCTGGAGCTGGAAGAGGTCGTCGATGACGTCGTCCACCTCTCCGTGCCGACCCGCTTTCTCTGTTCCTGGATCCAGTCGAACTATCTTGACCGCATCCTCTCCGCCGTGCAGGCGGAAATGGGCGAAGGCATCGGCAGGGTGCACCTGACGGTACGGGTCAACGGGCTCGCCCGACCGCGCATCGCTCCGGCGGCCGAGGCCGCCCCGGCGGAGATCGCGGCCGAGCCGGCCGCGCTGCCCCAGCCCAAGCCGCGCGATGCGGCCGCGGCCAAGCTCGATGCGCTTTCCGGCAGCGCCCTCGATCCCAAGATGACTTTCGACAGCTTCGTCGCCGGCGGTCCCAACGAGATCGCGCTGGGGGTGGCGCGCCAGGTGGCGAGCGCCGTGGCCAATGGCACGGTGAGCTTCAACCCGGTCTATGTGCATTCGACCGTGGGCTTGGGCAAATCGCACCTGCTCAATGCCATCGCCTGGGCGGCCGGCGCCGCCGAACCCGGCCGCAACATCGTCTATCTGACGGCCGACCACTTCATGTACCATTTCATCACCGCCGTGCAGCGCCAGTCGGCGCTCGGCTTCAAGGAATGGCTGCGCCGCGTCGACCTGCTGCTGATCGACGACATGCAGTTCCTGCAGGGCAAGTCGGCGACCGAATTCGGGCACACGCTCAGCGTCCTTCTCTCCGGCGCCAAGCAGGTGGTGGTAGCCGGCGACGCGCCGCCCCGCGACCTCGAAATGCTCGACGAGCGGGTGCGCTCGCGGCTTTCCGGCGGCCTCGTCGTGCCGATCAACAGCTTCGACGTCGACCTGCGCCGCGCCATTGTCGGCAAGCGCGCCGAGCAGGCGGCGTTCCGCTTCGCCGGTCTCAGCTTCCCCGCCGCCGTGCTCGATTACATCGCCAAGGTGGTGGTGAGCCATGGCCGCGACCTCGACGGCGCGGTCAACCGGCTGGTCGCCGCCAACCAGCTGACCGGCGAGCCCATCACCGTGGGGCTGGCCGAAAAGACCCTGGGCGACCTGGTTCGCGCCCGCGAGGCGCGCCGCGTCCGCATCGAGGACATACTGCGCATCGTTTCCCGCCATTATAAGGTGCCGCGCAACGACCTGCTCTCCTCGCGCCGCTCGCGCGACGTGGTGCGGCCGCGCCAGATCGCCATGTACCTGGCCAAGGCGCTGACCTCGCGCTCGCTGCCCGAGATCGGCCGCCGCTTCGGCGGGCGCGACCACACCACGGTCCTGCATTCCGTCCGCAAGGTCGAGCAGATGATGAAGGACGATGGCGAGCTCTGCCAGGAGATCGAGCTCCTGAAACGCATGCTTGAGGATTCGCCGCCGGTCTGATCGCGGCGGAAGTGGGGGACGGTGAGCGCCGCCAGCGATGGCGGCGCTTGCTTTTCCGGGCCTGACTTGCGAAGTTCCGAGCCCGGTTTCGGGCGCCTTGGCGGCGTGCCGCCGGTCGGAAGTAACGGCCTGTGGGGGGCCGACCGCGTCAGGGATAGGGTCGATGAAAGTCACGCTCGAACGTAACCAGCTGCTGAAATCCCTTGGCCATGTGCACCGCGTCGTCGAGCGGCGGAACACGTATCCCATCCTCGCCAATGTCCTGCTCAAGGCGGGCGACGGCAGTCTCGACCTGCGCGCCACCGATCTCGACATCGAGGTCACCGAAAGCGTGCCGGCCATGGTCGCGACGGCGGGGACGACGACCGTTCCCGCCCACACGCTCTACGAGATCGTCCGCAAGCTCGCCGACGGCGCCGAAGTGCGGCTCGAAACCGAGGGCGGCGAGCAGATGCTCATCTCCTCCGGCCGCTCGCGCTTCCATCTGGCCTGCCTGTCGCCAGACAGCTTTCCCGACCTCAAATCCGGCACCTTCACGCATGAGTTCGCGATGCCGGCGGCCGCGCTGCGCGAACTCATCGAGCGCACGCAATTCGCCATCTCCAATGAGGAGACGCGCTATTACCTCAACGGCATCTATATCCACACCCTCGAGGTGAACGGCGTGCCGACGCTCCGCGCCGTGGCCACCGACGGGCACCGCATGGCGCGCGCCGAAGTCGAGGCGCCCGAGGGCAGCCGCGGCATGCCCGGCATCATCGTCCCCAAGAAGACCGTCGCCGAAGTGCAGAAGCTGCTCGAAGGCGCCGAGGGCGACGTCCAGGTCGAAGTCTCCGACACCAAAATCCGCTTCACGCTCAACGGCGTCGTGCTGCTCTCCAAGCTCATCGAGGGTACCTTCCCCGATTACGAGCGGGTCACGCCCAAGAACAACGACAAATCGATGAATGTGGACCGCGCGGCCTTCGCCATAGCGGTGGACCGCGTCTCGACCATCGCCTCCGAGCGCGGCGGCAAGGCAGTAAAACTCTCCATGCGCGAGGGACAGCTCGAGCTCTCGGTCACCAATCCCGACCACGGCACGGCCACCGAGGAATTGCCGGTCGAGTTCGAGCCGGAGAATTTCGAGATCGGCTTCAACGCCCGCTATCTGCTCGACATCATCGGCCAGATCCGCTCGGACAATGCCGTCTTCCTCTTCAATGACGCCGGCTCGCCCACCCTGGTGCGCGAAGACGGCGAGGCCCGCGCGCTCTACGTCCTGATGCCGATGCGGGTGTAATCAGCCATGAGGGCTATGCCCGAATGGCGTCGAACTTTCGAGGTGGCAGGGTAGGGCGCGCGCTGCCCAGCCAATCGGGCATAGCCCTCATGGCCTTCTCACCTCAAATCGATCCACCGGATCGATTTGGCCTTCGGCACAGCTCGAAGCCTTCGAGGCTCCCTGCGGTCGCACCTCAGGATGAGGTCGCGGTATAATAAACTTCGACCTCATGGTGAGGTGCGAGGCGAAGCCGAGCCTCGAACCATGGGCAGCGCGCTCCCTACCTCTCCACCTCGAAAGCCAGGTCCAGGCGAATGCCTGGCTTGGCGCAAGCCCCGCGGCCCGCTACCTCTCTGCCATGCCCGAGCGCCGCTACATTTCCCGCCTGCGCCTTTCCGCCTTCCGCAATTATCAGGCGGGATCGCTCGATCTCGATTCGCGCCATGTCGTGCTGGTCGGGCCGAACGGCGCCGGCAAGACCAATCTGCTGGAGGCGATTTCCCTGCTTTCGCCCGGTCGTGGCTTGCGTCGCGCCAGTTTCGATGAGGTCGCGGCGATCGGCAGCGAGGGGGATTGGGCCGTGGCGGCGACGGTCGAGACTCCCGAAGGCCCGGCCGACATCGGCACCGGCGGCAGCCTCGATGACGGTCCGCGCCGCGTCCGCATCAACGGCGCCAATGCCAAGGCGGTCGAGGAATTGAGCGCCTGGCTGCGCGTGCTCTGGCTCGTTCCGGCCATGGACGGGCTCTTCACCGGGCCCGCCGCCGACCGCCGCCGCTTCCTCGATCGGCTGGTGACGACCCTGGTTCCCGGCCACGCCGCCTCGGTCTCGGCCTTCGAAAAATCCATGCGCCACCGCAATCGCCTCTTGGAGGAGGACGGCGATCCCCGCTGGATCGCAGCCGTCGAACAGCAGATGGCCGCCGAGGCCAGCGCCGTCCATTTCGCCCGCGCCGACAGCATCGCCCATCTGCAGCAATTGATCGACGCCAGCGTCGCCGACGACAATTTTCCGAGCGCCCGCCTCGCGCTGACGCCGCTTTTCGAGGATGGCCGCGAAGCCGCGTCGTCCGATGCGCTCGAAGCCGAGCTGCGCGCACGCTGGGCCGCCTCCCGCGCCCTCGATCGCGCCGCCGGCCGCACGCTCATCGGCCCCCACCGCCTCGATCTCGAAGTCGTGCACGCGCAGAAGGCCATGCCCGCCGCCCTCGGGTCCACCGGCGAGCAGAAGGCGCTGCTGATCGGACTGGTATTGGCCCATGCGCGGCTTGTCGCCCGCATGACCGGCATCGCCCCCTTCCTGCTGCTCGACGAGATCGCGGCCCACCTCGATCCGGGCCGCCGGGCCGCCCTGTTCAGGGCATTGGACGGGCTCGGCGCGCAATGCTTTCTGACGGGCACGGACCCCGTGCTTTTCGAGGCGCTGGAGGGCGCCGCGCAGACCATCGCCGTGCGCGAAGGCAGGTTGCACAACCAGGGCTGAAATCCCATATAAGGCGCGTGGGTTTCGGCCTCGCGGGGCGTTCGGCGCCCCCGAAGTCCTGCTGAAGCCCTCCCGAAGTCCTTGGCCGCTATCCTTCGCCCATACCTCGCAAAACGGCCATTTTGCTTGGGAATAACGGCGCTTTCCGATAGTTCTTTTCCCTGTCTCCCTTCACCCGATTCGGACCCGCATGACCGACGCTGCAAGACCCGACCCTTCCGAATACGGCGCTGAGAGCATCAAGGTGCTCAAGGGCCTCGATGCCGTGCGCAAGCGCCCCGGCATGTATATCGGCGATACGGACGATGGTTCGGGCCTGCACCACATGGTCTATGAGGTGGTGGACAATTCCATCGACGAGGCGCTGGCCGGCTATGCCGACCTGGTGACCGTCCAGCTCAACGCGGACGGCTCCTGCACCGTCATCGACAATGGCCGCGGCATCCCGACCGATATCCACCCCACCGAAGGCATTTCGACCGCCGAAGTGGTGATGACCCAGCTCCATGCCGGCGGCAAGTTCGACCAGAATTCCTATAAGGTTTCGGGCGGCCTGCACGGCGTCGGCGTGTCGGTGGTGAACGCGCTTTCCACCTGGCTCAGGCTCAAGATCCGTCGCGACGGCAAGATCTTCGAAATGAGCTTCACCCATGGCGACGCCGACGAGCCGCTGAAGCAGACGGGTACCTATGAGCGGGTCAACGCGCCCGGCACCTATGAAGGCCGCTCCGGCACGGAGACGACCTTCCTGCCCTCGCCCGACACCTTCACCATGGTGGAGTTCGACTTCAAGACGCTGGAGCACCGGCTGCGCGAGCTCGCCTTCCTGAACTCCGGCGTGCGCATCGTCCTGCGCGACCTGCGCCACCCCGAGCCGGTCGAAGTGGAGCTGCATTACGAGGGCGGGCTCGAGGCCTTTGTGCGCTATCTCGACAAGGCCAAGACGCCGCTCATCCCCAACCCGATCATGCTCTCGTCCGAAAAGGACGGGATCGTGGTGGAAGTGGCCATGTGGTGGAACGATTCCTACCATGAGAACGTGCTCTGCTTCACCAACAACATCCCGCAGCGCGACGGCGGCACGCATCTGGCCGGCCTGCGCGGCGCGCTGACCCGGCAGGTGACGAACTATGCCGAGGCCTCGGGGATATTGAAGCGTGAAAAGGTCGAGCTCTCCGGCGAGGACGCGCGCGAGGGGCTGACCTGCGTGCTCTCGGTCAAGGTGCCGGACCCGAAATTCTCAAGCCAGACCAAGGACAAGCTGGTCTCTTCCGAGGTGCGTCCGGTGGTCGAGAACGCCGTCAACGACAAGCTCGGCCAATGGTTCGAGGAGCATCCCTCGGAGGCCCGGACGGTCGTCGCCAAGGTCGCCGAAGCCGCCGCCGCCCGCGAAGCGGCGCGCAAGGCGCGCGAGCTGACGCGGCGCAAATCCGCGCTCGACGTGAACTTCCTCGCCGGCAAGCTCAAGGATTGCTCGGAGAAGGATCCGGCCAAGTCGGAGCTGTTCCTGGTGGAGGGCGATTCCGCCGGCGGTTCGGCGACGCAGGGCCGCGACCGCTCGAACCAGGCCGTGCTGCCGCTGCGCGGCAAAATCCTCAATGTCGAACGCGCCCGCTTCGACCGGATGCTGTCCTCCGACCAGATCGGCAATCTGGTCATGGCGCTCGGCACCTCGATCGGCCGCGAGGACTTCAATATCGAAAAGCTCCGCTACCACCGCATCATCATCATGACCGATGCCGATGTGGACGGCGCCCATATCCGCACGCTGCTCCTGACCTTCTTCTATCGGCAGATGCCGGAGCTCATCCATCGCGGGCACGTCTATATCGCCCAGCCGCCGCTCTTTAAGGTCAAGCGCGGCAGCTCCGAGCTCTACCTCAAGAACGAGGAAGCGCTTGAGGATTACCTCCTGACCACCGGCCTGGAGGACACCGTGCTGACCACCCAGGCCGGCACTACCCATGCCGGCGCCGATTTGCTCGATATCGTCGAGCAGGCCCGCGGCCTGGTCCATGCCATCGACACGCTGAACCTGCGCTACGACCGGAGCCTGGTCGAGCAGGCGGCCATTGTCGGCGCCCTCGATCCCGAGGCTCTGGCCGATCCGGCGCGCGCCGCCGAGATCGTCACGCGGGTGGCGCGCCGCCTCGATCGCATTTCGGAGGAAACAGAGCGCGGTTGGGCCGGCGAATCCGACGGCGCCGACGGCCTGACCATGTACCGCACGGTACGCGGCGTGCGTGAGACGCACACCCTCGATGCCAGCCTGCTCAACAGTGCCGATGCCCGCAAGCTGCGCCAGCTCGCCGGCCGGCTCAGCGAGCTCTATGGCGGCGTCGCCAAGCTCACCCGCAAGGATACGGTCACCGACATTTTCGGACCCCGATCGCTGTTCGAGGCGGTCACCGCCGCCGGGCGCAAGGGCATGAGCCTGCAGCGCTACAAGGGTCTGGGCGAAATGAACCCGGAGCAGCTCTGGGAAACCACCCTCGACCCCAATGTGCGCACCCTGCTGAAGGTCGAGATCAAGGACAGCGAGGAGAACGACCGGCTGTTCTCCGAACTCATGGGCGACACCGTCGAGGAACGGCGCAACTTCATCAACGAGAACGCCCTCAGCGTCGCCAATCTCGACATCTGAGCCTGCTCACCGCATCACCCCGTCGCGAGCCTCCTGCCGGAACTTCCGCCTCTCGCCCGAGTTGGGTCTAAAAGCGTTTTCAGGAGAAGCGGGTCCACTTTTCCGGTTCGAAAGCGCGATCGCTCTAAGGCGCGCCTCCGGGCGCAGCCGCAGGAGGTTTGCGATGGCTCGAAGCGAAGAGAACACGGCCGATTCCCCGCCTCATGCCGATCCCACCGGCGTCAATCCCGGTGCGGAAGGTCCGGCCCAGCCGCGCGACGCGGGGCGGGCGACCCCGCCCGAGCCGGCCGATCCGCATCCTTCCGACGAGGAGCGGCGCAACGCCCATAATCCGAGCCCGGGCGGCGAGCGGCGCATCGAAGGCCGGGAGGGCGACCTCGAGGCCGATCCGCGCAATCCCGGCTCGCCGGCCTGATGGTGCCCGCCATGAGCGACGCCGAAGCGTCTGCCCAGCCTACCCCTGCGCCCGCGACCACCGACCGCGAGCGTGCCGCCATCGATAGCGGCGCGGCAGGCGACAAGATTGCCTTCCCCGATCCGGCGGCCGCGCCGCTCGGCACCGATGCCGAAGCGTCCGGCGCGCCGCCCACCGCGGCCGAGCGCCGCATGGACCAGAAGTCCCTGTCCTTTCCGCCCGCCCGGCCGCCGGCGCCCGTCGCGCCGAGCGTTGTCTGGCTCAGCGTGGGCATCGTCGTGTTCGCGCTCGCCATGGTGCTGATCGCGCTTTACCGCTAGCAAATTGTCGGACGCCCGTCCGGGCTTGGGGGCCGGCGGGCAGGTGCCGGGCTGTTGATCCCGTGCAACTCTCGCGGCGCTGTGACCGCGCCAGGGCACTGCGGCGGTTGACTGTGACGCCCGGCGCCGCCAGTTTCCCACGGCATGGCGGCTGGAGGACAGGACCGCCCGTTAATGCCAGAACTGGACGTGGGGGAAGGAGGCCGCCCGCGGCAACGCAGGGGACCCCCATGGGAACGATTCCGGGCCACGCCCGTACCGGGCAGCCGGTCGGCGCCGCAACCGCCCGACACCGACGCCGGCTGAGCCGCTCCGTCCGCATCGCGACGGGCGCGACCCTGCTGCTGGGTGCGCTGTTCGATCTCGGCTCGACCTCGCGCACGGCCGTCGCGGACCTTTATGTCGCGCCGCCCACGGCCCAATGTGCGGCAACCTCCGAGCTCCCCGTTTCAAGCGATGCCGGCTGCTTCGCCCTGCATGGCGAGCCGGGGGCTGTGACCGACCCGCTGGCCGGCCTCGGCGATAGCGGCCCCGCGCCGAATTCGCTGTCGCTGGCGGGTAAGCTCGCGGCGGGGCCGGGAAAATTCGCTGCCGCCATCCAGATTGAGCAAAGCCCGGCCATGCTGGCCCTTGCCGATGACCCGGCTTTCCTTCCGCCGCAGGAGGACGGGACCGCCGCCGCGCCCGAAGCCGCGCGCTGGACCGTCACGCCGGCGCTCCCCGTACTCGACCATGCCTATGTCGATGCCGGCACGGACAAGGCCTATATGCGGCTCGGCGCGGTTACGGCGAGCGTTGCCGATACCGCCGACGACCAGCCCTTCGGCAGCCTGGGCCTCTTCGATTCGCGCGCCGCGCTGGGGGCGGGCGTGCAGACGTCGCAGGCCCCGAACCTGGCCGGCCAGGCGATCCAGATGGTCTCCAGGGTCGGCGGCGGCAGCACGCTGGCGACCTCGCTCGAGGGCCTCGAGAACACGCCCACCGCCCTTGCGTCGTGGAACTACGCGGCCGGCGCCGGTTCGGGCCATCTGACGCTGCTCGATCCCGACCTGTCGGAAGCCGCGGCCGAAAAGCTCGGGGTGCTGGCCGGCGGCACGCTCAATGCCGCCCCGGTCAAGCTGCGCGCAGCGGTCGCCGCGGACCGCACCGGCTGGGTCAATGGGCTCGTTTCGAGCCAGGCGAATGTCGGCCCCCTGACGCTGGCGGCCTCGGGCGAATATCTGCGCAATTCGGCGGTCGAAGGCGAGCCGGAGCAGTTCGGCGGCGGCGTGACCGCGGCCGCCAGGCTCGACAGCCGGGTCTCCGTCGATGGCAGCCTCAACTGGGTGCATGGCGACGCCGAAGGCGGCGATCCCGAGGGCTACCAATTGGGCATCGGCGTCACCGCCGATCTTGCCAGGAGCCTCAAGGTCAAGACCGAGCTCGACCTCACCGCCGGCGATGGCGCCACCCCGAGCACGCCCTACGGCCAGACCCAGATCGCCTGGACCCCCGCCGGCGCGACCGCCGTCTCCGCCGGCTTCGCCCGGAACGAGGATGGCGGCTACAGCCTCACCACGGCCGCCAAGAACAGCTTCGAGTAGCGCCCGGCCGCGTCGCCTCGCAGGCCAGGTCAGCCGGGGCGCCTGCGGCTCCGCTCCATGCCCCGCAGCCGCCGCAGCGAATCGGCCAAGAGCTTGCGCTGCTTGAGCAGTTCGGCGCGATGGGCAATGGCGAGTTCATCGAGGAGCTCGCTGCCCCGGGGGGTCAGCGTCACCAGCACGCTGCGCCGGTCGGTCGGGGAGGGTTCCCGCGCCACGAGCCCCGCACGGACCAGCCGGTTGACCAGCTGCACCGCGCTGTGGGGCAAGAGCAGCAATTCTTCGGCCAGCGCCTTTATCGTCAGCGCGCCGGTCGGGCTCCCGCGGATCGCCAGCAGGGCCTGGTAGTGCAGCGGGCCCGTTCCGGCCGCACTGGTCGCCGCTTCGCTGAAGGCCAGGAAACGCCGCAGCGCCAGCCGGAACTGCGCCAGGCTTTCATAGTCCTCCTGCGAGAGCCGATGCTCGTCCTGCGAAGGCCGTCCGGCGCCTTCGGCAGCCGCTTGCTGATCTGGGCCGGGCAGGCGGCTCTTCCTCGAGGGCATTGCGACACTTCGCCTCCGGGCGCATTATGTCACGCCGTGATAGGAATTCCACGCCCGAGCGAGCGTTCCCTTGGAACGCCCGTCTTTTTTGCATGCGGTTTTCCCCTTTAGCATCAGCACCTTGCCCCGCGGCGCCGGGTGAAAATTTCGCGCCGCGCCGGGAACCATGCCTTTCTACATAGCTTCCTTCGGTGCAGTCTGGAGGAACCCGATGCCGGCTGGCGGAAAACACGTTCTCGATCTCGCCCTCGTCCTTATTGCCCTGAGCGCCGTCCCGGACGCCGCCTGGGCGGCACCCGCTGCCACCGACCTCAAGACCTTGGCGGTCGATCCCAACCAGTGGGTCATGGCCGCAAAGGACTACTCGGCCACCCGCTACAGCGAGCTCAACCAGATCAACAGCGGTAATGTCGGCCAGCTGCAATTGGCCTGGACCTTCTCGGACGGCGTCAATCGCGGGCAGGAGGCGGCGCCGCTGGTGGTCAACAACACCATGTATGTGGTGAGCCCCTATCCCAATAAGCTCTTTGCCCTGGACGCTACCACGGGCGAGCTCAAATGGAGCTATGCCCCGCCGCCCAATCTGGCGGCGCAGGGCGTCGCCTGCTGCGACGTGGTCAACCGCGGCGCCGCCTACGACAACGGCAAGGTGTTCTTCAACACGCTCGACGACTACACCGTCGCCGTCGACGCCAATACCGGCCAGGCGCTCTGGCATACCCAGCTCGGCGACATCGCCAATGGCGAGACCATGACCATGGCGCCCCTGGTGGCGCATGGCAAAGTCTTCGTCGGCAATAGCGGCGGCGAGATGGGGGTGCGCGGCTGGCTCGCCGCGCTGGACGAGAACACCGGCAAGATCGCTTGGCGCGCCTATAACACCGGGCCCGACAAGGATGTGCTCATTGGCCCCGACTTCAAGCCCTTCTATGACTGGATGAAGGGCCCCGACAGGGGCGTCAAGACCTGGCCCGCCGACAAATGGCAGATCGGCGGGGCCAGCGTCTGGGGCTGGCTCGCCTACGATCCCGACCTCAACCTTATCTATTACGGCACCAGCAATCCGGGCCCCTGGAACTCCAACCAGCGGCCGGGCGACAATCTCTGGGGCGCCACCATTTTCGCGCGCGATGCCGATACCGGCGCCGCCAAATGGGCCTACCAGACCTCTCCGCACGACCTCTGGGACCATGACAGCGTCAACGAACTGATCCTGCTCGATCTGCCGATCAACGGCCAGACCCGCAAGGTGATCGTCCGGCCCGACCGCACCGGCTACATGCTGGTCATCGACCGCGCCACCGGGGAGCTGCTCTCGGCCGACCCCTATGAAACGATCACCGCCTATAAGGGCGTCGACATGAAGACGGGTCGGATCATCCCCGACGAGACCAAGACGCCCACGGTCAATACGGTGGTCCACGATGTCTGCCCGGCCTCGCCCGGCGCCAAGGACTGGCAGCCCTCCGCCTGGTCGCCCGCCACCAAGCTCCTCTACGTGCCGCACCAGCACCTGTGCATGGATTTCGTGACCAGCAATGTCGGCTATATCGCCGGCACGCCCTATGTCGGCGCCACCGTCGATATGTATGCCGGTCCGGGCGATGGCTACCGCGGCGAGTTCATGGCCTGGGACCCCGTCGCGCGCAAGAAGGTCTGGGCCATCCATGAGCGCTTCCCGGTCTGGTCCGGTACGGTCGCGACGGCAGGTGGCATCGTCTTCTACGGCACGCTCGACCGCTGGCTCAAGGCGGTGGACGCCAAGACGGGCAAGCTGCTCTGGCAGTTCCGCGCGCCGTCGGGCATCATCGGCCAGCCGGTGACCTATATGGGCAGCGATGGCCGCCAATATGTGGCGATCCTGTCGGGCGTCGGGGGCTGGCCCGGCGTCGTGGCCGACGCCGAGGTCGATCCCCGCCTCAGGAACGGCGCCGCCGGCTTTGCCGGCGCCGTCCAGGACCTGCCGGCCTATACCACCGGCGGCAATGTGCTCATGGTCTTCGCCCTGCCTTCGGCGGCGGGCGGTGCGGCCGCGCCCGCAGCGTCGGCACCCGGCGGTGCTCCTGCGGCGCCTGCAGCACCCGCGCCAGCCCCGGCGGCGGCCACGCCAGCTCCGGCAGCCGCCCCTGCGGGAGGCAATAATGGCTAGCCGGCTCCTGCGGCTCGGCGGCTGGCTTGCCGCCCTGATGCTGGCCGGGCCGGCCGTCGCCGCCGGCAGCGGCACCGTGGTCTACAACGCGCCCCTGCGCGTCTGCGCCGATCCCGACGATCTGCCCTTCTCCAACCGGGCGGGGCAGGGATTCGAGAACAAGCTGGCCGACATGCTCGCCAAAGACCTCGACACCAGCGTCGCCTACACCTGGTTTCCCGAGCGCAACGGCTTCCTGGGCAATACGCTCGAGGCCGGCGAGTGCGACATCGTCATGGGCCTGCCCAATATCGATGGCGTCGATACCACGCGCAGCTATTACCGTTCTTCCTACGTGTTCGTCAGCCGCGCCGACCGCCATCTCACCGTCAGCACCCTGACCGATCCGCAACTCCGCCATCTGCGCATCGGCGTGCCGCTGGTGGGTGCCGACGGCACCGGCAGCCCCCCGGCGGTCGCGCTGGGCGAGCAGGGTATTTTCAGCAATGTCGTCGGCTACCCGCTCTATGGCGACCTGCCCGGCGACAGCCCGGCCGCTCCCATCGAAGCGGTGGCGCGGGGCGACATCGACATTGCCGCCGTCTGGGGACCGATCGGCGGCTATTTCGCCAAACAGGCCGGCGTGCCGATGCGCGTGACCCCCGTCACCGATACCGACCGCTTCCTGCCGCAGATGTTCGAATTTCCCATCGGCATCGCTGTCAGGAGCGGGGACACCGACCTCAAGGACCGGCTCAACGCCTTCGTGCGCCAGCACCAGCCGGAAATCACCGCTCTGCTCCAGAGCTATGGCGTGCCGCTGCTTTAGGAGAGGCTGAGATGGCCGAGGAACGATCTGAAGGGCATGGTAAGAGCGGCTTCCGCACTTCGTTTGTCGTCGGGCTCGGCCTCGGCGCCCTGCTGGCGCTGGCGCTCGCAACGACTCCCTGGGCCAGCTACGGACAGGCGACCCCGGCCGCGCCGGACCAAAACAGCCCGCCCAATGCGATCTCCGCCATGGAAGGTTTCGGTGGCGGCCCGTCCGACTGGCTGCTGCAGGTGCCGGTAACGACGCTCTTTCCCGGCAAGACGCCGCCCGGCCCGCCCGTCACCAACCCCATGGCCAATGATCCGCAGGCGGCCCAGCGCGGCCAGCAGGATTTCCTGCAGTTCAACTGCGTCGGCTGCCATGCCCCCAATGGCGGCGGCGCCATGGGGCCGGCACTCAGCAACCACCAGTGGATCTACGGCTCCTCGCCCCAGAACATCTACCTGACCATCTTCCAGGGCCGGCCGAACGGCATGCCGGCCTGGGGTGGCATGCTGCCCGATTCCATCATCTGGGACCTCGTGGCCTATATCCGTTCGCTGGGCCAGGCGCCGGATACCGAATGGGGCGAGACGGTCTCGCCCCATGGCTTCACCATCGAGCAGGTGCCCGCCGAGGAGCTGCAGGCGGTCAATCCCTGGGCCCATATCGAGAAGTTCAGCTACGGGCAGGCCCCGGCCCAGCACGGCGTGCCGGCGCCGCCGCTCGGCAACGGGCAGTAGATGATGCCCGGCCCGCTGCACCCGCCAGGCCATCTCGCGGTCGCACCCGTTCTCGCCATGGCGGCGTGGCTGGCGCTGGCGGCCGGCGCCCGGGCGCAGACCACCTCGCCCGAGGTCGCGCCGCTGACGCCGGCGCAATGGCCGATGAACTACTGGTCGGCCTTCGGCACCCAGGCGCACGCGATCAATGGCTTGCTCTGGGGCCTTATCTGGCTCTCCATCATCGTCTGCGTGCTCATCGCCGTGCTGGTGGTCGCCGGGATCGCCATTCGCGGCCGCCGCGGCCGGCAGCCGGCCACCACGCCGGTCGAGCGCTCCGGCAACGGCATGGCGTGGATCTATATCGGCGTCGGCCTGTCGACGCTGGTGCTCGTCGTCTATGTCGGCTGGACGGTCGCCACCATGGCCGGCATCGCCCGGCCGCCGGCGGCCCCGGCGCTCACCATCGACGTTACCGCCCACCAATGGTGGTGGGAATTCCGCTACGAAGACCCGGACACCTCAAAAGTGTTCGCGACCGCCAACGAGATACATATTCCCGTCGGCGTCCCGGTGAGCTTCAAGGTGACCACGGCCGACGTCATCCACAGCTTCTGGGTCCCGGCGCTGGGCGGCAAGACCGATACCATTCCCGGCCGCACCAACACCATGTGGCTCGAGGCCGACAAGCCCGGCATCTATCGCGGCCAGTGTTCGGAATATTGCGGCGAGCAGCACGCCCAGATGGCGCTTCGCATCGTCGCCGACACCCCGCAGGATTTCGCCGTCTGGCGCAGCAAGCAGGTCGCCGCCGCCAAGCCGCCCACCGACGACATGACGAAGGCGGGGCTCCAGCGCTTCCAGCTGCGTTGCGGGGCCTGCCACACCATTCGCGGCACGCCGGCGGCGGGCGCCGTCGGTCCCGACCTGACCCATCTGATGAGCCGCACCACCATCGCCGCCGGCATGCTCGCGAACACGCCAGCCAATCTCGGCGGCTGGATCGCCAATCCGCAGTCGATCAAGCCCGGGGCGCTCATGCCCAATATCGAGCTCTCGGGCCCCGAGCTGCAGGCCATCGAAACCTATCTGCGCACGCTGGAGTGAGGAGCCCATGGCCACGGCCGATTATGAAGAGATGCCGCAGATCAGCAGCCTCGCCGACGACCCCGGCCTGCCCGAGCGGCTGCAGAAGATATGGGAGACCAAGCCCGGCCTCTATGGCTGGATCGCGACTGTCGACCACAAGCAGATCGGCATCAAATACCTTGTGACCGCCTTTGCCTTCCTGCTGCTGGGCGGCCTCGAAGCGCTGGTCATGCGCGTCCAGCTCGCCCAGCCCGGCGAACGCGTGCTGTCGCCCGAACAGTATGACGAGCTGTTCTCCATGCACGGCATCACCATGATCTTTCTCTATGCGCTGCCGGTGCTGTCGGGTTTTTCCAATTTCCTGTTCCCGCTGGTGCTCGGCTCGCGCGACATGGCCTTCCCGCGCCTCAACGCCTTCTCCTACTGGGTGTATCTCGCCGCCGGCCTCTTCATGTATGCGAGCTTCCTCGTGGGCGCCGTGCCCAATGACGGCTGGTTCAACTACGCGCCCTATTCGCTCAAGACCTATAATCCCGGCCCGAACATGGATTTCTATGCCCTGGGCATGATTTTCCTGGGCATTTCCACCACGGTCGGCGCGGCCAATTTCATCGTCACCGTGATGCGCCTGCGCGCCCCCGGCATGTCGATCAACCGCATCCCGATCCTGGTCTGGGGCACCACGACCATCTCCGTCGGCGTACTCTTCGCCGTGCCCGCGGTCAGCCTCGCCTTCTTCCTGCTCTGGTGCGACCGCCAGTTCGGCACGCATTTCTACAATGCCGATTCGGGCGGGCAGCCCTTGCTCTGGCAGCACCTGTTTTGGATGTTCGCCCACCCCTGGGTCTACATCATCGTGCTGCCGGCCATGGGCATGGTGTCGGACGCCCTGCCCATTCTTTGCCGCCGGCCGCTGGTCGGCTACACCGTCGTCGTGCTCGGCACCGTGCTGACCATGGTCCTGGGCTTCGGCGTCTGGGTCCACCACATGTTCGCGGTCGGCCTGCCGCTGGTCGCCTCCTCCTTCTTTTCCGGCGCCTCCTTCATCATCACCATCCCGAGCGCCATCGCCGTTTTCGCCTGGGTCGCCACCATCTGGACGGGCCGGCCCGTCTTCACCACCGCCTTCCATTATTTCGCGGCCTTCATCGTGATGTTCGTGATCGGCGGCGTATCGGGCGTCATGACCGCCGCCGTGCCGGCCGACCTCGAGCTCACCGATACCTATTTCGTGGTCGCCCACATCCATTATGTGCTGATCGGCATCAACCTCTTCGGCGTGCTGGGCGCGCTCTATTTCTGGTTCCCGAAGATGAGCGGACGGCTGCTCGACGAGCGCTGGGGCAAATGGGGCTTCTGGATCACCTTCATCGGCTTCAACGTCGCCTTCCTGCCCATGCACCTCACCGGCCTGATGGGCATGCCGCGCCGCGTCTATACCTACCCGGCCGAGGCGGGCTGGGGGCCGATCAACCTGCTGAGCACCGCCGGCGCCTTCCTGCTGGCGATCGGCATCCTGGTCGTGCTCGCCGATGTGATCCGGAGCCACCGGACCGGCGTCTTCGCCGGCCCGAACCCCTGGGACGCGCCGACCCTCGAATGGTCGATTCCCTCGCCGCCCCCGCCCTATAATTTCGCCCTGATCCCCGCCGTTGCCAGCCGCCATCCCCTCTGGGAGGACCGCCTGCAGGAAGGCTCCGGCCGCTCGCAGCTCGATCGCGGCTTCGTGCTCGACGATGGCAAGGAGACGCTGGCGACGACAGTGCTCGACGCCGAGCCGGACATCATCCTCAAAATGCCCGAGGATTCGCCCTGGCCCTTCATCACGGCGCTCGTCATGTGCGCGCTGTTTACCGGCATGCTGCTGCAGTCGGTCTGGGTGTCGGCCGCCGCCGGCGTGCTGATCCTGCTCTGCATATTGTTCTGGCTCTGGCCCAAGCGCCGGCTGCTGCAAGTCGCGAGGCCCCAGCATGGCTGATCTCGCCGAGCACGAGGAAGACATCGTCGTCGAGCCCATGCCCGTCGGCAGCGCCGGACGGAAATCGTCGGGCTGGTACGGCATGCTGGCCCTGATCGTCACCGAGGGCTCGCTCTTCGTGTATCTGCTGTTCAGCTTCTACTATTCCTGGATCTGGGGCGGCGACGGCTTCCTGCCGGGCGAGCGGCCGAGCCTCTGGCTCTCCGGGCCCGACACCGTCATCCTCATCCTCTCGAGTGTCGCCGCCTGGTGGGGCGAGCGCGGCGTCAAGCAGGGACGGCGCGGCTGGCAACTGCCGCTCGGGATCGCCATCGCCATCGTCCTCGGCATCGTCTTCCTGGTCGTCCAGCTCTACGAGTGGAAGGACAAGACCTTCGCCATAGATACCAGTCCCTATGGCTCGCTCTATTTCACCATCACGGGTTTCCACATGGCCCACGTCGCCGTGGGCGTGCTGGTGCTGCTCGCGCTTTTCGTCTGGGCGCTGCTCGGCTTGTTCGACCCGCGCCGCCACGCCCCGGTGACCATCGGCATTATCTACTGGCACTTCGTGGACGTGGTCTGGCTGTTCATCTTCTTCACCTTCTACATCACGCCCTATCTGAGCTGAGCCATGCCGGACACCAGCCAACATCTCCGCATCGGACATCCCGCCCCGCACCGCGAGCGGGCCGAAAGGCTGCCGCTGCTTTTCGCCCTCTGTGCCGCCCCGGCGGCCTGGATATTGCAATTGCTCGTCGGTTTCGCCGTCACCGCCTATGTCTGCTACCCGGGCGAGCCGCGGGCCGCGCTTCCCAGCGTGCCGGGCTGGGTGCAGCCCGTGGTCATCGCCCTCAACATACTGGGCCTGGCGGTGGCGGTGCTGTCCTTCGCCGTCGGGCTGGCGCTGATCCGCGCCACCCGCGGCGAGCATCAGGCGCGTTCGGGCGGCATCATGGATGTGGGCGAGGGCCGTACCCGCTTTCTCGCCACCTGGTCGCTTTTCGGCACGTTGGTTTTCGCCGTCGCCCTCATCGCCAACACCTTCTCGCTTTTCCTGGTGCCGCTATGCCGCGCCTGAACGTCCTTCTCGCCCTGACTGTCCTGCTCGCCTCGGGCCATGCGGCGCTCGCCGACCCCCTCGCCGGCAATGCCAATCGCGGCCGGGACGACATTGAGCGCATCGGCTGCGGCTCCTGCCATATGATCCCGGGCATTACCGACGCCACTGGCGAGGTCGGCCCGCCGCTCGAGCATATCGGCAGCCGCCAGTACATTGCCGGCATGCTGCACAACACACCCGAGAACATGGCGCGCTGGCTGCAGAACCCGCAGGCCATCGTGCCGGGCAACGCCATGCCCGATATGGGCCTCTCCGCCCAGCAGACGCAGGACATCGCCGCCTATCTGGAGACGCTCAAATGAGTGGCGGTGCCATGGCGGCGGCGGCAGCCCGCCCCAATCCCGCCCTCGCCAACCTCGCCCTCGCTCTCGGTCTGGCCGCCCTCGCGGCGCTCTGGCTCGGCCCGCTGGTGCCGATGAGCCGCACCGCCTTTTCGCCGCACATGCTGCTGCATCTGGGGGTGGTGGTGGTCGCTTCCCCCTTGCTCGGCCTCTCGCTCGCCGTCCGGCTCAGGCCCTTCGGCGGCTTTCGCGATGCCCTCTCCTGGTGCTTGCTGGCCGGCGCCTTCGAGATGCTGGCTATATGGGGCTGGCATATCCCGCTGCTGCACGATGCCGCCGGGCGCAGCGGCTGGCTCTTCGCGCTCGAACAGGCGAGCTTTCTCGCGGGCGGCCTCGCGCTCTGGACCGCCATCGGCCTTGCCCGCGAAGGCGCCCCCGCCGGTGCCGCCGCGATCGCGCTGTTCTTCACCTTCTCGCATATGACCCTGTTCGGCCTCGTGCTGACGCTCGCGCCCCGGCTGATCTATGACCCCGATCTCTGCCGCGGCGCCTTCGGGCTCGACCGCCTCGCCGACCAGCAGTTCGGCGGCGTGTTGATGGCCGTGGGCGGCGGCCTGCCCTACCTGCTCGGCACGGCCTGGTGCTGCTGGGTTTTCCTGACGCAGAGAAGACAATCCCCACGCAGGCAAGTGCTTACCCGCCATCCCGAATAGGGCTATGGTCGCGCCGCCCCCGTACCGGCTGTGCGAAACCCGAGGTGCCCATGAAGAAGATCGGCTTTCTCTCGTTCGGGCATTGGACGCCGTCGCCCCACTCTGAGACCCGCACCGGCGGCGATGCCTTGCTGCAGTCGATCGACCTCGCCGTCGCCGCCGAGGAACTCGGCGCCGACGGGGCCTATTTCCGCGTGCATCATTTCGCCCGGCAGCTCGGCTCCCCCTTTCCGCTGCTCGCCGCCGTCGGCGCCCGGACCAGCAAGATCGAGATCGGCACCGCCGTCATCGACATGCGCTATGAAAATCCCATGTACATGGCCGAGGACGCCGGCGCCGCCGACCTCATTTCCAAGGGGCGCCTGCAGCTCGGCATTTCCCGCGGCTCGCCCGAGCAGGTGATCGATGGCTGGCGCTATTTCGGCTACCAGCCGCCCGAAGGCGAAACCGACGCCGACATGGCGCGCCATCACGCCGAAATCTTCCTCGAACTGCTCAAGGGCCACGGCTTCGCCCAGCCCAATCCGCGGCCCATGTTCGCCAATCCGCCCGGCCTGCTGCGCCTCGAACCCTTTTCCGAGGGCCTGCGCGAGCGCATCTGGTGGGGGGCCGGCTCCAACGCCACCGCCGCCTGGGCCGGCAGGCTGGGCATGAATCTGCAGAGTTCCACCCTCAAGAACGACGAGGGCGGCAAGCCGCTCCACGTCCAGCAGGCCGAGCAGATCCGCGCCTATCGCGAGGCCTGGCAGGCCGCCGGCCACACGCGCACGCCGCGCGTCTCGGTCAGCCGCTCCATCTTCGCCCTGGTCGACGACCGCGACCGCGCCTATTTCGGCGGCTCTGGCGAGGACGAGGACAAGATCGGCTTCATCGACGAGAATACCCGCGCCGTCTTCGGCCGTTCCTATGCCGCCGAGCCCGACAAGCTCATCGAGCAGTTGAAGCAGGACGAGGCCGTCGCCGAAGCCGACACGCTGCTTCTCACCGTCCCCAACCAGCTCGGCGTCGACTATAACGCCCATGTGATCGAGGCGATTCTGAAATACGTCGCCCCCGGCCTCGGCTGGCGCTAGCCAGCCATTCGGCTGGACCTGCCTTTCGATGTGGGCAGGTAGGGAGCGCGTTGCTCATCCTTCGACAAGCTCAGGATGAGGTCGGTGGAATTTAGACACTGGCATTCCGCGACCTCATGGTGAGCCTGTCGAACCATGGGCAACGCGCTCCCTACCAGCCCACATCGAAAGTCCGGTCCAGCCGAATGGCTGGGTGTGCCCGAGGGGGCACAGGGAGGAAGAGACGTAGAAACTGTGCCTTTCGCCCCTTAAACCGGCCACATTTGCTATGGATAGCATCGCGTTAGGCGCTATGGCGGGCTATGTTCGCGGCGCAGCACACCAGATTTGGTGCCATCGTCCCGGGGGCTGGCTTAATGGATATCAGACTTTCCGACGGGGATCGGATCGGCGCGCAGGCCAAGACGGACAAGGCCGCCGAAGCGAAGAGCGCCGGGACACGTTCCGAGCGCCGCGCCAATTCCCGGGGAAGTCAGGCCTATGGCGAGCTGCTGACCGGCGACGCCATCGCCGATGCCGGCGGCGGCCGCGGCCGCAAGGGCAAGGCCCCGCCGCCCACCCGGCGCGGCAAGGCGGACAAGAAGAAGCGGCGCCGCCGCGGCGGCCCGCTCGGCACTTTCGTCACCCTGCTGACCTGGATGGGCATCCTCGCCTTTTGGGGCGCGGTGGCCGTGGGCGGCATCGTGGTCTATTACGGCGCGCAGCTCCCCTCCTCGAACACCTGGGCGATTCCCCAGCGGCCGCCCAATATCAAAATCCTGGCGGCCGACGGGCGGCTGATCTCCAATCGCGGCAAATCGGGCGGTGAGGCGATTTCCGTCACCGAGCTGCCCTATTACGTGCCGGCGGCGGTGATCTCCATCGAAGACAAGCGCTTCATGCAGCATTTCGGCATCGATCCGATGGGCGTTGCCGCGGCGGTTGTCGGCCAGCTCACGCGGCACAATATGCGCGGCGGCTCGACGCTGACCCAGCAGCTGGCCAAGAATCTCTTCCTCACCCGTGACCAGACGCTGGGCCGCAAGGTGCAGGAGGCGCTGCTCGCCCTGTGGCTCGAGCGCAATTACTCCAAGCAGCAGATTCTCGAGCTTTATCTGAACCGCGTCGATTTCGGCCACCAGAAGATCGGTATCGAGGCGGCGGCGCAATATTATTACGGCCATTCCGCCCGCGACCTGACGCTCGGCGAGGCGGCGACGCTTGCCGGCTCCCTGCAGGCGCCGTCGGTCCTCAATCCCAAGGGCAAGCCCGAGCTCGTCTCCGCCCGCCAGCACACCGTGCTGCAGGCCATGGCGGACGAGGGCTACATCACCGAGGACGAGGCCAAGGCCGCCGCCATTGATCCCAAGAGTTCGATCCCGACCACTGTCCAGGGCTCGGAATCCTATGTGGCGGACTGGGTCGAGGGGCTGGTGACCTCCTATATCGGGGACATCAAGCAGGACGTGGTGGTGCAGACCACCATTGATTGGGACCTGCAGAAGCAGGCCGAATTCGATGTCCGCGAAATGGTCGCCAAGAACGGCAAGGCGCGTCATTTCAGCCAGGGCGCGCTCGTGGCCATGACCCCGGACGGCCAGATCAGGGCCATGGTCGGCGGTGTCGACTACGAAAAGAGCCAGTATAACCGCGCCGTCACCGCCAAGCGCCAGTCCGGCTCGGCCTTCAAGCCGATGGTCTATCTGACGGCGCTCGAGCATGGCTATACGCCCGATACCATCGTCGACGACGATCCCTTCACCTATAATGGGTGGAGCCCGCACAACGACAACAACAAATACCACGGCTTCATTCCGCTGCGCTCGGCGCTGGCGTACTCGCTCAATACCGTGGCGGCGCGCATCGCCGTGGATGTCGGCCCGCAGAACATCGTCAATACCGCCATGCGCATGGGCATCTCCTCCCCGCTGGAGCCGGTGCCCTCGATCGCGCTGGGCACGCAGGGCGTGTCGCTGCTCGAGCTGGTGCAGGCCTATGCGCCCTTCGCCAATGGCGGCAATTCGGTCATCGCCAACCCGATCGAGAAGATTTCCACCCCCGACGGCAAGGTGCTCTACCAGAACGAGCCGCCGACCCCGGTGCAGGTGGTGGCCCCGGACAAGCTCGGCATGATGAACAACATGCTCTCCACCGTGGTCGACATCGGCACGGGCACGGGCGCCAAGCTCCCCGGATGGGAGATCGCCGGCAAGACGGGCACCTCGCAGAAGAGCCGCGACGCGCTCTTCGTCGGCTATTCCTCGCACATGGTCACCGGCGTCTGGCTCGGCAATGACAATGACGCGCCGACCACGCTCACCGGCGGCTCGCTGCCGGCCAGCATCTGGACCGAGTTCATGCAGGCGGCGCACAAGGGCATCACGCCCACCCCGCTCCCCGGCAGCTATACGCCCTCGCCGGACGATCTGGCCGCCGAGCAGCAGCTCGCCGCTCAGCAGGGCCAGGTGCCCGGCGACTACGTGCCGGACGACCAGCAGGGCCCGAGCCTCGAGCAGCAGCAGCAACAGCAGCAGCAGGATGCCCAGCGCGCCCGCCAGCGCTCCAAGAATCTGGGTGACCTGATCAACTCGCTGTTCGGGCAGTAGCCCAACCCGCCCGCCGGCTCTCTTTGCAGGGCCGGCGCGGATAGGGTTGTGTCTGGGGCTGGATTCCGGCCTTCGCCGGAATGACCTTGGAGCATGTGGCGAGGTCTTGCCCGACCCCGCCGTCATTCCGGCGAAGGCCGGAATCCACCCAGTTCCGCTGCTGCTGTCGTTGAAGTGCCGGCGGCCCTTCGCCCTTCGACAAGCTCAGGGTGAGGGCGGGTGCGAGGCTGAGGGCGGTGCGAGGGTGAGGCCGGCCCTGAGGTGGGCTCGCACTTCCCGCCCCACCTCATGGTGAGCCTGGCGAACCGTGAGGCCCAGACGCGTCAGCCGCGACCGGCCCATGATCGGGCCACCCGACCTGCCCACCTCGAAAAATCGGTCCAGCCGAATGGCTGGAACAGCTGGGCCGCCGGCTTGCGCCGACGGCCCTTCGCGTTTTTGAAACCTTTGGCCGGCGAGCGGCGTTAGATTTGCTGGATGCAGACTTTGCCAATGCCCCGCAGGCCCAACCGGCTTGCGGCGGCTTTGGTGAGGTCGATGATACGGCCCCGGACGAAGGGGCCGCGGTCGTTGATGGTGACCTGCACGGCGCGGCCAGTCTTCTGGTCGATGACCTTCACTTTCGTGCCGAAGGGCAGGGAACGGTGCGCTGCCGTCATGGCATTGGCGTTCATCCGCTCGCCGGACGCGGTGCGGGTGCCTGATGCATACCAGGAGGCGACACCGCACTGATTGCCGCTCGCGTAAGTTGTGTCCGCAGTAGTAATAATAAAGCCGGACATTACGAGAGCGGCAACGGCTATTTTCTTGATCAACCTGATCCTCTCATTCTCACTAGAACGTGAGCTGGGTATCGGCTGACTATGGCCAGAATATGCGGCGCCGAAGCCTCGATTAAAATCCGAAACGAAACTGTTGCAGATCAGCACCACAAGACTGGAGCTTGACTGTTGGCGTCAACCGCTCATCCAGCCACGCTTAGCCTTAACAAGCCGTAAACCCGCCATCGCCCCGCCCCGCCGCCGCCGGGATTTGACCAATTGATAAAAATTTCTGCCGGCGTTAGCGTCGTGGGGGAAAAGCTTGCGGCCAAGAGGTTGCGGCCAAGCCTCGGAGGAACCTTCGAGGTTTGCGCCGCGGCGGGGCAGGGGAGGATGGGCGATGGGCGTGGGTGCGCTGCAGGACGGGATTGCCGCCGGCCGGCTCGAGGCCGGCCAGTACGCGGAAAATTTCGCCGACCTGCATCCGCCGCTGACCCATCACGAGGCGCTGGTCGAGGCGGATCGCTGCTATTTCTGCTTTGATGCGCCCTGCATGAACGCCTGCCCGACCGCGATCGACATCCCGCTCTTCATTCGCGAGATCGTCACGGACAACCCGCTTGGCGCCGCCGAAACCATTTTCGAGCAGAACATCCTTGGCGGCATGTGCGCCCGCGTCTGCCCCACCGAGCAGCTCTGCGAGGAGGCCTGCGTCCGCGAAGCGGCGGAAGGCAAGCCGGTCAGGATCGGCCAGCTGCAGCGCTACGCTACCGATGCCGCCATGGCGCAGGGCGCCCAGTTCTTCACCCGCGCCGCCCCGACCGGCAGGCAGATTGCCGTCGTCGGGGCCGGCCCGGCGGGCCTCGCCTGCGCCCACCGGCTGGCGCTGCACGGCCATGAGGTCACCATCTTCGACGCGCGCCCGAAACCGGGTGGGCTCAACGAATACGGCATCGCCGCCTATAAGGCGCCCGGTGGCTTCGCCCAGGCGGAGGTCGACTACGTCACCGCGATCGGCGGCATCGAAATCGAATATGAAAAGGCGCTCGGGGAGCATTTTTCGCTTGCCGAGCTGCGCCAGCGCTTCGACGCCGTCTTCCTGGGGCTCGGGCTGGGCGGCGTCAACGCGCTGCGGGCCGATGGCGAGGAGGCTCAGGGCGTCGAGAACGCCGTCGATTTCATCGCCGCATTGCGCCAGGCGGACGATGTTTCGCGCCTGCCGATCGGCCGCCGCGTGGTGGTCATCGGTGGCGGCATGACGGCGATCGACGCGGCGGTGCAGAGCCGGCTGCTCGGGGCCGAGGAAGTGACCATCATCTACCGCCGCGGCAAGGAGCACATGAACGCCTCCGCATACGAGCAAGATTTGGCGGCGAGCAAAGGCGTCACCATCCGCCACTGGATGGCCCCGGTGCGCGTCCTGGCCCAGCACGGCAGCGTCATCGGTATCGAGCTCGAGCATACCGCGCTGGTCGAGGGCAGGCTGGTGGGCCTGGGCGACCGGGTGGTCATTCCCGCCGATCAGGTGTTCAAGGCCATCGGCCAGACGCTGGTATCGGCGGGCGAGGGCCTCATGCTCACCGGCGGCAAGATCGATGTCGATGCCGAAGGCCGCACCTCGCTTCCGGGCGTCTGGGCGGGCGGCGACTGCGCCACCGGCGGCGACGATCTGACGGTAACGGCGGTCGCCGAAGGGCGCGATGCCGCCGAGAGCATTAATCGGTTCCTGAGCGGAAGCTGAAGCCGTGCGCCCGCCTCAAAGGCCTCCTCACCCGACGCTTCGCGTCGACCTCTCCCCCCGGGGAGAGGTGATGGAAGGCAGGGCCGCGCCGCAGCTTCACCTCTCCCTCCGGGTGAGGGGGCCTTTCCTCCAGCATTCCAGCCTCGATGGAGCACGCCATGGCTGACCTGCGCAGCAATTTCGTCGGTATCCGCTCTCCCAACCCGTTCTGGCTGGCCTCCGCGCCGCCGACGGACAAGGCCTATAATGTCGAGCGCGCCTATCGCGCCGGCTGGGGCGGCGTGGTCTGGAAGACGCTCGGCGAAGAGGGGCCGCCGGTCGTCAACGTCAATGGCCCGCGTTATGGCGCCATTTATGGTGCCGATCGGTGCCTGCTCGGCCTCAACAATATCGAGCTCATCACCGACCGGCAGCTGCAGCTCAATTTGCAGGAAATCAAGGAGGTGAAGCGCCGCTGGCGCGACCGGGCGCTGGTCGTCTCCATCATGGTGCCCTGCGAGGAGGAGAGCTGGAAGGCCATCCTGCCTTTGGTCGAGGAGACGGAGGCCGACGGCATCGAGCTCAATTTCGGCTGCCCGCACGGCATGAGCGAGCGCGGCATGGGGTCTGCCGTGGGCCAGGTTCCAGAGTATGTCGAAATGGTCGTGCGCTGGTGCAAGCAATATAGCCGCATGCCGGTGATCACCAAGCTCACGCCCAACATCACCGACATCCGCAAGCCGGCCCGGGCCGCCAAGCATGGCGGCACCGATGCGGTGTCGCTGATCAACACCATCAACTCCATCACCTCGGTGAACCTCGACAGCTTCGCGCCCGAGCCCACCATCGACGGCAAGGGCACGCATGGCGGCTATTGCGGGCCCGCTGTGAAGCCGATCGCCCTTTCCATGGTCTCCGAGATCGCCCGCGACCCGGACACTTTCGGCCTGCCGATTTCAGGCATCGGCGGCATCACCACCTGGCGCGACGCCGCCGAGTTCATGGCGCTCGGCGCCGGCAATGTGCAGGTCTGCACCGCCGCCATGACCTATGGCTTCAAGATCGTCGAGGAAATGATCTCGGGCCTGTCCAATTGGATGGATGAAAAGGGGTACGCCACCATCGACGATTTCGCCGGCCGCGCCGTACGCAACGTCACCGACTGGCAATATCTGAACCTCAACTACGTCACCAAGGCGAGGATCAACCAGGACCTCTGCATCCAGTGCGGCCGCTGCCACATCGCCTGCGAGGACACTTCGCACCAGGCGATCACGCGGATGAAGGACGGCAAGCGCCATTTCGAGGTGATGGACGACGAATGCGTCGGCTGCAATCTCTGCGTGGATGTCTGCCCGGTCGAGAACTGCATCACCATGGAGCCGCTGCCCCCGGGCGCCGTCGATCCCCGCACCGGCCGCGTCGTCGCCGCCGAACCCGCGAACTGGACGACCCATCCGAACAACCCCATGCGCAAGGCCGTGGAACCGGCGGAGTAGGGCAGGCGGCAAGGTCGTGCGCGCTGCCCACTGCCATTCGGGCATAGCCCTCATGGCCTTCTCGCCTCAAATCGATCCACAGGATCGATTTGACCTTCGGCACGGCTCGAAGCCTTCGAGGCTCCCTTCGGTCGCACCTCAGGATGAGGTAGGCGTAAATTCCACGACCTCATGGTGAGGTGGGAGCGCAGCGACCCTCGAACCATGGGCCGCGCTCGCCCTACCGGGCAAAATCGCACTATCCGAGGTCTCGCTTGTTTGACGGCGAACCTGCACCGACGTCATGGTGAGCCTCCTGAGCTTGTCGAAGGGCGAGCCATGGGCAGCGCGCGCCGACCTAACCGGCGGCGGCCTTGAATTTCGCTACTTCCGCATCCGCTCCCAGCACGACGAAGGCCGTGCAGGCCATGCGCAGGCTTTCGGGCGTGTTCGCCAGACCGAAGCCGAAGACCTTCAGCCCCGCAGCGCGCAACCGGCGGATCAATGGAGCGAAGTCCCTGTCGGAGCTGACGATATAGATCGCCTCAACCCTGCCGGCATGGAGCGCGTCCATTGCCGCAACCGTCATGGCGATATCGCTGCTGTTCTTGCCGCCAGAAAGCTGCAGGACGGGCTGCAGACCCTCCGTTCGGGCGACATCGAGCCAGCGCCCGAGCCGATCCTCGGTGAAATCGCCGAAAATCTGGCAGAGATTCAGCGTGCCCGTTGCGGCCGCATGATCGGCGACCTCTCGCCAATGGCGAGCGGCAATGTTTTCGGCGTCGACGAATATCGCGATCCGGCTCTTGGGCATCGCATCTCCTCAGCCTGAGCTTCCCCTGCCCGGATTGAGAAATCGTTTGCTCTAAAGCCACAAGTTTAGAGCCTTCGGGGAAAGTGGTTCCACTTTCCCGGCCTCATGGTGAGCTGCTGCGGCACGATCGCCTCGGCCGCGATCCAGCCCAGGCCAAGGCCTGGCCGGAACGGCTGGCGATGCACTGCATTCCGGCAGCATGGCTTACGATCTCTATTACTGGACCGGCATCCAGGGGCGCGGCGAGTTTGTGCGGCTGGCGCTCGAGGATGCGGGCGCGGATTATCGCGACATTGCCCGGACCGAGGGCGATGGCGCGATCGATCGCCTGAGCGGCGATCCCGGGACGACGACGCCTTCCTTCGCGCCGCCCTTCCTCGTCGATGGCGATGTGGTGGTCGGGCAGACCTCGGCTATCCTGTTCTATCTCGGCCCGAAGCTCGGGCTCGCGCCTCGGGACGAGCGGCTGCGGCTCTGGTGCCACCAGATTCAGCTGACCATCGCCGACGCGGTGGTCGAGGCGCATGATACGCATCATCCGGTCGGCTCCGGCCGCTATTACGAGGAGCAGAAGGCGGAGTCGAAGCGCCGGTCGGCCGAGTTTCGCGCCGAGCGCTTGCCGAAATTCCTGGCCTGGTTCGAAACGATCCTCGCGCGCAATCCGGCGGGCGACGGGCAGCTGGTCGGCAAGGACATTACCTATGCCGATCTCTCGCTGTTCCAGCTCCTCGAAGGCCTGCGCTACGCCTTCCCCAATCGCATGCGGGCGCTGGCCGGCGACTATGCGAAGACGGTGGCGATCGGGGAGCGGGTGCGGGCGCGACCGAATATCGCGGCCTATCTCAGGACCCCACGCCGGCTGGCGTTCAACGAGTACGGCGTTTTCCGGCATTATCCGGAGCTGGATTCGGCGGGGTAGGCGCGCGCTGCCCATCCTTCGACAGGCTCAGGATGAGGTTGAAGGAAATTTCCACGACCTCATGGTGAGGTGGGAGCGCAGCGACCCTCGAACCATGGGCAGCGCGCGCCCTACCGGGCCAGCATCGCAACCTCCGCCATCTTGCCTGCTGCCCATCCTTCGACAAGCTCAGGATGAGGTCTCGCTCGTTTCCGGCGAACCTACACCGACCTCATGGTGAGCCTGTCGAACCATGGGCCACGCGCGCTCTACCTGCCCAGATCGATAAATCAGTCGAGGCGAACCGACGGCGGAATCCATGGTGCGCGCTACCCATCCTTCGAGGCTCCCTACGGTCGCACCTCAGGATAAAGTTGAGTTTGCTTCCACCACCTCATGGTGAGGTGGGAGCGCGGCGACCTTCGAACCATGGGCCGCGCGCGCCCTACCGGGCCAGCATCGCAACCTCCGCCATCTTGCCGGGAATCGGTGCCTGCTGCCCATCCTTCGACAAGCTCAGGATGAGGTCGCAATTTGCGGGTGTCTAAATTCCACCGACCTCATGGTGAGCCTGTCGAACCATGGGCCACGCGCGCTCTACCTGCCCACATCGAAAATCAGGTCCAGCCGAATGGCTGGCTAGGACCCCGCCGGTATTGCGACGGGAATGGCGAAGAACGGCCCCTTCTCATTGGGGTCGCGGCGTTTGCTGGCCTTGTTTTCCAGAACCCACAGCGTCTTGCCCGCCGGCTGCACGGCGGTGGGGCCGTCATAGCCGGTGCCCAGCACCTTCACTGTGCCGGCATTGCCCTTGATGGTGATGGCGACCGCCTCATTGCCCTTGTTCTCGGCGCCATAGAGCACGCCATTGGTGCCGAAGCGCATGCCGTCGATCCCCTTGAGCGGCTGCGACAGCGCGATCTGCGTCATCGCGCCGGCGCTGCCATCGGGATTTACCGGCACCCGATACAGCAGATTGCTCGTCACGCTCGACACATAGATCGAGCCGTCCGAGCCGGCCGCGATGCCGTCGGCGCCCTTCAGCCGGTCATCCTTCAGCCACTCTTTGAGCGCGGTCGCGCCGGGCGCCAGCCGGAACACCCGCCCGCCCACCGTATCGGTGACATAGGCCGCCCCGTCGGAGGTGGTGGTGATGTCGTTGCAGAGGCTCGGCTTGCCCAGCGAATAGTCGCCTTTCGGCGCCCCCGTCGCAAGGTCATAGACCTCGAGGGCGCCGGGTTGCGCGTCGGGCGCGGTGGGGTTGCCGCTATCGGCATAGCAGACCCAGAGCAGCCGGCTGCGATTGTCCGCCCAGACGCCGTGGATCGATTGCGGTCCGTCTGCCGGCTTCTGGATGAAGGGCGTGGCGACGGTCGCGCCCGGCGCCGCCTTGAACACGATGCCTTCGGTCAGGCTGCCGGCATAGAGCGTGCCGTCGCTGGCGGCCGACATGCTTTCGGGAAACGTCCGGCCTTCCCCGATCTGCACCTTCGGCAGGTCGGCGGCGAGCGCGGGCGCGGCGAGCGCGACAAAGCCGATGGTGGCCGCGACGATGGTTTGCATGGAGTCCTCCTGGGATTGGCGACGAAGGCTAACGGCTGATCGTGGCGGCTTTTGTTCGGCAGGCCGCCTTTCGGAGGGCCCTCTCCCCCCGCGGGCAGGGGGCCGGCAGGCGGGCGAGGGGGAGCCCCAGACCGAGGCTTCGTCTTCCCCCTCATCCGGTCCTGCGGACCGCCTTCTCCCGCGAGGGGAAGGCCAGAGCGTCCCGCCGGGGCTATTAGCCCAGGCTATAGGGCACCATGAAATATGGCCCCTTGTAGTTGGGATCGCTCATCTGGTTGATGTGCGAATCGAGCACCCAGAGCGTATTGCCCACCTTGGTCATGGAGGTGGGGCCGTCGAGGCCCGTGGCGACCGGCTTTACCGTGGCCTTGTCGCCGTCGATGGTGAGCTGGTCGATGCGGCCATTGGCGTTCTCGGCGACGTA
>DASZUI010000253.1:0-11952 GCA_035547675.1 Devosia sp.
CGGGGAGAGGAATGCTGCTTTAAGGCCGCGCCCTGTTCCTCTCCCCGTCGGGGAGAGGTCCGGCCGCTAGGCCGGGGTGAGGGGTCTCCTGCCTTACTTCACCAGGCCCTGCGTTTTCAGCCAGTCGGCGGCGACGGCGGAGGCGGCTTCGCCGCCTACCTGCACGCGACCGTTGAGGGTCTGCAGGGTGGTGAGGTTGAGCTTGGTGAAGACGGGAGCGAGGAGCGTCTCGATTTGCGGGTACTGCTTCAGCACCGCCTCGCGGATGATCGGCGCCGGGTTGTAGACCGGCTGCACGCCCTTGTCGTCGTCGAGCACGACCAGGCCCGAGGGGGCAATGCCGCCATCCGTGCCATAGACCATGGCGGCGTTGGCGCCGGAGGTCTGGTTGGCCGCCGCCGCGATCGTCGCCGCGGTGTCGCCGCCGGAAAGGGTGATCAGCTGGTCGGGACTGAGCTTGAAGCCATAGGTCTGCTCGAAGGCCGGCAGCGCGGCGGCCGAGGAGACGAACTCCGCCGAGGCCGCCAGCTTCACCTGGCCGCCGCCCGACACCCATTTGCCGAAATCGGACCAGGTGACGATGTGGTTGGGCTGGGCCACGTCCTGCCGCAGCGCCACGCCCCAGGTGTTGTTGGCGGGCGCCGGCTGCAGCCAGACGATCTTATTGGCGTCGTAGTCGAGCTTCTTGACCTCGGCATAGCCCTTGGCCGCGTCCTTCCAGAGCGGATTGTCGGCCTCGTTGAAGAAGAAGGCGCCATTGCCGGTATATTCGGGGTAGATGTCGATCTGGCCGGCAATGATGGCCGAGCGGACGACCTTGGTGTCGCCGAGCTGGATCTTGTCAGTCACCGGCACATTATTGGCCTTGAGCACCTGCAGGATGATGTTGCCGATCACCCCGCCCTCGGTATCGATCTTACTGGAGACGACGACCTGAGCCTGGGCGGCCGTGGCGGTGAACGCCAGCGCCGCCAGTGCGGTCAATAGCTTGGTCGAAAGGCGCATGATGCACTCCCGTTGTTGGCCCGGCGATGTGCCAGACATTGGACGCGCCAGACCTGCCTGAAAGCAGCGGTTCCACTTCCCTGGCACGACGTACCGGCAGCGTAACTGGTTTTTGCGGGGAGACCAGTGCCTTATCGACTAGCGTATGGGCCCGAGGGCGAAAAAGTCGTCCAGCGGAGGGATGGGCGAGAGGGAAATCAGTTCGCCCAGCGTCAGGTCGGAGGCGAGATCGTTCTCGATCGCCTCGACCTCGGCCGAGAGCGGCCGATCGACGCGATAAAAGGCGGCGTGGCGCCGCGTCCGCTCGTAGATCATCTGCGGCACGCCGCGCGGGCGGTCGCCGAGCAGGTCCATCGCCTGCGCCGAGAGCAGCGCCTCGAGCGCGGCAAGGCGCTGCAGGGCGGCGACCTGCCGCTCGAAGCGCTCGACGACCAGCGGCAGGAAGGCGGCTTCGTCCTCGAGCCCCGCGGCGACGACCAGCGAGGTCGCCGAAACCGGCGTCGCCATGGAGAGCACGCGGGCGAAGAGCTCGCCGGCGAGCTTGATGATGGGGCCGAAGCCGGTGGCGATGGCGCCGGGCGGCACGAGATTGATCGGCAGGTCGCGACGGGCGCCATTGCCGAGCAGCACGCAGCGGTTGAAGGAATTGCGCGCGGCATGCGCCATGGCGAGCTGCACGGTCTCGAGATAGACGGTTACGTCCAGCGGGAGCGAACCGCCGGAGGTCAGCACCTCGCCCTCGACGACCACGGGATTGTCATCGGTGCGGCCGGTAGCGCCCAGCACGGTTCGGCCGCAGACCAGGAGCGTATCGAAGGCGGTGCCGAAAACCTGGGCGATCATCCTGAGGCTCAAGGGGTCCTGGATGTGCGTGGCGTTGGGCCAGTCCCAGCCCATGGCGTTGCGGAACAGCCAGCCGCCGATCTCGGCCTCCCGCTCGGTGCCGACATGGGCAACGGCCTTCCAGGGATCGCGCGAGGCGCCCAGCGCCCCGGCGGTGGTCAGCGCGGTGGCGAGCAGCATGCGCAGGGCGCCCGCCGCAGCGCGCGTCACCTCGGCGGCGGCGGCAAAGCCCACGGCGTTGATGCTGATCGAGGCGAGGCTGTCGCGCGGCGGCATCCGGGCCGGCTTGAGGCCCGCTTCGAGCAGGGCTTCCTCGGCGGACAGGCGGCGGTTCTTGTAGATCGCCTCGCCGACGCCGGTGAGCACGGCGCCGATCTGGCCCATGAGCCCGATATCGGCGCAGCCGATCGAGCCGGTGCGGCGAACCACCGGCACGAGGTCGGCGGCCAACAGGGCGAGGTAGTTCTCGACGAGGTCCGGCGTGCAGCCGACCCGGCCGGTCAGCGCGGTGTTGACGCGGATGGCCATGGCGTTGCGCACCACGGAATTGGGGAACGGCGCGCCGGTGCCGAAATGGTGGGCGCGGACCAGGCCGAGATTGAAGGTTTCGAGCTCATCCGGCGTCCAGGCGACGTCCTTCATGGCGCCGACGCCGGTGGTCGAGCCATAGACGGGCTGGCCGGCGGCGATCCGCCTTTCCACCACGTCGCGGGCGCGGGCGACGCGCTGCATGGCGGTGGGATCGGCGAGAAGGGTGACGGCGTGGCTGCCGATGGCGGCCAGGGAGGCAAAGCTCAGCGGCTTGCCGGTAAGGGTGAGGGTGGGAATCTGTACGTTCATGCGCTCGCCTCGGGGTCCATCTGGCATAACGCAAGCGCGGCGCGGCGCAATAGCGGCTGTTGGTCAGCCCAGATTCTTCCAGCCAAGGCGCGTAATCGCCTCGAGTTCGGCGGCGGGCCGCTCGAACCAGCCGGCGGCCAGCAGGGCGGCATGGACGCGCTCGTTGAGGCCGCCCTTGGTCTGGTGTCCGGGGACGAGGCCGTCGAACTCCCCGGGCGGGGTCAGCCGGGCCGTGCCCGCGAGCATGCCCAACATCGAGACGACGTAGCGCCGCGCGTCCTGCCGCGGGATGCCGGCGGCCTCGGCACGCGCAATGAGGGCCTGCTGCAGCTCGAAATAGCTCGAGAGGAAGGCGGTGAGGCCGCCCATGTTGAGCATCGCCTCCTCGGGAACGGCAAACAGGTCGCCGAGCGGGGCCAGCAGCTCGCGCGTCTCCGGCAGGCCCGGATAAAGGGTGATCGGGCCCTCGCCGCGCGCCATGCCGGGCATGGGCACGGCACGGTCGACACGCGACCGCGGCGCCAGCTGCTGCAATTCGCCGAGGCCGAGGCCAGCGACCAGGCTCAGCACGAGCTGGCCGGGACGGAATTCGACGCCGGCGAGCGCCTCCTGCAATTGCGCCGGCCGCATGGCGAGAACGACGATGTCCGCCGTCGCGACCTCGGCATTGGAAGCGGCGCGGGTCACGTTCGGATAGCGCGCGGCGAGGGCCGCGGATGGTCCTTCGGAGCGCGCCGAAACCAGGGTGGGTGGCGCCGCCCCCCTGCCCTGCAGGCCTTCGACTAGGGCTCCGCCGATCGTGCCGATGCCGATGACCCCGATACTGCGCATGACGCCTTTGCTCCTGTCTCGGCCCGGTGTGCGCCGGAACGATGCCGCGCGCAAGCCGGCGCAAAAGATGCGTTAACGCAATATGCAGGCGATATTTGTCCCGGGCCGCGCCGGGGCGTAGAAAGCGGCCATTACCCCGGTTTGCGCCGGGGCCCAGGTTTTGGGTTCTGCCATGTCGGACATGAATTTTCCCGAGCGGCGGCGCGAGCGGCGCCGTCCCGTCGTGAAGGTGGCGCGCATCGTCATCGACGAGCAGCCGGTGGCGTCCTGTACCGTGCACAATATGAGCGCCCATGGCAGCAAGCTGGCGCTCGATACGGTGATCGGCGTGCCCGACCAGTTCGTCCTCGACATTTTCGGCGAGCCGCCGCGCGCCGCCAAGGTCATCTGGCGGCATATCGCGGAAGTCGGCGTCGAGCTGAACGAGATTTGAGGCTGCTCTAAAGCGTTTTCAGGAAAAGTGGTTTCCACTTTTCCGGCCTCATGGTGAGCTTGTCGACCCACGAAAACGCGACAACTCAATCACTTAGAGCTTTAGCCCCGCCCCACGCCGATGACCTCGACCCCATGCGCGCGCGCCGTGGCGGGGTCGTAGATGTTCCTGCCGTCGAACACGACGGGCGTCTTCAAGGTCCGGCGCAGACGGTCGAAATCCGGGGCCTGGAAGCTGCGCCATTCGGTGACCAGCAGCAGCGCGTCGGCGCCCTCGAGCGCCGCCTCGGGCGTGGGGCAGAGCATGAGGCCGGCGCGTTCGCCGTAAAGCCGCCGGCACTCCGCCATGGCCTTGGGATCATAGGCGCGGACGCTCGCGCCGGCCTTCCACAAATTCTCCATCAGCACGCGCGACGGCGCTTCGCGCATGTCGTCCGTGTTCGGCTTGAAGGCAAGGCCCCAGAGGGCAAATGTCCGGCCGGTGAGGTCCGGCCCGAACTTTTCGACGATGCGGTCGAAGAGGAAGAGCTTCTGCCGTTCGTTGCGGGCCTCGACAGCCTTGAGCAGCAGGGGATCGAAATCCAGCTCCTCGGCGATATGGATGGCGGCCTTGACGTCCTTGGGGAAGCAGGAGCCGCCATAACCGGCGCCGGCATAGATGAAATGATAGCCGATGCGCGGGTCCGAGCCGATGCCGCGCCGCACCTTCTCGATATCCGCGCCCAGGAGACCGGCGAGATTGGCCATCTCGTTCATGAAGCTGATCTTGGTCGCGAGCATGGCATTGGCCGCGTATTTGGTGAGCTCGGCGCTGCGCATGTCCATGACGATGATCTTTTCATGGTTGCGGTTGAGCGGGGCATAGAGCTCGCGCAGGGCCGCCTCCGTGGCGTCCGAGGAGACGCCGATGATGATCCGGTCGGGCTTGGCGCAATCGGCGACGGCTGAGCCTTCCTTGAGGAATTCGGGGTTGGCGGCGACGTCGAAATCGATGTCCTCGCGGCCGCGGGCGGCGAGCCCCGCGGCGATCCGGGCGCGGACCCTGTCGCCGGTGCCGACCGGAACGGTGGACTTGGTGACCACGAGGCGCGGCGCCTCCATATGCGCGGCAATGGTGTCGGCGACGGCCAGAACATGGCGCAGATCGGCGGAGCCATCCTCGTCGGGAGGCGTGCCCACGGCGACGAACAGCATGGGGCAGCGCGAAACCGCCTCGGCGGCATCGGTGGTGAAGTGCAGCCGCCCGGCGGCCGATCCGGCGGCGACAAGCCCCTCGAGGCCCGGCTCGAAGATCGGCACCTCGCCCCCCTTCAGCCGCTTGATGCGGGCCGCATCGACATCGACGCAGACCACGTCATGGCCGATATCGGCGAGGACGGCGGCCTGCACGAGGCCGACATAGCCGGTTCCGAAAATGCCTACGCGCATGGTGCTCCCGAGGAGAGGACGATTCCCAGCCGATCCTATACCCCGGACGACGACTCGGGATTGTGACGATGGCCGATGCGGACCCGGCGCGGCCGGAACGGTTTGCGCCCGGCGTGGTTCAGCCGGGAGAGGAGACCGAAATGAGCAAGCATCTTCCCCCCATTCCACCGGCCAACCGCTCCCCCAAGGGGACCGGCGGCGACAGCAAGCTCGCCCCGCAGGGCGGCAGCGGCGGGCCGGTGGTCGACGAGCGCAATCTCGCCGAGCAGGACCGCCAGGGCAATATCCGGCAGAACACGACCAACCAGGGCTACCAACAGGATCGCTGAGCATGACCAGCAAGCACACCGAAGCGAGCAACCGGCACCATGGCGGCCCGGGGTCCAGCCATCAGCGCCCCGACCTGCCGGACCCGACCGAAGGCCGCGGGCCGGTCCCCGGCGAGCCGACCAATGGACGCCAGTCCGATGTCTCGGGCGGCGGCGGCGTCCGCGACAGCCACCATACCCATGACGCAACGGACAAGGGCGGAAAGTGAGATGCGCGTGAGCGAACTGATCGAACGGCTCAAGGCCGTCCCGGGCGACGCGACATTGTGCGTCGCCGAACTCGAGGAGGCCTTCGCCGCGAACGTCGCCGCGGTCGAAACCGTCAGGGACGCACGCATCGACCGGCTCGACGCGGATGGAACGGAAACAGTGGAACTGGGCGGCGGCAACGAAGTCGCGGTCGTCATCCGCTGGTAGGCAGGTCGAGGCAGGCTGGCGTGCCGGCGTTCGAGGAGGCTGGCCGCCTTAGCGGCGGAAGCCGGTCAGGGCCGGAGCCGGTCCCATATCGGCGGGCCGACGCTCGGGGCGCGGCAGCTTCAGCGCGGCCGCGATGGCCTGTTCGCGGCAGCCGAACGGCCCTGCCAGCATGCCGTGCTCGTCGAATACGCCGAACCCGCCATCGGCGGTGGCCGCGATACGCCAGCCGTCCACGATGTCTTCGTGAGTTGCGCGCATTGGATTCCCCCAGGGCCGACAGGCGGCTCATGACGTAGCTTCTACAACTCACATTATGCGGGCCGAGGCGGCCGGTCTTTAACATTGATCAAGCTCAATCCGGCCGAACGGGACCGGACATGTTTCATCCGCATCTCGCGCGCCGCCGAACCGTAGAATTGCAGCCCATGAAGTGCCGCATTGGCGAAAACGAAGCGGGGACTTTACCCTCCAGCATGGTGAATTAGCCGGGCTCAGGTTATCTGCGGAGGTCACGCGCAATAAACCGTCGCGGTTAACGAAGGTTAAGGGAGGAGAGCCCGGCCGGTGCTGAAGTGACGCTCAACGCAGGAGGTCACGATGGAATTGCGTTACCCGGTCAATGAGCGCCTCGATAGTTCCTTCAGGGTGATCGTCGGCGAACTTGCGCGGCAGCGCACCCCCGTGCCGGTCAAGGAGCTTGCCGCGCGGGTCGTCGCCGAAAGCGGATGCGATCCGGCGCTTTTCGAGGACATCCTCGACGCCATCTGCCTGCTGTCGATCCAGCGCGGCCTGACGATAGAGTTCACCCGGCCGATGAGCGACGCCGCTTAATCAGGCGGGCAGCAGATTGCCGTCCACCGGCAGGTCGATGCGGCAGACGAGCCCGTCCGGGCGGTATTCGAGCACGGCTTCGCCGTTGAGCTCATAGGGCACCATCCGCTCCAGGAGCTCGGTGCCGAAGCCGCGGCGCGAGGGCGCGGCGGAATCGAGTTCGGCCGACTCCGCCCATTCGAGCCCGAGCCGCCTGCCCTGCTCTCCATCTTCCATCCGCCATCTGACCCGGATGCGTCCCTTGGGGGAGCGCAGCGCGCCGTATTTGACGGCGTTCGTCGCCAGCTCGTGAATGGCCAGGGTGAACACTTCGGCGGTCTTGGAGGCGAGGCGCACCTGCGGCCCTTCGAGGCTCACCTGCTCGCCTTCCCGCGCGCCGAAGGAAGCGATCTCGTCGGCGATGATCCGCTCCAGGCTGACGCCGGCGGAAGGGTTCTGGGTCACGGCCGCCTGGGCACGGGCAAAGGCGCCCAGCCGGCCATCGAGATGGGCGGCGTAGTCCTCGACGCTTTCGGTCGTGTCCGCGGTGCGGCGCGCGAAGGAGCGAACCACGCCGAGCGTATTGCGCACCCGGTGCTGCAGCTCGGCCAGGAGCAGCTTGGCCTGTTCCTCGCTGCGCCGCGCGGTTTCCACGGCGCGGCGCTGATCATCGATATCGGTCGCTGCGCCGAACCACTGCACCACGGCCTCGGCCGCATTGCGCACCGGCTCCATGCGCACGAGGAACCAGCGATAGGCGCCGTCGGCGCGGCGCATCCGGTGCTCCAGCGCCAGGGGCTCGCCGGAAACCACCGCGGCCTGGAATGCGTCGCGCGAGCTCGCCCGATCATCGGGGTGGATGGTCTCGGCCCAGCCCGCCTGCAGCTCTTCGAGGCTCTGCCCGGTGAAATCGCTCCAGCGCTTGTTGAACCAGTCGGCGGCGCCCAGCGGATCGGTGCTCCAAAGCAGGTCCGGCACCAGATTGGCCACGGCGCGGAAGCGCTCTTCGCTGGCGCGCAGCGCCTGCTGGGCGCGCGTGAGGGGCGTCACATCGGTGAAGGTGACGACGGCACCGCCGATGAAATTGTCGACGCTGCGATAGGGGAGCACGCGGACGATATAGCGCCTGCCGGTCGCCGGATCGGCCACCTCGCGGTCGATACTGGCGAGCGTCCTGACGACGCGGCGCACATCTTCCTGCAATTCCTCATAGGCGACCCGCGAGCGGATATGGCCGATCGGCCGGCCGAGATCGGACTCGACGAGCGGAAAGAGCTCGGTGACGGCGGGAGTGTAATTGGTGACGCGCAGCTCGTTGTCGAGGAAGATCGTCCCGATCTGCGTGCTCTCGAGCAGGTTCTTGAGGTCGCTGTTGGCGCGCCCCAGCTCCTGGACGCGGTGCGACAGCTCGCCATTGACGGTGGTCAGCTCCTCATTGACCGATTGCAGCTCCTCCTTGGAGGTTTCCAGCTCCTCATTGGCGCTCTGCAGCTCCTCGTTGAGGGACTGGTATTCCTCATTGGCGGATTTCAGCTCCTCATTGGTGCTTTCGTGTTCCTCCACCGTGGTCTGCAGCCGGTCCCGGGTCGTGCGCAGGTCGTTTTCCAGCCGCTGGATATGTTCGTCGCGCAGCAGAGACGGGCCCGCCGGCGCGTCGCCGCCGGCGTCCGGCAGGGTCACGCCATCCTTGAAGATCACCACGAAATTGCGCGCTCCCCCGGGGGCGTCCTGCACCGGCTCGACCGCCAGGTCGACAAGGGTGCGGTGGCCATTGCCGGCTATCCAGAGATTGTCGACGCGGGCAGGCTCGTGCTGCTCGGCCGCCCGATTGAACGCCGCCCTCAGTTCGAGGCGCAAATCGGGGTGGACCAGGGACAGCAGATTCAGGCTCGCCGCCCCGCCCGCCGGATCGATGTAGCGGCCCATGCCCCCGGAAAAATGCAGCACATTGAGCTGTTCGTCGATGATGACATAGGCCGGGGCATAGCGCTCGGCGATGCGCTCCGCACTGCGCGCCAGGCCCGCCTCCATGGCCCGCTGCGGCACGGTCACGGGGCTGCTGGTCGGCCGGCGATCGCTCGCGGCAAAGGGGAATTCGGGGATGATACGCGCCCCGGTGTCGAGCCGGCGGAAGATGCGATGGCGGCTTTCGATCGGGGCAAAGAGCGCCGGATGGCGCGACACGTTCTCGGAACCGCCGAGGAACAGGTAGCCACCGCGATCGAGCGCGAAATGGAACAGCGGGATGACCCGGCTCTGCAGCGCGGCATCGAGGTAAATCAGCAGATTCCGGCACGAAATGAGGTGCAGCCGGAAAAACGGCGCGTCCTTGATGACGCTGTGCTGCGAGAAGATGCACATCTCGCGCAGTTCCTTAGCTACGACATAGGTCGTGCCCTCCTTGACGAACCAGCGCGCCAGGCGCTCCGGCGTCACTTCCTTGACGGCGCTCTCGGTGTAGCGCCCGGCCCTGGCCGAGGCCAGCGCCCGGCCGTCGATGTCCGTGGCGAAAATCTGAACCTGCGGCACTTCGTCGAGCTTGGCCATGTATTCGCGCAGCAGGATGGCGATCGAATAGGCCTCCTCGCCGGTCGAGCAGCCGATGACCCAGACACGGACACTATCGGTGCGGGACTTGCCCTCGAACAGCCTGGGGATGACCTGCGCCTCGAGAATCTCGAATTCCCTGGGATCGCGGAAGAACTGCGTCACCCCGATCAGCAGGTCGTTGAAGAGCTGCTGCGCCTCGTCCGGCTGGCTGCGCAGCAGGGCGAGGTACGAGTCGATGTCGGGGGCATCGAGCACCTGCATGCGCCGCTGTACCCGGCGCAGGAAGGTGCCGCGCTTGTAGCCGTGGAAGTCGTGGCCGGTCTGGTTGCGCAATATAGTGGCGATGCTGCGGAGGCCGGCGGCGACGGCCGCGCTGTCCGCGCCCTGCCCTTGAGTGTTCGCGAGGTGGTGCAGATGCGCCTGGACGCGTTCGGCGAGGGCTTTGGGCGGCAGGATGAAATCGGCGAGCGAGGCGGGCGTGCTGCCGGTCGCCAGCATTTTTTCGGTGTCTTCCTCCGCATGCTCCGCGAGGGTCAGGCCGCCGCCTTCCTTGATGGCCGCGACGCCGAGGGTGCCGTCGGCGCCGGTGCCGGCGAACAGCACGGCGATGGCGTTGAGCTGCCGGGCGCCGCCCAGCGACACCAGGAAGCTGTCGATGCTGCCGCGCTGGCCGGCGAGGCCGTCGGCCGGGCGCACGCGGAAAAGGTTCTGCTCGAGGGTGACGATGACGTCGGCCGGCGCGAGATAGGTCCGCGCCGCCTCGACCGCCAGATGATCCGAGATGGTTATGGCCTCGCCGATCGCCGCCTGCAGCGCCGCGTCGTCCAGCGCCTCGCGATGCTGAAGAATGACGACGCGCGCGGCAGCAGCGGTTTCGCCAAGCCGGGCGACGAATTTCTCCAGGCCCTGCAACCTCGTCGCGCTCGCGCACAGCGCGATGAGCGCTTCTGGTGGTGGGGAAGCTGCGGCGTCCTCAGTCATAGTCGCACCGGAATCGGGAGGCGCGGGATTTCGCGGGAAACCCAGCTCTGCTCCACCTTATCCCATGCCTTTCCGGGTTCGTCCAAGCGTGATCGGCCATGGCGCTAGCTCTCCGGGTCGTCCGGCGGCGCGGCGGCGGGCAGCGTCAGGCGGACCGCGGCGCGGATCGTCTCGGCGTAGCTGCGATATTCCCGGGCGCGCTCATCATACATTTCCGCAATGCTGCGGCGGCCGGTGCTGTGGGCGTCGGCGGCCATCCGGGTCACGAGCTTGGCGCGCTCCTCGATGATGCGCAAGGCTACCCGCAGGGCCTCGCCCACCGCTCCTTCCTGCTGCGTGGCGAGGGCGCCCGCCGTATAGGCGTGCCCGAGCTGACAGCGGAAGCGGAGGGGCTTGGAACCCTCGACGAGCGACAGGGCGGCGCCGCAGTCCGGGCAGGTCAGCGCGGCGGGGCTGGCGATGCGCTCCAGAACCTCGGAATCCATTCGCTCGCCGGCAGCGATGTCCACCTCCAGCCGGATGTCGGGCGGGACCGGCACCGCCGGACCGGCCGGTTCGCGCACGAGGCCGGACAGCACCTCGCCCATGCGCGCGGCAGGAACGGCGAGATCGACCTCGACGGCCGACATGGCGCTGCGCGGCATCTCGTCGGCAGCCGCGTCGGCCGGATGCTGCACCATGACGACGCCGCCGCAGCGCTTTATCGCCTCGAGGCCCGAGGCGCCGTCATTGAGCAGCCCGCTCAGCAGCACACCCACGACGCGGGGGCCATAGCGCATGGCGGCCGAGCGAAAGAGCGGATCGATGGCCGGGCGTGCCATGTTCTCGCGCGGACCCGTGCCGAGGTGGAGGCGTCCGTCGGCGACGATCAGGTGCCTGTCGGGAACGGCGAGGTAAACATGGCCGCGCTCGATGGGCATGCCGTCGGCGGCCGCATGGACGGGCAGCCGGCCGGCGGCCGAAGCGACGGTCGCCAGCATGCCGAGGCTGTGTACCGGGATATGGATGACGACCAGGACCGCGGCATCGAAATCGGGCTCGAGCGCCCCAAGCAGCGTCTTCAGCGGCGCGGTGGCGCCGGACGATCCGCCGATCACGACGATGTCACGATTGCTCATTGCCGGGCCATGATTGCCGTTCTGCCCTCAACCTCGCCTGAGGAGGGCGGTTCCGGTTCCGGCGGGCCCCTTAGCGCTCGAAATGGAGGTAGGCGGGATCGAAAAGCGCAACGTTCATCAGCGGCTCGGGGTCGGGAATGGTCAGCGTACGGTTCGCCAGCACGATCAGCCCATGTGCCCTGAGCTCCATCAGCGAGCGGTTGACATGCACGCTGGTGAGGCCCACGGCGTCGGCGAGGTGCTCCTGGGTCAGCGGAAACTCGCAGCTATTGCCATGGGCAAGCCCCACCGCCTGCAGCCGCAGGAACAGCTCGACGAACAAATGCGCCAGCCGTTCGAGCGCCGTGCGCTGGCCGACATTGGCGATC
>DASZUI010000254.1:0-4769 GCA_035547675.1 Devosia sp.
AAATCCGGAAATCTCGTCCCGCAATCCCCAACCTCATCCTGAGCCTGTCGAAGGATGGGCAGCGCGCGCCGCACAGACAGCAAGGGCGCGCACTCGCGCCCCGCCCCGCCACCCAACAGGCAAACCGCCCAAAAACCAGCAGGGCGGCCTTGCGAGCCGCCCTGCCTGTCCACTTCGAAAAATCAGTCGAGGCGAATGCCTCGCTAGTGGTTGTCGCGCGGCACGCCGGCGGTTTGCGCCAGGCGCTGGTAGCCGACGGCCGGCCGAAGCACCGCGCCATCACCGAGTTGGGTGACGATGTTGCGCTGGATTTCCTGCCAGGGCGTCTGGTGAGCGGGATATTTATAGCCGCCATTCGCATGCAGCTCCGACCGGCGCCGCTCGATCTCCTCGTCGGAAATCAGGATGTCGGCCGCCCCGGTATTGAGGTCGATGCGCACCCGGTCGCCCGTCCTGAGGATCGCGAGATTGCCGCCCGCCGCCGCCTCGGGCGAGGCGTTGAGGATCGAGGGCGAGCCCGAGGTGCCGGACTGGCGTCCGTCGCCGATGCAGGGCAGCGCGGTCACGCCCTGCTTGATGAGATAAGCCGGCGGCCGCATGTTCACGACTTCCGCCGCCCCGGGATAACCGACCGGGCCGGCGCCGCGCATGAACAGCAGCGTGTGCTCGTCGATTTCGAGCGAGGGATCGTCGATCCGGTGGTGATAATCCTCCGGCCCGTCGAACACCACGGCCCTGCCCTCGAAGGCGTTGGGGCTGGCCGGATCGGAAAGATAGCGGTCGCGGAATTCCTGGCTGATCACGCTGGTCTTCATCACCGCATTGTCGAAGAGATTGCCCTTGAGCACGATGAAGCCGGCATCCGTCTTGAGCGGATTTTCGAAGTGGCGGATGACCTTCTCGTCCTGGATCGGCCGGCTGGCGCAGTTTTCGCCGATGGTCTTGCCATTGGCGGTCATGGCCTTCTCGCGGATCAGCCCGTGCTTCATCAGCTCGTTGACCACCGCCGGCACGCCGCCGGCGTGATAATAGTCCTCGCCCAGATATTCGCCCGCCGGCTGCAGGTTCACCAGCAGCGGCACCTTGTGGCCATAGCGCTCGAAATCCTCGACGGTGAGCTCGATGCCCATGTGGCGCGCGATGGCGACGATGTGGATCGGCGCATTGGTGGACCCGCCGATCGCCGAATTCACCACGATCGAGTTGATCAGCGCATCCTTGGTGATGATGTCGGAGGGCTTCAAATCCTCCTTCACCATGTCGACGATCCTGAGGCCGGTGCGATAGGCCATCTCCTGCCGGTCGCGATAGGGGGCGGGAATCGCCGCCGAGCCGGGGAGCTGCATCCCGAGCGCCTCGGCGAGCGAGTTCATCGTCGTCGCCGTGCCCATGGTGTTGCAATAGCCCGTCGAGGGCGCCGACGAGGCCACGAGTTCGACGAATTGCGGATAGTCGATTTCGCCGGCCGCCATCATCTGGCGGGCCTTCCAGACAATGGTGCCGGAGCCGGTCCGCTCGCCGCGGAAATAGCCGTTGAGCATCGGCCCGACCGAGAGCGCGATGGCCGGAATGTTCACCGTCGCCGCGCCCATCAGCATGGCCGGCGTGGTCTTGTCGCAGCCGATGGTGAGCACGACCCCGTCGATCGGATAGCCGTAGAGCACCTCGACCAGGCTCAGATAGGCGAGGTTCCGGTCGAGGCCCGCCGTCGGGCGCTTGCCGGTCTCCTGGATCGGATGCACGGGAAATTCGAGCGGAATGCCGCCGGCCTCGCGAATGCCGTCGCGCACCCGCTGCGCCAGCACGATGTGGTGGCGGTTGCACGGCGAGAGATCGGAGCCGGTCTGGGCGATGCCGATGATCGGCTTGCCCGACTGCAGCTCCTCGCGGGAAATGCCGAAATTCAGGTAGCGCTCGAGATAGAGCGCCGTCATATCGGGATTGTCGGGGTTGTCGAACCAGGCGCGCGAGCGCAGCTTCCTGCCGGCGACGTTGGCGCCGTCGTGCGAATTGCCGTTGCTAGAGGTCATCTCTCTCTTCCCATCGCGGCCGCCATGCGTTCGGCGTACCGGCTTCCAGCTAGCGGTTATAGAGCATCGTCCGCGGGCTTAGGAAATGGTTTTGCTGCAAATTTTGCCGTTCGGCCACGCTGGCGCGCCGCTTCGGCCCGGCCTATTGTGGGGCCACTGGAGGGCGGGAAGTGACTGTTGCGACCGAGTGGGTGGCCGTTGATTGGGGCACCTCGAATTTGCGTGCCTGGGGTATCGCGGCCGACGGTGCGGTCAGCTTCGCCAAGGCCTCCCCCGAGGGCATGGGCCGCCTCAGCCCCGACCAGTTTGCCGGCGTGCTCGATTCGCTCGTCGCCAGCGAACTTCCGGAGAACGGCCGGCCCGTCGATGCGCTGATCTGCGGCATGGCGGGCGCCCGGCAGGGCTGGATCGAAGCGCCCTATATTGAAGCGCCGGCCGATCTCGGCGGCCTTGCCTATAGCGCCGTGCATCCGCCCCAGGGGGAATCGCGCCTTGCGGCCCGTATCCTGCCCGGCGTCTGCCAGAAGCGCAGCGGCGCCGAGGACGTGATGCGCGGCGAGGAAACGCAGCTCCTCGGCCTCAGTGCGCTGATGCCCGGCTTTTCCGGCGTCGCCATCCTGCCGGGCACCCATTCCAAATGGGCCTGGCTCGGCGGCCGCCGCATCGAGCGCTTCGCCACCGCGATGACCGGCGAGCTTTATGAGCTGTTGAAGACGCATTCGGTGCTCCGCCTGTCGCTGGCCGGTGAAATCGATCAAGCCGAGCGCAGCGCGGGGACCAGCGCCGGGCTCGCCATGGGTATCGAATGGCCCGAGCGGCTCGCTTCCCTGCTCTTTAAGGTCCGCGCCGGCGCCCTGCTGTCCGGCCGTTCGCCCGGCTGGAGCGCGGGGTTCCTTTCCGGCCTGCTGATCGGGGCGGAGATCGGCGGCCAGCGCGACTGGATCGCCGCGGGACAGCAGGAAATCCCCCTCATCGGCGGTGCCGGGCTTGCCGCGATCTATGCGGAGGGGCTCGCGCTGCTCGGCGCCACGGGTCGAACCGTCGATGCCACCTCGGCCACCCTGGCCGGTCTCAAGCTCGCGCGCTCGCTCGCGTAACGAAGCCTCTGGCCGAAAATCGAAACTGCGGCTAAGTCTCGCGCGGTCAGGCGCCAAGGAGGGCATTCATGGCTGAGTCCCGGCACATCATCGCGATCCTGCGCGGCATCACCACCAAGGAGGCCGTGGCGGTCGGCGAGGCGCTGGTCGCCGCCGGCATCACCATGATCGAGGTGCCGCTGAACTCGCCCGACGCACTCACCTCGATAGCTCTAGCGGGTCAGGCGCTGGCGGGCCGCGCAATGGTCGGCGCGGGCACCGTCCTCAGCAAGCGCGAGGTCGATGCCGTGGCCGGTGCCGGCGGAGAATTCGTGGTTTCGCCCGATACCAACAAGCAGGTGATCGAGCGCACCATCGAGCACGGCATGCTCTCCTTTCCCGGCGTCTTCACCCCCACCGAGGCGTTTCGCGCCATTCGCGTCGGGGCGACCGGGCTCAAATTCTTCCCCGCCGAAGTGCTCGGCCCCGCCGGCATCCGCGCCATGAAGGCGGTTCTCCCGCCGGACATGCCGCTCTACGCCGTGGGCGGCGCCAAGCCCGACAATTTCGCGGACTTCTTCGCCGCAGGCTGCGCCGGCTTCGGGCTGGGGACCTATCTCTACAAGCCCGGCATGGCGGTCGAGGAGACCGCCGAGCGGGCGCGGCTCGCCGTCGAGGCCTATGACCGGGAGAAGCAGAAGTGACCGAGGCCCGGCTCTTCGTCGATTGCCGCTGCCAGCTCGCCGAGGGGCCGTTCTGGCACCATCTGCGCCAGCAGCTCTTCTGGTTCGACATCCTCGGCAAGACGCTCTACGCCGCCATGCCGGACGGCGGCATCGCCGGGCGCTGGACCTTCGACCGCATGGCCTCTGCCGCCGGCATCATCGACCGCGATTCGCTGGTGATCGCCGCCCAAGGCGAGATCTTCCGCTTCGACCTCGAGACCGGCGCAAGGACCACCCTCGCCCGGCTCGAGCCCGAACTGCCGGGCAACCGCTCCAATGACGGCCGTGTCAATCCGGCCGGCGGCCTCTGGATCGGCACCATGGACCACGACGAGGTGCTCTATTCCGGGTCAGTCCACCAGTTCCGCTCGGGCGTCCTGAAACGGCTCTTCGGCGACGTCCGCATTCCCAACGCCACCTGCTTTTCGCCGGACGGCCGCACCGCCTATTTCACCGATACGGCGACCAAGATCATCCTCAAGCGCCCGATCGATCCGGCGAGCGGCGAGCCGACCGGCTTCTGGCGGGTCTTCGCCGATACCCACGGCCAGCCTGGCGCCCCCGACGGCGCGGTGGTCGATTCCGAAGGCTATCTCTGGAACGCCCGCTGGGGCGGCAATCGCGTCATCCGCTATACGCCCGATGGTCGCGTCGACCGCGAGATCATGCTGCCGGTCAGCCAGGTCACCTGCCCCGCCTTTGGCGGCCCCGACCTCAGGACGCTCTACATTGCCACCGCCGCCAAGAAACTGACGGCTGAGCAACTGGCCCGGGAGCCGCACGCCGGCAGCATCTTCGCCGTCGAGGTGGACGTTAGCGGACAACGGGAAACGCTGATCGCGCTGTGAGTGAAACCGGATTCCCGCCTTCGCGGGAATGACGAGGGATTTGGGGCAAGCCCATGCCTCCAACACGTCGTCATTCCCGCGAAGGCGGGA
>DASZUI010000255.1:0-17366 GCA_035547675.1 Devosia sp.
CCGGGATGCGGATTGCCGATTGTCGCCGCCCACTCGCGGGCGCCGCAGAACTGCCAGCGATCGGCGAGCGCGACATAGGTCTTGAGCATGGCCAGATCAGCGTCGACATCACGCGCCGCCGGATAGGGAGTCTCGACCAGCAAATGGTCGAGCGCGTAGCTGTAGGACGCGTGGCGGTAGTCGAGCGCATCGACGAAGAGGTCGATATTGCGGTCGTTCTCGACGAGGCGCGCATGGAGATCGTCCTCGACCTTGGACTCGAGCCCCGGCAGATGGGCCGCCGCGACCTGACGCTGCCGATCGATCGCCTCTACCTTGCAAATCACCGCGAAGGTCGCAGGAATCGTTGCGATGTCAGCATGGATATCGTCGGCGAGCGTCGCGTACCGCACCTTCGCCGACTGGAAGCGTGTCGAATGCAGCCAGTTGTAATAGCGCTCGGGCCCGAAGGATTTGCCGGGCGGCGGGGCCACGCGGGTGCGCTGCAGCTCGGCGTTAACGTCGAAAGCCCAGTCCCGGATATGGCCCGACGTCTCGAAGCGCCAGACGCGGTCGGCCATCTCCTTTTCCTCGTCCGCCAGATTGAACCCGGAAACGGGCTCGCCGGCGAGCCTGGCGCGGAAGGCGCCGATGGAGGGCATCAGATCGTCATGGACGGGATCGGGCTCGGCGCGGCCGAAATCACCCACCGGCCGGTCGAAGGCGGCGCCGCAGGCTGCGAGCAGCACGGCGCCCAGCAGGGCGACGGCTCGGAACGGAACGGTATCAGACACGCTTGCGCTTCGGCCGGGCAGGAGTTGCACCGCTTGAGGGCAGGCCCGGCGTGCCGCGCTCATATCGGACCCCGGTGAAGATGACGAGCTCACCCGCCGGCCTCTCCGACGCCGGGGGACGCGGGGGACGCCTCAGTCTCTTGAAATTCAGCAGCTTGCCCAACCAAGCCTCCGTCCGGCGAACCTCCATCGTACCGGCTGCCCCTTGGGCATGACGCAGCGCCGGCTTGTCCATTAAGTAATCGTCAAGGTTAACAGTTCGCTAACGAATTGGCTGAATAGTCGGGTCACGCTCCCGAAGGCGCCGATTCCAAGGTAGAAATGCTCGGCTTCCAACCCTATGAAACATTCCAGCTGCTCGTCGAAACGGGCGGCGTCGATCGCACGAACACATTGCTCGTGGCTGCCTGCGATGCCTTCGCCCGGCGTGGACGTCCGACGCGGGCGGAGACGGAGCAGTTCGAGGCGCTGGCCAAGCGCCTGTTCCCCGCCGCTACCGCGACGGCCCGCGCCAAGGCTGCGGCGACGCTGGGGCGGTCAGAGAACCTGTCGCCCGAACTCGAAGCGCTCGTCATGGACAATCTCGGCGACGAGGTCGGGGAGTTTCTGGTGGCGGTGCCGCACCTGTCCGAGGCCAGCATGCTCGGCGTGCTCGCCAAGAACGACGCGATTTCCGCCTCGGCGATCGCCCGGCGCAGCGATCTCACCAATGTGGTACTCGCCAAGCTGTTCCAGATGAACAGCCGCAAGGTGTACCGGGCGCTCGCCAGCAATACGGCGATCCTGCCCAAGGGACCCTATCTCAGCGCCCTCGCCCGCTCGGCGCAGATGGATTATCAGGTCGCCTGGTCGCTCGCGGCGCGCGAGGACTTCGATTGTGCGCTGCTCGCCCCGGCTTTTTTCGCCCTCAACGAGAGCGACCGGATCAAGGTGATCCGGGCCTTCGCCCTGCGCCGCACGCCCGAGGCGCCGATCCGCAAGACGCTGGAACAGCTTTCGGTGGCCACCAACGAGCTGACCCGGGCGCTGATGAAGCTCTTTTCGGAGAACCGGCGGCCGGAAGTTACCAAGCTGCTCAACCAGATTACCGGGCTCGACGAAGTACGCTGCGGGCAGATCGCCCACGACATGAGCGGGGCGGCGCTGTTCGTGGTGCTGCGCGCCTTTGGCTGCACCTCCTATGACGGGCTGAAGGTGCTGATCCACGCCACCTCGCACGACGCCGACCATTCGGAAGCGCTGTCGCAGTTCGCGCGCATGTTCGAGAGCGTATCGGCGGAGGCCATGGCCTATCTGATGAGCTCATGGCGCGGGGAAGTGAACCTGCTCGACCTCAACAAGCCCGATTTCCGCCCTGCCCCGGCGGAGCGCCGTGCGGCCCTGGGCCGCGCCGCGCCGGCCAATCCAGCCATCGAGCAGGCCATCGAGGCGCTGTCGCAGGTCGGTCGCCGCAAGGCCGGCTAACCAGCCAGCCATTCGGCTGGACCGGCTTTTCGATATGGGCAGGCAGGGTGCGCGCCGCCCATGGTTCGAGGCTCGGCTTTGCCTCGCACCTCACCCATGAGGTCGGTGGATTTCACGATCTCATGGTGAGGTGCGACCCAAGGGAGCCTCGAAGGATGGGCAGCGGGCTCAGCCCGTCCGTCGCCATTCGCTTTCGCCCCATCGCCGCCAACGATTTTTTCTTGCCCTGGCGGGCGATCGGGTCGATAGGCTCGGGCCTTCATTGCCGAGTGGTCGCCTTGCCTACACTGCCCTTCAAGCTCCCCGTCGACGGCTACGTTCTGGCCCTGCTCGCCACAGTGATCGTCGCGGCGATCATTCCGGCACGCGGCTGGGGCGCCGAAGCGATGGGCTATGCCACCTATCTGGCGGTGGCGCTGCTGTTTTTCCTCTATGGCGCGCGGCTCTCCACGCAGGCGATCCTCGCCGGCATCATGCACTGGCGGCTGCAGGGGCTGGTGTTCCTGGTCACCTTCGCGGTGTTCCCGATCCTCGGGCTCGTCATTGTGTGGCTGGCCCGGCCGTGGCTGTCGCCCGATCTGGCGACAGGGTTGATGTTCGTGGCGGTGCTGCCCTCGACGGTGCAGTCCTCGATCGCCTTCACCTCGATCGCCCGGGGCAATGTGCCGGCGGCGCTGTGCAGCGCCTCGATTTCCAACCTCGCCGGGATCGTCGTGACGCCGCTCCTGGTGGCGCTGCTGCTCTCCAGCAGCGGAGTCGGTTTCAGCCTCGACGCGCTGCGCGACATCGCGATGCAATTGCTGCTGCCCTTCGCGCTCGGACAAGTCGCGCGCCCGCTCATCGGCACCTTCATCGCGACACACCGGAAGCTCACCACGATCGTCGACCGCGGCTCGATCCTTCTCATCGTCTATGCGGCGTTTTCGGAGGGCATGGTGGCCGGCGTCTGGTCCAAGCTGAGCTGGCCGAGCCTCGTGCTGGTGATCGTGCTCGACATCGTCATGCTGGCCCTGGCGCTCGTCATCACCACGGTTGCCAGCCGACGCCTGGGCTTTTCCAAGGAAGACGAGATCGCCATCGTCTTCTGCGGCTCCAAGAAGAGCATGGCTTCGGGCATCCCGATGGCGAACATCCTGTTCGCCGGGCAGGCGGTGAGCCTCATCGTGCTGCCGCTGATGCTGTTCCACCAGATCCAGCTGATGGTCTGCGCGGCGCTCGCCCGGCGCTATGCCCAACGGCCGGAGACGCTTGCAGCCGCGGCGAAACGGACGGTCCGCGCCCGGGCTTAAACTGTCAATACGCCGATATCGCCCTGGCGGAGCTCGAGCTCCACCACCCAGAGGTCGGGGTCGAAATTGGCCTCGCGGGCGATCCGCTCGCGGGCCTTCTCGGGCTCGACGCGATCGAAGCGGCGCTCGAACAGACGGTCGGCGGCATTGTCCTCGCCGTGGCGGATAGCCGGGGCCGGCGTAAACAGCGAGACCTTGCCGTCCAGGTGGTCGACCAGCACAAAGATCTGGCCGGCAACGGGATCGCCCCGCCGCCCGACCACGCACATATGGCCCAGATCGTTGTGGCGACGAACGAAGGCGGCGACCCAGATATCCGAACGGAAGGGCGACATGCCGCCTAGATAGGCGGCGCGCCGCGCAAAGCCAACTGGCTAGATGACGGCCCCGTGCTGCACCAGCAGGTTGAGCAGCTTGTGGGTGGCGAGGCCCGTGACCTTGTAGTCGTAGAAGACCTCGAAATTGCGGATGGCCTTGGCGGTGCCCTCCCCCGGCACGCCGTCGATGCGCTCGCCAAGAAAGCCGAGGCTGGCCAGGCCGCGCTGGATTTTGCTGATCAGCACGGGATCGGTCGAGCCGTTCGAGTCGTCGACAGCAGAATCGGCGTCGGCGACGGTAGTGGCGGCGGGCGTCACCGCCGGCGCGGCAGCAACAGGCTCGGCGGCTGCGGGCGCCGGGTCCGTGGTCTGCGGCGGCAGGGTTCCCATCTGCTGGGCCAGCCGCTGGGCGGCAGAAAGGCTTGGCAGGGGCTGGCCTGGCGGCGTGCCGGCTTCCGGCTGCGGCGTGGACGCGGGCGCAGGCAGGGATGCAGGCTGGGCAGCGGGCGCCGCCGGCGGTTGCGGGGGCGAAGCGGACAGCGCGGCCACGGCCGGCGCGGGCGGTGCCGCCTGTGGCGTTGCCGGCGCCAGCGGGGCGAGCGGCACGGCCTTGACCGGCGCCACCGGCGCGGCATGGAGGGTGACGGCAGGCGCGGGCGGCGCCGCGGCGGCGAGAGCCGCGATCGGATCGGCGGCCGGCCTGGCGGCGGGCAGCACCGCCGGGACGGATTGGGTCTCAGGACCGGCGGGCGCGGCCGAAAGCACGGCGACCAGCAGCTCGGGGGTCAGCTTGCCGGTCGGTCGCATGCCGGCCTTGGCCTCGAAGGCCTTGATGGCGGCGGCGGTGTGGCGGCCGAAGATGCCGTCCGGGGTATCGTCCAGCAGGTGCATGGCGACCAGCTTTTCCTGCACCGCCTTGACCTCGTCGCTGCCGATGACGCTCGAGGTCAGCACGGCGGGACCCACACTGCCCGTGGTCTGGCTGTCGATCGCGGCCGGACGGAAGCGCGGCGCGGGAATGACCGGGGTGACGGGGCGAGCCGGCACCTCGGGTTTCGCGGGTGCGGGCCTGGGCGAAAAGAACAAGGGCGCCGGATGGCGGCCGGTCTGGAAAAACAGCGCATTGCTGCCGGCGAGCAGCGAGAGCCCGGCAATGACGGCGATGGTGGTGATGGCGATGGGCGCGCGGAAGAACCGCGAGAGCACGAAGAGCACCAGTTCGACCAACTGCATGAGGAACCAGCCGCCGGCCCGGCCGATCATGCCGAGGGCGGAACCGCCCGCCGATAGCGGCAGGCGCGACAGCGTTGCTGCGGTCATCTTGCGCTTCTTTTTTGCTCGGGCCATGGGGCGACAGTGTGTGCCGCCTCCCCACGCCTGAGCGGCGTCACAAGCGGCGTCACCGGGTCAGTTTCCGGCAACTTGGTTTCCGGACCGTTTATGGGCAGCAGCACGGTCATGGTCGTGCCGGTCCCGGCCTCCGAGGCGATGCGCAACTGGCCGCGGTGCAAATCGACCAGGCCCTTGACGATGGAAAGCCCCAGCCCCGCGCCCTCATAGCGGCGCGAGAGCCCGTCATTGGCCTGGAAGAAGGGCTCCCCGATCCGCGCGATCGCCTCGGTGGACATGCCGATGCCCGTGTCGGACACGGAAAGCTTCAGCCAGCTGCCCTGCCGATTGAGCGAGATCGAGACGACGCCGCCCGGATGGCTGAACTTTATGGCGTTGGAGAGCAGGTTGATGACGATCTGCCGGCAGGCACGCTCATCGGCCATGATCGGCGGCAGGCCGCGCGCGAGATGGGTATCGAAGCGGACTTTCTTCTCTTCGGCCAACGGCCCCACCATCTTCAGGCAAGGTTCGACGAGGTCGCCGGGGGCGAAGCTTTCGGCATTGAGCTCGAACTTGCCGGCCTCGATGCGCGACATGTCGAGCAGCATGCCGAGCACGCCGACGAGGTGGGAACCGCTCTTGCGGATGAGCTCGGCATATTCCCTGTGCGTCGGCGAAAGTTCACCGCCGATATTGCCCAGCATCATTTCGGAGAAGCCGATGATGGCGTTGAGCGGCGTGCGCAGCTCGTGGCCCATGGTGGCGAGGAAGCGCGTCTTGGCCTCCGACGCCTCCTCGGCGGCGCGGCGCGCGGCCAGCATCTGATTTTCCTGGTCGCGACGGTCGGTGACGTCGCGGAACAGGGCGACGACCTCGTGCCGGCCATCGCCGGTGACATTTTCGGCGACCGGGGAAAAGGCAATTTCCACCCAGGCAAAGGCCGGTGCAACCGTCCCCGGACTGCCGTCGCGGCGCATGCGCAGCTCGAGCTTGCGGGCGACACCGGCCCGGTTGGCATCGGCGAGCGCCGTCAGGAAGGCGGGCCGGTCGAGCACATGCACATGCTCCAGCAGGCCGCCGCCGGTCAGCTCGTAGCGGCGGCAACCGAACAGCGTCTCGGCGCTGCGCGAGATGAACAGCGGCTCGCCCTCGGCCGAAAAGCGCATGACCGCGTCCTGCACATGTTCGATGAGGTGCCGGAAGGCGTTGAGCTGATGACGATCATAGACCTCGAAGGCGGTGTTCTGGCGATTTGCGGTGAACGCGACGACGAGGCCCGCGACGGCAAAGCTCAGCCCGCCGGTCAGGTGCAGCCACATGGCGGCAGCCGCCGAAGGCAGGAACTGGGCATCGGCGAAGCCGGCGATGGCGATGGCGGCAACATCGATCCAGGCGCGCATGGCCGTGCGCCGGGAGGCGATCAGGGCGGCGTGGATGGGCGCAAGAAGCGCGACGGCGAGGCCGAAATCAGCGGGCGCCGGATCGGCGAGGGTCAGCAACAGGCCGACCACCAGCAGCGCGTAAACCTGCAGTTCGGCGGCGCGCAATTCCTCGCCGGCGCGGGCGAAGGCGATGCTGGCGCAGCCCGTGCCGAACGCCAGCACGGCGATAGCCGGCGCGAGCGGGCCAGCATGCAGGGCCACGAACACGGCGGCCGGAGCGAGCAGTAAGGCGGCCAGCAGCAGGATACGGGCATTCGCCAGCAGGGTGGCGCGGCGCAGCTCGTTGGAGCGCCGCGGCGGCTGTCCAGTTGCGCCGGAAGCGAAAGCCCGAACCCATGCCTGCCTCAGGGACTGAAGGCTACGCATTACTGAACTCACCGAAGGACGCCTTTTGTTTGCCGCCAGCCTGTCGGGCAAGCGCCAAAAAACCCTTAAGTCGGAGGCGGTGGGGCGGCCGGAACCGGCCCGCCGGGCCGGCCGGAGCCTGGTTTCTCGGTTTAGCGTAAACGAGTGCTTGCCCGGATGGCGGGCGGGACGCACCGGCCCGATGCGTAAAATTTTATCGTTCGCTCGCATCGCCCCTTAAAGCCGGAGCGTTAGGTTGGCTCAGCAGCGGGCGAGACGGGCCCGCCGGGGATTTGCGTGATGTTTCTGGTTCGATCGGCTTTCTGGCTCACCGTGGCGTTCGTCGCCTTCCATCCGCACGACGTCGATCTCGGCGCCACGGCCAGCGCCCTTTCGAATCGCGCCGTGGACGCGGGTCGGCAGATCGTCGCTCAGCAAATCCTCGAGAAGCAGATTCTTCCCACAGACTGCGCCCTGCTGCGCTGTGCGCCGGCCGCCGCCGCGCCGCACGCCGCCACGGCGAGCCTCCAGAACCAACCCGCCGGTCGCCCCATGCAGGATTCGCCGGTGTCTGGCTCGGTCCCGTTCCCGCGACCGAGACCAAGCTGGTTGGGCTAGGCCGGGAGCTGCGTCTTCCCCGACGCGACTCCAAGCGGCTTCCCGGCCGAGCCGCAGGTGCGCTGCCCCGCACCTGCGGCTCTTTTTCGTGTCCGCGCTTGGCCCGGGCGCGCGGGCGCACTAGATAGAGGCCATGAGCGACCCCAAGGCCTTCCGCGACATCGAAGAAAACCTCTCTTTTCTCGACGATTGGGAGGACCGCTATCGCTACATCATAGAGCTGGGCCAGGCGCTGCCGCCGCTCGAGCCCGAGGAGCGGAACGCCGAGAACAAGGTGCATGGCTGCGTGTCGCAGGTCTGGCTCGTATCGCAGGAGGAAGACGGACCCGACGGCCCCACCCTCCGCTATCGCGGCGAATCGGATGCGATGATCGTGCGCGGGCTGGTGGCCATACTCGTGGCGCTCTATTCGGGCCGCTCGCCGCGCGACATCGCCGAAACCGACGCCATCGCCATTTTCGACCGGCTCGGCCTGCGCGAGCACCTTTCGACGCAGCGCTCCAACGGCCTCATCGCCATGGTCAACCGCATCCGCTCCGAGGCGCGGGCGCTGGCCTGACAGCTTCGCGTCCGCGAAGTCACCCGAATTGCGTCGGCCGCGCGCCTTCGCCGATCCAGCCCTCCAGCCTCCCATGGTCGCGTCCGGTGGCGACAATGTCGATACCGAAATGGCGGGCGAGCTGGTCGAGCCCGATGCGCAGCACGAGCTTGGCGCTGCGGCGCGGCCAGCCCCGTTCCTGCTCGACCTGCTGAAGCCCCTTGTCCAGCCCGCAAATATCGAAGAGCACGCCCGCGCAGTCAGCCGGCAGCGCGGCCATGATGCGCCCCAGTGCGCGCCGGGCGTCGGCCGCCATGTCGCCGATGTCGCTTCCGGCCCCGCCGCCCGGCTTCTGCCCGATGCGGCCGGCGTCATAGGACATGGTGACACGCGTGCGGAGCTGCGCGCGGTCGAACAGGCGGCGGAAGCGCTCGCCCGCCTCGACCTGGTGGCGATCCAGAAATGGCGCCGCCTCGCCGGCCGCGGCAACCGCCAGCCGAGCCAGCGGGCTTTCGGCGAGGTCGATGGCGGTGCCGTCGGCGCGGCGGATTTCCTCGCGATGCTGGCCGGCCGTTTCGCCGCGGCTGAGCAGCTGACGGCGCAGCCAACCGGCGGTCGCCGCTCCGGGGCGGCAGCACTGCCGGTCGCCCGTCAGCACGCCGGCGCTGACCAGCTCGGCGATCGCGGACGGGGCAAGCCCCGCCCCGGCCGGCCGGCCGGCGACATGAAACAGCCCGTCCGCCCCGAGCCGCGCCTCGCCTGCCGCGAGCAGCGCCCGCACGAAACGCTGGGTCGCCTTGCTAGCCGGCCGCATGGCGCAGCTCCTCGGCAGGCTCAGCCTGTGTGAAACGGTCGATCTCGGCTTCGAGGCGGGACACGGCCTCGTCAAAGGCGGGCTCGTCGCGCCGGTCCTCCACCGCCATGCAGGCGTGGGCCACCGTCGTCCGGTCCCGGCCGAAAAGCGCGCCGACCCGGGTCATGGTGTATTCGAGCTTGACGTTGACCAGGTACATCGCCAGTTGCCGCGCCGCGGCAATCGCAGCGTGGCGGTCGCGGCGCAGCAGCTCGGCAGCGGGCACGCCGCTGTTCGCCGCAACGCAGCGCACGGTCGCCGCCACCAGGGGATCGCGCTGCGCCATTCGCATCAGCCGCCGCTCGGCATCTTCACGGCGCGACGCCAGCTCGGCCGGACCCTTCGCCACTTCGTTCCCACGCATCGTACCTCCCCCTCGAATAGGATATAATTCCTATACCGGCGGCGAAAGCAACGGGGATAAGTGACGGTGCCGCGTCAGGGGCGCTGTAACGGCAGGTTGTGGAGCGGCAGGCGCCCGCCATCGATTGGACAGAAAAAACAAACGGCCACCCGAAGGTGGCCGTTTCGGCAGGGCCGGTTGGCCCGAGCCTGGTCGCCGCGCTTACTTGCCGGCTTTGCGGCCGAGGCCGTTATCCTTGGCGAGACGCGAGCGGGTCGCCGAATAATTGGGCGCGACCATCGGATAGTCAGCCGGCAGACCCCATTTTTCGCGATATTCCTCGGGCGACATATTGTAATGCGTCCTGAGGTGCCGCTTCAGCGACTTGAACTTCTTCCCGTCCTCGAGGCAGATGATGTAGTCGGGTGCCACCGACTTGCGCACCGGCACCGCCGGCTTGAGTTCCTCGACCGGCTCGGGCGCTTCAGACGAATGCAGCCCGTTCAGGGCGGTATGGACCTCAGCGATGAGGCGCGGCAAATCCGTGGGGCTCAGGGCATTGTGGCTAACATAGGCGCAGACAATCTCAGCGCTCAGTTCGATGAGATCGTTGTCCAGCCCTGTGGCAACGCCAGAGAGATCATTCATATTCGTGCCTTCCATTCTGATTATTCGGCGTCGCAGGGGAAGCTGTCATCGCCTAGTGCCTAGGTCTTAGGGCCATTTGCTAGTGTTTGCAATGCCGCGACGCCGATAATTCACGCGACGATTTGCGTGAGTAATATATTGTGGTCGATGCACAGTTCCATTTTCCGAAACATTAACTTTCGTCAATGAAGCCGCGGAGCAAGCCTGTGAACAGGCCTGCAAAGGGCTTGCGCCCAGCAGGCGGGTTGGCCTGGAAACGATTCCCGGCAGGAGTGAGCCGCCGAACGCATCGCCCTGGCTGCGTCAAAATTACGCATGGACAATCTGGTCGGCGTTGCGCCGGCGATCGGCGGAAACGCTTTGCTTTCCGGCTCTTACGAAGCTTGGACTGCGCGGCGAAGTGCCCGAAGCGGTCGTCAGGCGCCGAGTTCTACCAGAGCCGCGGGTCCTGTCCCGGGTCCCTGTCACACCGCATCACCCCGGATGAAGGTCCGTTCCTTCCACCGACGGGCGCATGATCGAAATCGCCCGCCGGACCAGCATTGCAGAAACAAACAGAAACAACGCCGTCAGCTGCCCAACAATCTTGACCGGAACAGTAAGAGGATCGGGCTGTCATTCGGCAACCAAGCAAAGGCCATGCAGAATTTGCATGACTTAGCGCGCGGCAGCCCGCGCACCCGTCCGTTAGGCCGCCAGGCGCCGCTTGCCTAGCGGTGCCGGGTGGGCGTTAAAGGAAGCTCCCTTCCATCGGATTACCCATGCCCCTCACCCCGCCTACCGCCGCCCAGAAGCCGCATCAGTCGACCGTTCACGGGATCACGCGAAACGATCCCTATCACTGGCTGCGCGCCGAGAACTGGCAGGCGCTGTTCGAGGACCCGGCGCAATTGGCGCCCGACATCCGCGCCTATCTCGAGGCCGAGAACGCCTGGTTCGAAGAGCGATTCAGCAAGCCCACCGAGACGCTGCGCGACGAAATCTTCAGGGAGATGCGGGGCCGGATCAAAGAGGACGATTCCGGCATCCCGACCCCGGACGGTCCGTTCGCCTATAATTCGCGCATGGAGGAGGGAAAGCAGTATCCGGTGCTGGTGCGGACGCCGCGCGATGGCGGGCCGGAAACGATCCTTCTCGACTGCAATGTCGAGGCGGGGGACAGCTATTTCGGCTTCGGTGGGGCGGACCACGATCCCTCGCACAGGCTGCTCGCCTGGCTCGCCGATCGGCAGGGATCGGAGCTCTATACGCTCCGCATCCGCGACCTCGAAACCGGCAGGGACACCGACGAAGTGCTGGAGGAGGTGGCCGACGGCGTGGTCTGGGCGCTCGACAGCGGCAGCTTCTACTATGTCGAGAACGACGAGAGCCACCGCCCCTATCGCGTGCGGCGGCATGTGCTGGGGACGCCGCAGGCCGCCGACGAGATCATCTATGAAGAGGCCGATCCCGGCTTCTTCGTGGGGGTCGACGAGATGCTGTCGCGCAGCCACATCATCATCGACGTGCATGACCACCAGACCTCGGAGGTCTGGCTGATCGATACGGCCAGGGGCGGCGCGCCGGTGCTGGTCGCGCCGCGGCAGGTGGCGCGGGAGTATGACGTCGACGAACGGCACGGCGTACTCTTCATCCGCACCAATGCCGACGGGGCCGAAGACTTCAAGGTGGTGACCACGGCGGTCACGGCGCCCGGCGCGGAGAACTGGGTCGATTTGATCCCGCACCGCGAGGGCGTACTGATCCTCGACGTCATCGTGCTCGAAAACCATCTGCTGCGGCTGGAGCGGCAGGACGGGCTGCCGCGTATCGTCGTGCGTGATCTTCGGACCGGCGAGGAGCAGACCATCCGTTTCGAGGAGGAGGCCTATTCACTCGGCATGTCGGTCGGCTACGAGTTCGACACCTCGACCTTCCGCTTCACCTATTCCTCGCCGACGACGCCCAGCCGGGTCTTCGACTACGATCTCGAGAGCGGCGCGCGCACCCTGCTCAAGGAGCAGGAGGTGCCTTCGGGGCACAATCCCGACGACTATGTGACGCGGCGGCTGTTCGCCCCGGCGGCGGATGGCGAGCAGGTGCCGGTCACGCTGCTTTACCGCAAGACGACCGAGATCGACGGCACGGCGCCGGGCCATCTTTACGGCTATGGCGCCTATGGCATGTCGCTGCCGGCCGCCTTCTCCATCGGCGCCCTGTCGCTGGCGGACCGCGGCTTCGTGGTCGCCACGGCCCATGTGCGGGGCGGCATGGAGAAGGGCTATCGCTGGTACAGGCTCGGCCGGCGCGAGAACAAGCCGAATAGCTTCAACGACTTCATCGCCGCCGCCGAGATGCTGATTCAGCGGGGCTATGTCGCGGCGGACAAGGTCGTGGCGGAGGGCGGCTCGGCCGGCGGCATGCTCATGGGGGCGATCGCCAATCTCAGGCCCGATCTCTGGGCGGGGATCGTGGCGGAGGTGCCCTTTGTCGACGTGCTCAACACGATGCTGGACGACACCCTGCCGCTGACCCCGCCCGAATGGCCTGAATGGGGCAATCCCCTCGCCTCGGAGGCGGATTACCGGCTCATTGCGTCCTATGCGCCCTATGAAAACATCGAGGCCAAGGCCTATCCGCCGATCCTGGCGCTCGCGGGGCTGACCGACCCCCGGGTCACCTATTGGGAGCCGGCAAAGTGGGTGGCGCGCCTCAGGGCGACGCGGACCAATGATGCCCCGCTCTACCTCAAGACCAATATGAATGCCGGCCATGGCGGCGCATCGGGCCGCTTCGACCAGTTGAAGGAGACCGCGGAAGGCTATGTTTTTGCGCTGCAATGCGTCGGGCTGGCGTGAGCCGCTACGAGGCCGCCTCTTCTACGAACCGGCACAGCGCCCCCACTTTTCGTCCGTGCGCTCCCGCCAGCCCGGTTGTTGCCCGAAGGCAAAAAGCCTATACCGTCCTGGTTCCTTTTCGTGCCTGCGGCGATCGAGCCACAAATTCCCAGCATCAAAGCAAGACTTCCAAGGAGGCATATGATGGCCACTCAGTTCATCCTTCCCGCCCTGCCCTACGCCTATGACGCGCTCCAGCCCTATATGTCCAAGGAAACGCTGGAGTATCACCACGACAAGCACCATCAGGCCTATGTGACCAATGGCGAGAAGCTGCTGGAGGGCTCGGGACTCGAGATCCTGGCGCTCGAGGACATCGTCAAGGAGGCCTATGGCAAGAATGCCGGGCTCTTCAACAATGCCGGCCAGCACTACAACCATGTGCATTTCTGGAACTGGATGAAGCCGAATGGCGGCGGCGGCGCGGACAAGGTACCGGGCGCCCTGCTCAAGAAGATCGAGGAAGACCTCGGCGGCTTCGACAAGTTCCGTGCCGATTTCCTTGCCGCCGGCGCCGGTCAGTTCGGCTCGGGCTGGGCGTGGCTCAGCCTCAACCCGCAGGGCAAGCTCGAGGTCACCAAGACCCCGAACGGCGAAAGCCCGCTGGTGCACAACAATGGCAAGCCGCTGCTCGGCGTCGATGTCTGGGAGCACAGCTACTATATCGACTACCGCAATGCCCGGCCCAAATATCTCGAAGCCTGGTTCGATAATCTGATCAACTGGGAGCATGTCGAGCAACTGTTCGAGGAAGCGCGCTAGAAAGGCCGCCCTTCTCGCGTTACGAGCCCGGCGGGGACGCCGGGCTTTTTTCATGGCCGGCTTTCGCCGAAGCTGTTAATCTCTTGATAACCAAGAGAGGCGGCCATGCCGGAATCGATGAAGGTCGTTGCGATCCTGGCCGGAAGTCCGGCGCTGTCCTCGATTCTGAACGCCGTGCTCGCCGCGGCGCCGGGGTTGCGCGTACGCAGTTTCGAGACCCAGGCAGCGCTCACCGCTTATATGCGACTGTGCCCCGTGGACCTCGTGGTCGGCGATTTCGATTGCGAAGCGGCACCCGCCGACCGGCTGGCGAGCGCGCTGCGCGGCAATGCGGCCCTGGCGCAGCGGAATTTCCAGATCCTTGCGCTGACCAGCGCGGTCGATGAGGACATGCGGGCGGTCGCGGCCAAATGCGGGATCAACGAGGTCATCGTCAAGCCGATGTCGCCGCGCTACCTGCTGGAGCGGGTGGAGGCCCGGCTGCGACAGCCGCATCGCCCGCGGCTCTCCATCGTTCGCGCCGAAGTGCCGCGCGAAATCGTCTATCGCGACAATGTCGTGCCGCTGTTTCCCAAGGGGCAGCCGCCGCGGCCCACGGCATAGGACAGCGACTATCGCTCAACAGAGATTCCCGCTTTCGCGGGAATGACGGCTGGGGCTCTAACTGCCATGCTCTCGGGGGTCATTCCCGCGAAAGCGGGAATCCCTGTTTAAGCGAGGCACTCGCCTCACCCCACCAGCCGGCTCGCCTTGTTCCACAAATCCTCGACCGAATCGGCCAGCTGGATGAAGCGCTCGTGGTGGCGGACGGAATGGGCCATGACGTCGGCGGCGAAGCCCTTGAGCACGCCGAAGGCATTGTTGCGGTTATAGAGCACGACGGGCTTGCCGCCCGCCCCGCCCCCGGCCTTGAGCCAGCTCTGGTAGAGATCGGTGATCGAGCCCAGCGAACCCGGCAGGCCGATAAAGGCATCGGCGAGCGCCGCGACGCGGTCCAGCCGGGCATCGGCTTCGGCGAAGCGCTCGAGGGGCACGCCGGACAGCGCGCGGGGCAGCGCGAAGTCCTCGTCGCCGATGACCACGATCTCCCCCCCGACCGCGCGCGCGCTCGTCACCAGCGGAATGGCGATCGAGCGGCCTTCGGCAAGGCAGACGATGCGGGCACCCTTGCGCGCAAAGTAGGTGCCGACCTGCGACATGATGCTGGAGCGCTCGGCATCGCCCGGCCCTTTGTCGGAAGCGAAAACGGCCAGCGTCGGCTTGGAACTGGGCTGGTTCATCGGCGCATCAGGCCGCCCAGCACGCCGCGCACCAGTTCGCGGCCGATGGCGTTCATCACCTGCCGTCCGGCCGAACTCGCCATGGCGCGGGTGAAGGATTTGATCGCCGCCTCCTGGAACGACTCGCGATTGGAAGCCCGTGACTTGGCCGGCTGTTCCGCCGGTGCGGCCGCCGCCCTCCGTGTCAGAACCTCATAGGCCGATTCGCGATCCACAGCGTTGTCATAAAGGCCGCCGACCGGCGAAGTAGCCATAATGGCAGCCCGCTCCGCCGGCGTTATCGGCCCCATGCGCGAGGATGGCGGCCGCATGATTGTGCGGCCCACAATCGAGGGCACGCCCTTGTCCTCCAGGGTCGAGACCAGCGCTTCGCCGGTCGCGAGCTGGGAGATCGCCTCGGCGGTCGAGAAGGCCGGATTGGGCCGGAAGCTTTCGGCGGCGACGCGGACGGCCTGCTGCTCCCTGGGCGTATAGGCGCGGAGCGCGTGCTGGATGCGGTTGCCGAGCTGAGCCAGCACGCCTTCGGGAATATCCGCCGGGTTCTGGGTGACGAAATAGATGCCCACGCCCTTGGACCGGATGAGCTTGACCACCTGCTCGACCTTGTCGACCAGCGCCTTGGGCGCGCCGTCGAACAGCAGGTGGGCTTCGTCGAAGAAGAAGACCAGCTTCGGCTTGGCCGGGTCGCCAACCTCCGGCAAGTCCTCGAACAGTTCGCTCATCAGCCAGAGCAGGAAGGTGGCATAGAGCTGCGGCGCCTGCATGAGCTTGTCGGCGGCGAGCACAGAGACGTAGCCGCGCCCATCCGGGGCGGTCCGCATCAGGTCGGCGATATCGAGCGCCTTCTCGCCGAAGAACCCGTCGCCTCCCTGCTGCTCCAGCACCAGCAAAGCGCGCTGCACGGCGCCGATGGTCGCGGTCGCGACATTGCCGTAATGCGTTGAGATTTCCTTGGAATTCCCTGAAATCGCGACGAGAAGCGCGCGCAGATCCTTGAGGTCCAGCAGCAGCAGGCCGTTGTCGTCGGCATATTTGAAGGCGATGTTGAGCGCGCCCGTCTGCACGTCGTTGAGGCCGAGAATGCGGCCCAGCAGCAGCGGGCCCATTTCGGTGACCGTGGTGCGGACCGGGTGGCCCTCCGTGCCGAACAAGTCCCAGAAGATGGTCGGAAAGGCGGAGAGGAAATAGTCGGTGAAGCCGATCCGGCGCGCCCGCTCGGCAAGGCTTTCGCTGGGCGTGCCGGGCATGGAGATGCCGGAGAGATCGCCCTTGACGTCGGCGCAGAACACCGGGACGCCGGCGCGCGAAAAGCCTTCGGCCATGATCTGCAGCGTCACGGTCTTGCCGGTGCCGGTAGCGCCGGTCACGAGGCCGTGGCGGTTGCCATATTTGAGCGTCAGGTATTCGGGGCGCGTGCTGGTGCCGAGATAGATCTTGTCGTCAAGAAGCATCGGGCCGTTCCGGTTGCATCGTCGACGGCTTATAGCCGCCGGGGAAAGGAACGCGCAACCTGCGGCGCCGCGGGCCCGGGGGACGGGCGTTCACGTAATCTTTCCGCCTCGGCGGCATGATCCGGCCATGTCCAATTCCGGCAAACTTACCCGCCGCTCGACGCTGGTGCTGGCCGCCGCGGCCTCCGCCGCCCTGCCCGCGCGCGCCGCCGCGCCGGCACGCCAACAGGGCACGATCCGCGGCGACAGCGACGCGGACCAGAGCGAGGCCGTGCAGAAGGCGCTCGACGCCGCTCGCGCGAGCGGGGCGCCGCTCACGCTGCCGCCCGGCCGCATCAGGGTTGCCAATCTGGTTTTCCCGGCTTCCGTGAGGGTCGTCGGCGTGCCCGGAGCGACCGTCCTCGCCGCGGATAGCGGCCCGGTCGGCACGGCGCCGTCGGCGGATGGGCTGGTGCTGGACGGGGTCGGCTTCACGGGAGGGGACGGCGCGGCGCTGCTCACCGTCTCAGGCAGCGACGGCGTGCGGATCGTCAACTGCCGCTTCACAGGCGGGGCGACGGGACTGAAGCTCGAGGACGTGGGCGGCACCGTCGAGGATTGCGCCTTCGCCGGCTCGGGCATTGCGCTCTTTTCCAGCAACAGCCGGGGGCTGACGATCCGCGGCAACAGGCTGGCCGAATGTGGGAATGGCGGCATACTGGTCTGGCGCGATGCGCCGGGAGCGGACGGCTCGGTCGTCTCGGGCAACCGCATCGCCGGGGTGCGCGCCAGCGACGGGGGAAGCGGGCAGAACGGCAACGGCATCAATATCTACCGGGCGGACGATGTGGTCATCGCCGACAATGTCATCAGCGACTGCGATTTCTCGGCGATCCGGGTGAATACGGGCAAGAACACCTCCATCCGCGGCAATAACTGCAGCAATTGCCGCGAGGTCGCGATCTATTCGGAATTCGCCTTTTCCGGCTCGGCCATCATCGGCAATATCGTCGACGGCGCGTCGGGCGGCATCTCGATCACCAATTCCGACCAGGG
>DASZUI010000256.1:0-7321 GCA_035547675.1 Devosia sp.
CGACATCCTGGCCGATGAGCAGCGGGGCGAGCGGCACGAGGCAGTTCAGCACCACCCAGAGAATCGAGAAATTCCGCGCCGGCGGGCTGCGCAGCAGTTCGGGCAGGCTCGCCATCCGGCGGCCTACAGGAATAGGCGCGCCCGTCTCGGGATGCGGCACGACGATGACGGGCTGGAAGATGAAGCGCATGGCCGCGCCGGTGAGGCCGGCGATCCCCCCCGAGGCGCCGACGAGATAGGCCACCTCATTGAGCTCGGTGATGGCGAAGGCGATGGCCCCGACGACCGAGCTGACGAAAAAGACAATGAGCGTAGGAACGGCGCCGTAGCGCCGCGCCACGGGCGTGCCGAAGATGACCAGCCAGACGACATTGCCCAGCACGTGCTCCCAGCCGCCATGCACGAAGCCATAGGTGAACGGCGTCCAGAGGAGCGGCAGCCAGCCGCCCGGGATATGCTCGGGTGCCACCAGCCGCGCCGGAATGAAGCCGAGCCAGCCCAGCACGTCGTCCTGCAGTTCGCCCGACAGCACCCAGCTCATCAGCGCCTGGACCACCAGCATCGCGCCGCCCAGGACGGTAATGACCGCCGGCAGCATGAAAATCGGCTGGCGGCCCCCTCCTGCCGGCCCGCCGTCCTCGGCTGCGGGCTCGGCCGGCCCACCCTGCTCATCGCTCATCTGGTTTTCCTGTTGCGGCACGTTGTGCGACCAAATCGCAGTCTTTTCCACACCGGGCAAGCCGCGTTAACCTTAAGGATTATTTAAGGGCGATTTAGCGCCCGGCTTTTGGCAGTCTCCGGATCGCGAGGGGCGTGCCCCACGTTAATGGGCGTGCGCCGCACGAGATGGACATGATGCAGAAATCCAGTACCAGGACGCTTTACAATTACTGGAACGCCCTGCGCGGCGCGCGCAGCGCCCCGGAGCGCCGCGACCTCGACCCGGCCCGGATCAAGTCCGCGCTCGGCTCGACCTTCATTCTCGAGCGCGACGAGCAGGACGAGTTCTCGTTCCGCCTCGCGGGCTCGCATATCTGCTCGGCCTATGCGCGCGAGCTCAAGGGCCGCTCCTTCACCCGGCTCTGGCACCTGCGCGACCGCGACGCGATGGCGACGCTGATCCGCGCCGTGACCGAGGACCATGCCGTGGCCCTCGTGACCTTCGAGGGCACGACGCCGATCCACAGCAAGGCGAGCTTCGAGACGATCCTGCTGCCGATCCGCCACAACGGGGTGACCGATTCGCGCATCCTCGGCGCGCTGACGGCCATCGATACGCCCTATTGGTTCGGCTCGCAGCCGGTCATGGAGCAGCGCATTACCGGGCTCAGGCTGATCTGGCCGGACGAGGCCAATCCGGCCGACATGATGCGGGATATTGCGGACGAAGTGGCCAATGAGATCGGTTTCGTAGGCGGCCGCACGGGCCCGCGCGAAATCTCCGCCCTACCCCCTTCGCCACTCGCCGCAACGCTTTATGGCCGGGCCGCACGTCGTTACGCACACCTTGCCGTAATCGATGGCGGACGCCCGCAATAATAGCGACAAGTGCTACGGTTTTTCCCCTAGCAACGCTACCAAGCGTTAACCACCCCCCATTAGCCTTGAGACTGACGTTCCGTGTGCCGGCCGAGTCAGCCTCAATGCTCAACGACGAAATTACTTCCGAACGCCCGGCACGCACCATCCGCAGCCAGGGCGAGGCGCCCAAATTCCAACGGGTGCGCGTGTCGCTGCTGGGCCGCTACATGCTGGCCGACCGGCGCGAGTTTCCGTGCCAGGTGCTCGAAATGTCGCCGGGGGATGCCATCGTCATCGCGCCGGTGCCGGGGGTGGTCGGCGAGAAGGTCATCGCCTATCTCGACAATATCGGCCGGGTGGAAGGCCAGATCCTCGATACCATCGAGGGCGGCTTCGTCATGAACATCGAGGCCTCGCCGCGCAAGCGCGACAAGATGGCGGCCCAGCTCACCTGGCTCGCCAACAAGGACGTGCTCGGCCTGCCCGAGGATCGCCGCCACGAGCGCGTGGTGCCGGACAACCGCCATTCGACGGTCGTGCTCGACGACGGCCGGCGCTATAATTGCAAGATCATCGACATCTCGCTCTCCGGCGCGGCCATCGAGCTTGCCGTCAGGCCCGCCATGGGCACGCCGGTGACGCTGGGCCGCATGCGCGCCAAGGTCGTGCGGCATTTCCAGGACGGGGTGGCGGTCGAGTTCGTCTCGGCCCAGGAAATCCTCAACGTCGTCCAGCAGAACCTCAGGATCAACTAGCCCCAGCCATTCGGCTGGACCTGATTTTCGATGTGGGCAGGTAGGGTGCGCACGGGCTCAGTGTCGAGGTAGGTGCGCGTTGCTGGATTCCGGCCTTCGCCGGAATGACGCCGTGCGGTGGCAAGGCCTCGCCCCTTTGAAACCCTCGCCCCTCTGGGGAGAGGGTGGCCGGCAGGCCGGTGAGGGGTAGCCACGCGGCACGACCTGAGCGCGCGAACCCCTCACCCTAGCCCTCTCCCCAGAGGGGCGAGGGGACGAGGCGGCGAGGCCGCCCCTCATGCCTAACACCCCCTGAATCCCATCCATAAAATTCGTCGAAAACTTGCATCTGAGTTTTCGGAGCGGGGCAAAGCCGGCGCTCTAGCGTGGTCTCCGTCAGGGGAGACCACAGATGTGGACCATCGAATTCGTCCGGCGGGCAATGGCCGTGACGCTCACCATCGGGATGATCGCCGCCGCGCCGGTGGCGCGTGCCGCCCAGCTGGTGGATTTCAGCAATGTCGCCTTCGCGCCGGTGACGGGGACGACGAGCATCCCCGTCGGGGCGGCGGATTTCTGCAAGCGTTTTCCCGGTGACTGCCGGATCAATGCCAAGCTGGTCGACGCCATGCACCTGACGCCGCAGAACTGGCAGCAATTGCTCGACGTCAACACCTGGTTCAACACCACCATCGTGCCGGAGACGGACCAGCAGCTCTACCATGTCGCCGAGTTCTGGACCTATCCCAACGGCTATGGCGATTGCGAGGACATCGCGCTCGCCAAGCGCCGCCAGCTCATCGCCGATGGCTGGCCGCCGAGCACGCTGCTGATGACGGTGGCGCGCGACAGCGATGGCGAGGGCCACGCCGTGCTGATGGTCCGCACCGACCGCGGCGACCTGATCCTCGACAACCAAGATTCAGTGGTGCGGGACTGGAAGGACAGCCCCTACCATTTCCTCAAGCGGCAGTCGCAGGCCGACGCCGGCGAATGGGTCGGCATCGAGGATGCGCGTCCGAGCGTGATCGTCGCCGGCAAATAGCCCCGGGGGTTCAGCCCCGGATGGCGAAATAGATACTGAGGAACAGCAGGCCGGTGATGAAGGCCCAGCCGAAGGCGAGGAACGCCGCAAGCAGGGCCGACCCCAGCGAAATCGTGCCGTCGGGCTCATGCCGCCAGCCCAGCTGCAGCATGAGATAAGGCCCGCAGACGAAGCTCAGGGCGACATGGCCGAGGCCGATCAGATAGGTCTTGCCGTCATAGCGCAGGGCCGCCTGCTGCTGGGTCACGCCCTGGTAGAGATGCGTCGCCGCGCCGGCGATGCAGAGCCCGACGGCCATGACGAAACCGGCAACCACGAACTGGAACATCGCCTGCCTCCCGGCGCTTGGCCGCCGCCGCGGCACCCTGTTAACGCTTCATTAAGCATATGGGGTGCCAAGTCCGATGTCATGTGAAGCCGCTCCCATTGGTTAACGCGCATCATGACCTCGCCCGGCCTGCCGCACCGCAAGGCGGAGCCCCATTCGATGGGCTTCACCCTGAGCGCGATCATGCTCGTGGTGCTGATGCTGGGGCTGGGCGCGGCAAGCGCCCTTTCGGCGCTGCACAACCGGACGAAACCGCCGGCGGCGGCCGAGAGCGCCACGGTCAGCCGGGCACTGGTGGGCCGGCAGCTGAACATTCCCGCCGCCTGGCTGCGCGGCCCGGCGAATTCGGGCGCGCAGGGCTTCGCCAGCGAAGTCGAGCTTTCCATTGCGCTGCCGCTCGGCACGGATGGCGGGCTGCTGCCCGTGGCCGTCACCCTGCTGCCCTTGAGCCAGGCGCGGCCCAGCGCCGAATTGCTCGACGGCGTCTATCTCCATCAGTTCATGCCCAATGAGCTTTCCGGCCCGCCGGGGCTGGTGGGCAAGCCGCTCTATGCCAATGAAGGTTACGCGAACGAAACCGTCTGGTACGACGCGCTGTCGCAATCCCCATTCGTGGCCAAGTGCATGGCGCCGGTCGCCGGCGCCTCGGGCGGCAATTGCCTCAGGACGGTGGCCCTGCCCGGCGGCATCGCTGCCATCTACCGCTTCGATGCCTCCGCCCTCTATGGCTGGAAGAACTTCGATCGGCTGATGGACGAGCAGCTGAAGCGCATCGGGGTATTGGGGTAAGGCACCGACCATGTGCCCTTGCTCCGCCGCTCGGCTTCGGCTAGGCGAGGACGCCTGCCAACGGAGCTTCCTCATGCTCGCCCAATCGATCGAAGCCCTGGGCTCGGCCGTGGTGTCGCTGATTTCGGCGACCGGCTATTTCGGCATCGCCGTGCTGATGGCGATCGAATCCGCCTGCATCCCCCTGCCCTCCGAGATCGTCATGCCGTTCGCCGGCTATCTGGCGTCGACGGGCACGCTCAACCTGTTCGGCGTGGCCATTGCCGGCGCCGTCGGCTGCAATATCGGCTCGACGATCGCCTATTGGGTGGGCGCGGTGGGCGGGCGGCCCTTCGTCGAGCGCTGGGGCCGCTACGTCCTGCTCAATCCGCACGACATCGACGTCGCGGAGCGCTTTTTTGCGCGCTTCGGCGCCGTGGCCGTGTTCATCGGCCGGCTGCTGCCGGTGGTCAGGACCTTCATCGCCCTGCCGGCCGGCTTCGGGCACATGAACCTCTGGGCGTTCCAGATCTACAGCTTTATCGGCTCGCTGCTCTGGTGCCTGCTGCTCGCCTGGATCGGGCAGGTGCTGGGCGCGCAATGGGACAGCAATCCGGCGCTGAAATCCGCCTTCCACAGCGCCGACGCAGCGATCGTCGTGATCGCCGTGGTGGCTATCGGCTGGTATGTCTGGCGGCGCAGGCGGGCGTAGGTGCCTGGGTCTGGATTCCGGCCGAATGGCTGGTCAGTCCTCGAGGTCGACGTCGAGGATCGCCATGGTGAAATTGTAGGAGAGGTCGCCGTCTTCGTCGTCCACGAAGATCAGGCCGAGGAATTCGTCGCCGAGATAGACCTCGACGCTGTCGTCCTGCTTGCGCGGGCGCACGTCGATATTGCGGTTGCTGAACTTACGCTGCAGGAAGTTCTGCAGCTTGATGATCTCGGCGTGCTTCATTGGCCGCTCCTCGAAAAATCGCCGGCGCCGGACGCCGCGCTGTTGCCGGGCAATGAGCGGAAATGCGCCGCCCCGTCAACCCGTGGTGTCGTTCATGAGCACGATATGATCCATGGTGGTGGCCGGCTGTGGAGAACCGACCTCGCCGATCACCTTGGCCGGCACGCCCGCGACGGTCACATGCGGCGGCACTTCCTTGACCACGACGGAGCCCGCCGCCACGCGCGCGCCCTCGCCCACCCGGATATTGCCCAGGACGATCGCCCCCGCCCCGATCAGCACGCCGTCGCCGATCTTGGGATGCCGGTCCTGGTCGGACTTGCCGGTGCCGCCGAGCGTGACGCCCTGCATGATGGAGACGTGATCCCCCACGACCGCCGTCTCGCCGATGACGGTGCCCGTACCGTGGTCGAGCATGAGGCCCTTGCCGAGCTTCGCCGCCGGGTTGATGTCGACCTGGAATACCTGGCTCGAGCGGCTTTGCAGATAGAGCGCGAAGTCGCGCCGCCCCATCTGCAGCAGCGCGTTGGCGAAGCGATGCGTCTGAACCGCCTGGTAGCCCTTGAAATAGAGCAGCGGCTCGATCTCGCGATGGCAGGCCGGGTCGCGCTCCAGCGTCGCGGCGAGGTCGGCGCGCGCCTCGCTGCCGATCTCCGGGCGGAACTCCAGCGCCTCGGCAAAGGCCTGCCGGATGAGCTCGGCAGACAGGTCGCGATGGCTCAGCCGTTCGGCCAGCCGGTGCGCCAGCGCATCCTCGAAGCGGGCGTGGTTGAGGATGGTCGGCACAACCAGCGCCGCCAGCGCCGGTTCCGTTTCCACGATCGAGCCCGCCTGCTCGGCGATCGCCTGCCAGATGGGATCGAGCGCCTTGAGCGCGGTAGGATTCCTGAGATTGCCGGTCATGAGCTCGCCTGTCGGGCTTTCATCGTAAGGCAGCGATATAGGGCAAATCATGCCTGCCTACCAACCCCGGCGACGAATTCTGGTTCACGTTTTACCGACGAGGCGCCTGCTTCATGCCCTCATGGCCGGCGGCAGCTCGGCCGGACGGAAGGCCAATACCGCCTCGGCGGCGACGACTTCATGGAAGCGGTCTTCGGGCGACATGGCGGCAAGGCCGGCAAGCAGTTCCGCCTCGAAGGCCTCCCGGCGGTCGCCCAGCGCCTCGGGCGAGGTCACCGACATGGAATAGGCGCGCCCGAGAATGTCGTCGGCGGTCAGCGTCTGGGTGAAGACACGCCCGCGGCTTTCGACCGCCGCGAAAGCCGAATCGAGCAATACCGCCTCATGCGGCCGCCAGTCCGGGTTGCGGCGCATATGCCGGCTTTCGCTCCGCCCGGGCGAGTGCTTCTCGGAGAGTTCGGCGAGCAGCTTCTGCCAGTCCGGCGAGACGGCGATCCGGCGATCGTGGAAAAGCGCGACCGCCCCGCCGGGCTCGATCAGCCGGTCCAGCGCGGCGAGGGTCGCCGCCCGGTCCATCCAGTGGAAGGAGCGGCCCATGGTGACGAGGCGGAAGCTGCCGGTTCCGGGCCCCAGATCGTAGGAGGAGCCCTCGCGCAGCGTCAGCGGCAGCCCCGCCTCGGCTGCGGCGGCGCGGGCCGCTTCCAGCATCTCCGGCTCGGGGTCGATGCCCGTCACCGCAAAGCCGAGCCGGGCGAAGCCGAGCGCCAGCACGCCGGGCCCGCAGCCGAGATCGAGCACCGCATCGCCCGGTTTTAGACCGACACGCGCCGCAACCGATTCGAGCAGCGCCGCCGGATAGGGCACGCGATAGCGGGTGTAGAATTCGGCGGTGGAACGGAAACGGCGGGCGTCGAAGGGAATGGTCAGCATGGCAGAGCTCCTCTGGATCGGTAGCCACGCTAGCACCGCTTCATGTGCGGACGATAACGGGCCGCTGGCGGTGCCGTTGGTGGATTGGGGCACGGCGGTGCCTGTGGCTGGATTCCGGCCTTCGCCGGAATGACGCC
>DASZUI010000257.1:0-10519 GCA_035547675.1 Devosia sp.
CCAAATGCCCGCGTCGTGCCTTCGCCCATCGTGCAGCAGATGCGCCTCGTCAAATATCCCGAGGAAATCGCGCTGCACCGCGAGGCGGCCCGCATCTCGGACGAGATGGTCAAGGCCGGCGTCGGCCTGATCGCCGACGCCATGCGTTCGGGCAATACGCTCCCCAGCGAGATCGAGATCGAATCCTTCGTCTCCCGCCACGCCATGAAGATCATGCACGAGGAGCACGAGGAGGTCATGCTGGTGCAGGGCCTCGCCAGCGGCCTGGTCTATTCCGGCGCGCGCTCGGCCTTCCCGCACGGCATGCCGACGGGCAATCCGGTGAAGCACGGCGAGAGCATCATCCTGTCGCTGGGCTGCCGGGTCGGCGGCCGGGCCGCCGAAAGCGAGCGGACCCTGTTCATCGGCGAGCCCAATACGACGCAGCGCGATCACTACGCCGTCGCCTTCGAGGCGCAGCGCATCGGCACGGCGGGGCTCATCGCGGGACAGACCTGCGCCTCCGCCGACATTCGCGCACTGACCTATATCCGCGAGGCCGGCATGAGCGACTACCTGCTGCACCGGGTCGGCCACGGCATGGGCATCATGTTCCACGAGCCGCCATGGGTGGAGGCCGGAGACCAGACCATCCTCGAGCCGGGCATGATCACCTCCAGCGAACCGGCGATCTTCGTCCCCGGCTTCGCCGGCTACCGCATCGCCGACACGGTTTTGGTGACACGAGACGGGCCGGATTCCATGACGCACTACCCGCGCGCGATCGAGGACGTCGTCATTGCCTGAAGCTTTCGAAACTTCGCGCGGCGTGCGCCGCCACGCCCCCCTCCCCCTTGAGGGGAGGGGTCGGGGGTGGGGGTCCTCTCCACAGACACCAGCGCGCGTTGTTCACCCCCACCCGGCTGCCGCCACCCTCCCCTCAAGGGGGAGGGGCGCCCCAGACCGTCGCCCCCCATCCACGAGCGCCCCCCAATGCTAGCCTACATCGTGCGGCGCCTGCTGCTGCTCGTGCCGATGGCGGTCGGCATGGTGGTGGTGACCTTCTGTCTGCTGCTGCTCATTCCGGGCGACCCGGCGGCCGTGCTGCTGGGCCAGGAAGCAACGCCCGAGCAGATCGCCAGCCTCAGGCAGTCGCTCGGGCTCGACGATCCCTGGTATCTCCGTCTGCTGCATTATTTCGGCCAATTGCTACACGGCGACATGGGCACCTCGATCTTCCAGCACCAGGCGGTGTGGGACATCATTTCCGGCCGCCTCGGCGCGACGATCGAACTGGCGGTCGTGGCGCTGGTGTTCGCCGTGGTGATCGGCATCGCGCTCGGCGTCGTCGCGGCGATCCGGCAGGGCTCTATCATCGATACGGCGGCCATGCTCTTCGCCCAGCTCGGCGTCTCCATGCCGGTCTATTGGCTCAGCCTGCTGCTGATGCTCTACTTCGCCGTCAAGCTCGGTTGGCTGCCTTCGATCGGCCGCGGCGTGCCGCTGCCGCAGGCCTTCGTCGCGGCGCTGACGGGCCATCCGCAGGTGCTCTGGGATTCCTTCCTGCACATCCTGATGCCGGCCCTGGCGCTCGCGGCCAATTCGGCGGCCGTCATCTCGCGGCTGGTCCGCACCTCCATGCTCGAAGTGCTGCATGAGGATTTCGTCCGCACCGCCCGCGCCAAGGGATTGCGCACCGGCACGGTGGTCATCAAGCACGCCCTGCGCAATGCGCTGCTCCCGGTGCTCAGCGTCATCGGCCTGCGCTTCGGCGCGCTGCTCGGCGGCGCCGTGCTCACCGAGAGCATCTTCGCCTGGCCGGGCCTCGGTCAATTGACGATCTCGGCAATCTCGCAGCGCGACCTGCCGCTGATCCAGGGCATCGTGCTGACCTTTGCGATCCTCTTCGCGCTGGTGAACCTCGTCGTCGACCTGCTCTATGCGGCGGTCGATCCCCGGATCAGGCTGGGTTAGGCCGATGCGTATCCCCAAGCCGCTCCGCAATCCCTCGCTGGTCATCGGCGCCCTGATCAGCCTCTTCATCATCTTCTGCGCCGTGTTCGCGCCGCTGGTTGCCACCCATGGCATCGACCAGATGGATATGCGCAACCGCTTCGCCTATCCGACGGCGCTGCATTGGCTGGGCACCGACAATTTCGGCCGCGATCTCTGGTCGCGCCTGGTGTTCGGCGCGCGCATCTCGCTCACCATCGCCATCACCTCGGTCGCCTGCTCGGCCGTTATCGGCACCACGGTCGGGCTCGTGGCCGGCTATTTCGGCGGCTGGGTCGACATGGTGCTGATGCGCATCACCGACATCTTCCTCGGCTTCCCGGCAATCGTGCTGGCGCTCGCCATCATCGCCGTTCTCGGGCCGGGCATCTGGAACGTGGCGCTCGCCATCATCGTCGTCGCCTGGACCGATTACGCGCGCGTCGTCCGAGCCACCACCATGGTGCTGCGTGAACAGAACTACGTGCAGGCGGCCAAGGCGCTCGGCGCCGGCTATGGCCGCATCCTGTTCCGCGAAATCCTGCCCAATGCGCTCGGGCCGATCATCGTGCTGGCCTCGCTCGGGCTCGGCACGGCGATCATCTCGGAATCGGCCCTGAGCTTTCTCGGCTTCGGCCTGCCGCCGCCGGCGCCGACCTGGGGCTGGACGCTCGCCTACGGCACCAAATTCATGCGCGACCAGCCCTGGCTCGCCATCGTGGCGGGCGCCACGATCATGCTGACCGTGCTCGGCTTCAATCTTCTCGGGGACGGCCTGCGCGACGTCCTCGACCCCCGCCATCTTTCCCGCGGCGGGCGGAAATAGCTTCTCTCAATCTGGAAGGACAAACCGTGGTCAAATCGATCAACAAGCTTCGCCCCAAATTCACCACCCATGCCGATGGCAGCGATGCCGTGCTGTTCATCAATGAGCTGGTGGGCGAGACGGACGGGCCGACCATCGGCATTTCCGGCTCCATCCACGGCAATGAGAACACCGGCTCGCAGGCGATCCTAGAACTCTACCGCAAGATCAAGGATCTGCCGCTGAAGGGCCGCATCCTGCTGCTGCCGGTCGCCAACCCCCGCTCCTTTGCCGCCAATCACCGGCACAATCCGCTCGACCAGCTCAACCTCAACCGCGAATTCCCCGGCGATCCGCGCGGCACCTATACGCAGCAGCTCGCCGACGCGCTGGCCAGCGAGTTCTTTGCGAAGATCGAGTACAATCTTGACCTCCATTCCGGCACCGACCGCCCGACGGTCGACTACGTCTATATGTGGAACGCCCCGGAACTGTCGCGCGCCTTCCGGTCCAAGGTCCTCTACCAGCCGGTCGAGGGCAAGGTCGGCACCGTCTATGCCGGGACCAGCAAGACCGTCTCGATGGACCGCCACGGCACCAAGGTCGTGACCATCGAGCTCGGCGGCGGCATCGTCGACCAGACCCCCTATGTCGAGCGCACCGTCGACGGCCTCATCAACCAGCTCCGCCTGATCGGCGCGCTCGAGGGCGACGTGAAGGCGCCGCCGGCGCAGGTCGTGCTGCACGAACTCGTCGGCATAAGGCCCAAGCATGGCGGCTTCCTCGAGCCCCTGTCCCCGCCCAACGGCGAGGTCATCAAGGGCGGCCAGCTCCTCGGCCGCGTCGTGAGCCCCTATGATTTCGAAGTGATCGAGGAAATCCCGACCCCCTTCGAGAACGGCATCATGGTCATGCAGCACCTCACCCGCAATCTGGTGGAAGCGGGCGACTACGGCTTCATGGTCGGCAATCTGGACGGGGCCGGCAAATAACGGCCTCTGTTCTGCGGAAAGACGACGCGATGGAAACCCAACTCACCCCGGACGAAGCGCCGCCGATGCTCGAAGTCTCGGGCCTGCGCGTCCGCATCCGGGGCGACAATGGCGCCTTCGACGTCGTCTCCGACATGGCGCTGACGGTGAAGGCGGGCGAAACCGTCTGCATCGTCGGCGAATCCGGCTGCGGCAAGTCGATGACCGCGCTGTCGCTGCTGCGCCTGCTGCCCGACGCGGCGGAGATCGCCGGCGGCAGCATCGTCGTGGACGGCGAGGATTTCCTCGCCATGGATCAGCGCGCGGTGGAGGACCGGCGCGGCGAAGCCATCGCCATGATCTTCCAGGAGCCGCTGACGGCGCTCAATCCGGTGCTGACCATCGGCGAGCAGATCGCCGAGGCGGTGCGCCGTCACCGGGGCGCAAGCCGCGGGCAGGCCATGGCGCGCGCGATCGAGGTATTGCAGATGGTGCAGATGCCCGATCCCCGGCGGCGCGCCAGACAATACCCCCACGAGCTCTCGGGCGGCATGCGCCAGCGCGCGATGATCGCACTGGCGCTCGCCTGCGATCCGCGCATCCTCGTCGCCGACGAGCCGACCACCGCGCTTGACGTCACCATCCAGGCACAGATTCTCGGCCTGATCTCGGATTTGCAGGCCCGCATGGGCACGGCCCTCGTGCTGATCACCCATGATCTCGGCGTGGTGGCCGAAATCACCGACCGGGTGATCGTCATGTATGCCGGCCGCCGCGTCGAGGAAGCGAGCGTCTATGATCTGTTCGACCATCCGATCCACCCCTATACGCTCGGCCTGATGGGCGCGATCCCGCGCGCCGTCGCTGGGCGTCCCGCGGCCGACCGGCTGGTCGATATTCCCGGCACGGTGCCGCCGCTCTGGGACCTGCCCAAAGGCTGCGCCTTTGCGCCGCGCTGCCCGACGGCCTCGGCGCGCTGCCTCGAGGAGCGCCCGCCCTTCGAGGAAAAGCATCCCGGCCATTTCGCCGCCTGCTGGGAGCACGACAATGGCTGAGCCCCTGCTCCAGGTCGAAGACCTCGAAGTGCATTTCCCCATCCGCGGCGGCGTGCTCCGCCGGCAGGTCGGGACGGTCAAGGCCGTGGACGGGGTCAGTTTCGAGATCGGCCGTGGCGAGACCTTGAGCCTCGTCGGCGAATCCGGTTGCGGCAAATCGACGACCGGCCTTGCCTTGATGGGCCTGGTCGCCCCGACCGGCGGCCGCATCCGCTTCGACGGCGAGGAAATCCGGTCCTTCAGCCGGCGTGCGCTCAAGGCCTATCGGCGGCGCGTGCAGATCGTGTTCCAGGACCCGTTTTCCTCGCTCAACCCCCGCCGCCGCGTCCGCGACGCAATCCGCGCGGCGCTCGATATCCATGGCGTGGGCACCAGGGCCGAGCGCGAAAACGAGGTCGCCGACCTCATGGCCCGCGTGGGCCTGCGCCCCGACCAGGCTAATAACTTCCCGCACCAGTTCTCGGGCGGGCAGCGCCAGCGCATCGGCATCGCCCGGGCGCTTGCCCTCAAGCCCGACCTCATCGTCTGCGACGAACCCGTATCGGCGCTCGACGTCTCGGTGCAGGCGCAAATCCTCAACCTGCTCGCCGACCTGCAGCGCGATCTCGGCGTCTCCTACCTCTTCATCTCGCACGATCTCGGCGTGGTGGAGCACATCTCCCATCGGGTTGCGGTGATGTATCTGGGCAAGGTCGTGGAAATCGCCACCAAGGCGCAGCTCTTTGCCGCCCCGACCCACCCCTATATCGAGCTCTTGATCAAGTCGGCGCCGACCCTCGACCCGCGGCAGCGCCACAAATACAGCGCCCGCAGCGACGACGTGCCGAGCGCGACGCGCAAGCCGTCCGGCTGCCCGTTCCATCCCCGCTGCCCGCTGGCGACCGACGTCTGCAAAACCACCGAACCGCCCCTCATCCCGCGGCCGGACGGGCGGCTGGCCGCCTGCCATCACCGCTGATCGGAATTCCCATGACCAATTACCTCTTCACCGGCGGCAGGGTGCTCGATGCCGATGCCGGCATCCTCAAGGACGGGCTCGACGTGCTGGTCGAGAATGGCCGCATTGCCGCCATTGGCGCCTCCCTGGCCCGCCCGCCCGGCGCGACCGAAATCGCGCTTGCCGGCCGCACCCTGATGCCGGGCCTTATCGACTGCCATGTGCATGTCGTCGCCGAGACGCTCGACCTATGGGGCAACGCCATCGCCCCGGATTCGCTCGCCGCCTTCCGGGCCGCCCGGGTGATGAAGGAGATGCTGCTGCGCGGCTTCACCACGCTGCGCGATCTCGGCGGCGCCGATTACGGCCTGGTGCAAGCCGTCGAACAGGGGCTGATCGAAGGGCCGCGCCTCGTCATCTGCGGCAAGGGCCTGACCATGACCGGCGGCCATTCCGACCAGCGCAAGCGCAGCGACGACCGGGAACCCTCGCTCGACACGCGCCTCGGCTCGATGGGCTATACGGTGGACGGCGTGGACAATGTCCGCGCCGCCTGCCGCAAGATGATCAAGGAAGGCGCCACCTTCGTCAAGGTCATGGCCAATGGCGGCGTGTCCTCGCCCAACGACCCCATCCATTCGATCCAGTTCTCGGCCGACGAAATCAGCGCCATGGTCGAGGAGGCGGAGAACGCCGGCTTTTACGTCGCGGCCCACCTCTATACCGACAAGGCCATCAGGCGCTGCGTCGGGCTGGGCGTCCGTTCGCTCGAGCATTGCAATCTGATCGAGCCGGAAACTGCCCGCCGCGCCGCCGAAAAAGGCTGCATCGCCGTCCCGACGCTGGTGGCCTATGAAGCGCTTGCGCTAGACGGCAAGGAACTGGGGCTGGGCGAGGCCGAATTCGCCAAGATCGAAGTGGTCCGCCAAGGCGGCCTGCGTTCGCTCGCCATCATGCGCGACGCCGGCCTGCCGATGGCCTTCGGCTCCGACCTTCTGGGCAGCCTCAGGAAATATCACTGCATGGAGTTCGAACTGCTGGCCAAGGTGCTGACGCCGGCCGAAATCATCCGCTCGGCGACCATTGTCGGTGCGCGGCTCTGCCAGATGGAGGGGCAGCTCGGCGTCATCGCGCCCGGCGCCTTCGCCGACCTGCTGGTGATCGACGGCAATCCGCTCGACGACCTGTCCCTGCTGCAAGGCGACGGCGCCCACATGCCCGCCATCATGGCACGCGGCGCCTTGGTGAAGGACCAGCTCGGCCGCTAGAGCCATGAGCCATGTCCATCGGGTCCGGTCCAACCTGCGTCATTTCCGCGAAAGCCCAGCCGGCGCCATTCCCGCGAAAACCCAGCCGCCGTCATTCCCGCGAAAGCGGGAATCTCTGTTCCTTCCGGACGCGGAGCTTTTGGCAAACGGAGATTCCCGCTTTCGCGGGAATGACATCGAGTTTGATGTTTCGACCTGAACGGATCGGACCGCTAGCCGCGTTCCGCGATCTCGGCGACAAGGAAGGCCATGGTGGCGAAGGGCAGCACGTCGCGCGCCGCCGCCACCCGCTCGGCGGTGTAGTAGCCGGCGCGGTTCAGCAGGTTGAGTGTCCCGATCACCTCGCCGGCGACCACCACCGGCAGGTTGAGGATGGATTCGCAGCCGAGCGACTGGATCAGCTTCCAGTCGAAGAACACCTCGGCCATGTCCTCGATGCTGACCGAGGAGAAGATTTCGCGGCGGTCGAGGATGGTATCGGTCCAGCGGCCGCCCTGGATCGGCTTGAAGCCACCCACGGGATAGGCCGCCTCGTTCTCGGAATAAATCCGCCGCTGCCGGCCGGCCGGCACCTCGAAGGCCTGGGCGGTCATCAGCCGGTTCCCGACATGACCGTTGACGATCTCGAGCAGGGCCTCGAAAACCGGCTTCGGTGTACTGGCCTCGGCGACGACGGCCATGAAGTGCGGCCAGGCCTCATCAAGTCTCATAAACATCTTCTCGCGCTTCAGGCAGCGCAACCCGTGCCGCCGCTCTGGCCTCCTATTGGCATATAGTATTCACTCTGTCGACAATTCCTGGTGGAAAATACCTATACCGATCCGAGATCGGATGAATGATCCGCAACGGCCTGGCTACGCTGGCGTTCGTTGACGGGATTCGGGGAGAATGCAGTGAACCGGGCAGTCCTGGCCGCCTATGCACCGGAAGACGAGGTCGTGAGCCGCCTGCTCGGCGGGCTGGCCCTGTCGCCCGCCGACCGCGCCGTCATCGGCAGCGACGCCCGTGAGCTCGTCGAAGCGGTCCGGCGCAGGGGCCAGCCCGGCCTGCTCGACGCGTTCCTGGTGCGCTACGGGCTGGGCAGCGACGAAGGCGTTGCGCTGATGAGCCTCGCCGAAGCGCTGCTGCGCGTGCCCGACCAGGCGACGGTCGACGCGCTCATTGCCGACAAGCTCGAGGAGGGCGACTGGACGGCAAAGCCGGGCGGCTCCAGCCTGCCCCTCGATTTCCTGTCGCAGGCGCTGAACCTCACCACCGGCGTCCTCGCCTCGGAAAAAGGCGCGCTCGCCGGCGCGGTGCGTCGGCTGGGCGAGCCGGTCATTCGCGCCGCCACGCGGCAGGCGATGGGCTGGCTCGGCAGCCAGTTCGTCTTCGGGGAAACCATCGCCGAGGCGGAAAAGCGCGCGCCCACGATCGAAAGGGCCGGTTATCGCTTTTCCTATGACATGCTCGGCGAGGCCGCCCGCACTGCAGCCGACGCGGCCCGCTACAGGGAGGCCTATGCCCACGCCATCGCGGTCCTCGCCCGCCGCGCCGCATCTTCCTCGGTTCGCGACAATCCGGGGATTTCGGTCAAGCTCTCCGCGCTGCATCCGCGCTACGAGTTCGCCAAGCGCGAAGGGGTGATGCAGGAACTGGTTGCCACGACCAGGGACCTCGCCCGGGCGGCCGCCGCAGCCGGCATCGGCTTCAATATCGATGCCGAGGAGCAGGCCCGGCTGCCGCTCTCGCTCGAGGTGATCGCCGCCGTCCTCGATGACGAAAAGCTCCGCGGCTGGGACGGCTTCGGCATCGTCGTGCAAGCCTATGGCCGGCGCGCGTCCATCGTGCTCGATCGATTGGAGGCGCTGGCCGAGCGGCTCGACCGCCGCCTCATGGTGCGGCTGGTCAAGGGCGCCTATTGGGACACCGAAATCAAACTCGCCCAGCTCGGCGGTTTTCCGAGCTTCCCGGTTTTCACCCGCAAGGCGGCGACGGATGTCAGCTATATGGCCTGCGCCCGAAAGCTGCTCGCGTCCCGGCGCCTCTACCCGCAATTCGCCACCCACAACGCGCATAGCGCCGCCGCCGTGCTGCATCTGGCGCGCCAGGCCGGGCGCAGCACCGAAGAGTTCGAGTTTCAGCGCCTGCATGGCATGGGCAGGGAGTTGCACGACGTGCTGCACGAGCGCGTGCCGGGCCTGATTACGCGCATTTATGCGCCGGTCGGCACCCATGCCGACCTCCTGCCCTATCTCGTACGCCGCCTGCTGGAGAACGGCGCCGGCGCCTCCTTCCTGCACCAGATCGCCGATCCGAATGTGCCGGTCGATCGGATCGTGCGCGACCCGATCGCCGAACTCGAAGCGCTTGCCGGAAATGTCGCCAATCCGGCGATTAAGCCGCCCGCCGACATCTACCTGCCGCTTCGCGCCAATTCGCGCGGCTTCGACCTCTCCGATCCGGCCGAAACGGAAGTGCTCGATAAGGAGCGCGCGGTCTTCCGATCGCGGCGCTGGCGTGCCGGCCCGATCATCGCCGGCCCGCGGACGCCCCGACCGTCGCGTCCTGTGACCAGCCCCAGCGATCCGGCCGACATTATCGGCGATCTCGAAGAAGCCGATGGCCGGGACATCGAGGCCGCACTGGGGGCGGCAATCGCGGGCGCGCCGGCCTGGGCTGCGACTTCACCCGCCGAGCGCAGCGCGATCCTCCACCGCGCCGCCGATCTTTACGAAGGCAACGCCGCCGAATTCATGGCCCTGCTGGCGCGCGAGGGCGGGCGTACCGTGCATGACGCGGTGGGCGAACTGCGCGAGGCCTGCGATTATCTCCGCTTCTATGCCGGCGAGGGCGAAAGATTGGCCGCCCTCGGCATGCGCCCGCGCGGCGTCGTCGCCTGCATCTCGCCCTGGAACTTCCCGCTCGCCATCTTCACCGGCCAGATCGCCGGCGCGCTGGCCGGCGGCAATGCCGTGATCGCCAAGCCGGCAGAGGCGACGCCGCTCATCGCCGCCCGCGCCGTCGCCCTGCTGCTCGAAGCCGGCGTGCCGCCGGCAGCGCTGCAATTGCTGCCCGGCAGCGGGAGCGCGGTCGGCGCGGCGCTGAGCGGCGATCGCCGCATCGCCGGCATCGCCTTCACCGGCTCGCTGCCGACCGCGCGGAAAATCGAGCGGGCCATGGCCGGGGGTCTTGCGCCCGACGCGCCTCTCGTCGCCGAAACCGGCGGCGTCAATGCCATGATCGTCGACTCGACCGCGCTGCCCGAACAGGCCGTGCGGGACATCGTCGCCTCCGCCTTCCAGAGCGCCGGGCAGCGCTGCTCGGCGCTGCGCCTGCTCTACCTGCAGGACGAAATCTTCGACCGCACGCTATCTATGCTGAAGGGAGCCATGGACGAACTGTCGCTCGGCGATCCCTGGCTGCTCTCGACCGATATCGGCCCGGTCATCGACGCCGCTGCCAAGCAGCGCCTCGACGCCTACGTCGCGGGAAAGCTGTCTGACGAACGACTGCTGCACCGGCTCGCCACG
>DASZUI010000258.1:0-5329 GCA_035547675.1 Devosia sp.
GCTCTGGGCTTGCCACTGTCCCGGACTGCCGTCCAGCCGCCATCGCCATTGACAAACGGAGTCACAACTCCGTATTAAAGCGGAGTAACAAATCCGCTTTTACCCGCGATCATGAGGAGGCTGCAATGTCCGAACTGTCGCCAGCCGAAATTCTGAGCCGCTACCACGGCGCAATGCGCGCCAAGGCGCCGGATCAGCTCGCCGACCTCTACGCCGAGGACGCGGTGCACGAACTGCCGTTCGACCATACCCCGGACGGCATTCTTCGCGGCCGCGCCGCGGTCCGGGCGCGCTACGCGGCCGCCTGGTCGGTCGCGCCGGTCGAGGTGCGCGACATCACCAATGTGAAGCTGCACCAGACGGTCGAACCCGACCTCGTCGTCGCGGAGCAGGACCTAGAATTGACCAACACGACCAATGGCCACCACTTCGTGGCTGCCACCGTGCTGGTCATGCGGGTGCGGAACGGCGAGATCGTGCATATGCGCGACTATACCGACAACCTGACAATCGCCACCGAACTCGGTCGCATGCCCCTCGGCGCCGAGGGCTGACGGCGGTTACCGGCGCCGTCGACGAAAGGCAGGCCCCCTCACCCGGATTGCCAACGCAATCCGGCCTCTCCCCTGAGGGAGAGGTGACCCTGCGACGAGGTACGACCCCCTTCACCTCTCCCTCGGGGGAGAGGTCGACGCGAAGCGTCGGGTGAGGGGGCCTTCTTCTCCTACGCGATCGGCGTCAGCGCCGGGCAGGCGGCGGCGGCATCGAGCGGCTGGCCGCTGGCGGCACGCTTGTTGAACACATATTGCTTGCCGCAGACATCCCAATGCGGCGCCTTCCTCGTCTCCTCGAAGGCGTCGTAGCCGGCCTTGATGTTCTGCCAGAAGGGCATGTTGGGGTTGCCCTTCATGCGCGCCAGATTGTCGGGCGTCATGCGGAAGGGGAAGATTTCGAGCTGCACGCTGCGGTTTCCCCCGGCGAAGCTCTCCCGCATCAGCGCGAAGATTTCCGCGATTTCCTCATCCGTCATGGCGTAGCAGCCCGAGGACGAGCAATCGCCATGTACCATCAAATCCGCGCCGGTTCGCCCATAGGCGCGGTCGAACTTGTTCGGAAAGCCGGTATTGAAGGCGAGGTAGTAATTCGACTTCGGGTTCATCAGCGCCGGCGTGATGTCGTAAAACCCCTCCGGCGCCTGCCGGTCGCCCTCGACGATCTTCGGCCCCAGCCCGCCCGACCAGGCACAGATATTGTAGGTGCCGAGCAGCGCATATTGCCCCGACGCCGTCTGCTTCCAGACTTCGAGCGAGGAATCTTCCTTGAAGATGCGCATCATCATCGGCGCCCCCGGCGTCGAGCCGATGGCCTTGATCTTGGACAGCAGCGCCCCCGGCAGCGGCGCATTCGCCTTGCCGTCCCCCTCCATCATGGTGCAGGCCCCGAGCGCGACGAGCATCAGGGCCGTGCCAAAGAAGGCGAAAAGCTTGCGGAGGTAATTCGGCATGATCGGAGCTGCTTTATTGATGGACCGGCCGGTCACGACCGCCGAGCCTTAGGCCGGCAAGGTAAATCGAACATTAAAGCAGTCAAGCGGGCTGGAGTGCTTCACGGAGTGTTGTGATACCGGCGCCAGTCCCCTCGTCCCTTGGGGGAGACGGTTAGGGTGAGGGGTTCACGCGCTCGGCTCGTGCCGGCTGCTACCCCTCACCGCCCCGCCGGCACCCTCTCCCCAGAGGGGTGAGGGCCTTCGCCTCACCCCAGCGCCGAGCCGATCGCCAGAAACTTCTCGCGCCGGTGTTCGCGGATTTCGAGCCGCCCGCGATTGCCGGCAAAGCTCGACAGGAACTCGCCGATGGCCGTCCGCGCGGACTCCATCACCACCTCCGGATGCCGGTGCGCCCCCCCGACCGGCTCGGGAATGATGGCGTCGATGACGCCGAAGCCGAGCAGGTCCTGCGCCGTGATCTTCATGCTAGTCGCCGCATCCTGCGCCTTGCCGGCATCCTTCCAGAGGATCGAGGCCGAGGCTTCGGGCGAGGCCACCGCATAGATGGCGTGCTCCAGCATCAGCACCCGGTTGGCCGTCGCAATCGCGATGGCGCCGCCCGAGCCGCCCTCCCCGATGATGATGGCAAGGTTCGGCACGCCCAGGTCGAGCGACTTTTCCGTCGACCGGGCGATGGCCTCCGCCTGCCCGCGCGCCTCGGCGTCGATGCCGGGATAGGCCCCGGAGGTGTCCACGAACGAGATCACCGGAATCGAGAAGCGGTCGGCCATGTCCATGACGCGCACCGCCTTGCGGTAGCCCTCAGGCTTGGCCATGCCGAAATTGTGCCTGAGCCGCGTCTCGGTGGACGAGCCCTTCTCCTGTCCCAGGATCGCAACCGGCTGCCCGTCGAAGCGGCCGAAGCCGGCGAGCAGCGCCGCGTCCTCGCCGAATTTCCGGTCGCCGGCCAGCGGCGTCCATTCGGTGATGAGCTTCCCCACATAGTCGGAAAAATGCGGCCGCTGCGGATGGCGCGCGACCTGCGTCTTCTGCCAGGGCGTCAGCTTGCGATAGATGTCCGCGAGAGCTTCCTCGGCGCGCTGCGACAGCCGGCTGACCTCCTCGTCGATGGACAATCCCTCATCGGTCGAGGACAGGGATTTGAGCTCGGCGATCTTGCTTTCAAGCTCGGCCACCGGCTTTTCGAAATCGAGATAGGTCTGCATTCCACCGCCGTCTCTAGGTGAGCGCGCTTGCTTTAGCGCGTCTGGTCGTCGCTGCGCTCCCCAAGGGAACGGCGCGCCTCTGTTGTCGGATAAAGTGGCCGGAAAGTGGCGTTCGCCCGGAAAGGAGTCAAGCAGCCGAGCCCAGGCTGAGGTGTTAGCTCCCAAGTATCCGGTAATGCATATTGTAATAGGTTTCGCGGATCAGCATGGGCAATTGGCTGACCAGCGTCCGGTAGCGCGTCGTCGGCGTCGGCGAGGGCGCGGCGTCGAGCCCGGCATCGGCCGCCGCCTGCATGGCGCGCATCATGTGCAGCGGATCGGAAACCACCAGCACGCGCCTGAACCCGTGCGCCTCGACGATCGGCCGGGCATTGGCGAGGTTCTGCTGCGTATCGCGCGAAGCGGTTTCGGTGAGGATCGCATCCGGCGGCACCCCGGCCTCGATGGCCGCCTGCCGTCCGGCATCGGCCTCCGCCACGCGCTCGCCCAGCCCTTTGCCGCCGGTCATGATGAGATATTTGACCGCGCCGGACTTGTAGAGCTCGACGGCGTGGTTGATCCGCTCCGTGAAGACCGGCGACGGTCCGGTGCTGGGCACCGCCGCCCCCAGCACGATGGCGGCATCGGCCGGGCCGTTGTCGGACATGGCGGCATAGCTGAGGACCGCCGCCCCGAACCCCAGCGACAGCACCACGGGAACCGCGAGGATGGCGCCCGCGGCGATCAGCAGCCGGCGGACCATCAGCCTTCCTCCGCCAGCGGATGATGCGTTTCGACCAGGGTCCTCAGCTTTTCGTCGAGCACATGGGTATAGATCTGCGTGGTCGAGATGTCGGCATGCCCGAGCAGCGACTGCACCACGCGCAAATCCGCGCCGCCCGCCAGCAGATGGCTCGCAAAGGCATGCCGCAGCACATGCGGGGCGACGCGCGCCGCCCCGATACCGGCCCGGCCCGCCAGCGCCTTGAGGTCGCGCGCGAACACCTGCCGCTCGAGATGCCCGGACTTGCCGGTCGCCGGAAACAGCCACGCGCCCGGCGGCAGCGTCGGCAGATAGGCCCTGACCGCATCCCTGGCGCGGTCGTTGAGTGGCACCACCCGCTCCCTGCTGCCCTTGCCCACCACCGTCAGGAAACTCGTATCCCGCATCACCGCACCGCGTCTCAGCCCCACCAGTTCCGAAACGCGCAATCCCGTCGCATAGAGCAATTCGAGCAGCACATAGAGACGAAGCGACGCAGCCCGCCTCCCCGGCCCCGCCTCCGCATTGGCCTCGCTCTCGGCCAGCGACAGCAGCCTGTCGACCTCCACGACCGATAGAATCCTGGGCAGCGGCCGCGCCGCCTTGGGCCGCGACACGATGCGCGTCGGATCGTCCGCGCGCAGCCCCTCGGTGACCAGGAAGCGATGAAACTGCCGCACTGCCGAGAGCCGCCTGGCGCTGCTCGAGGCCGACAGGCCCTCGGCTTCGAGGCCGGCGATGTAGGCGACGACGTCCTCGCGCCCGGCCGAGAGCGGCGCCCGCCGCCGGCTCCCCAGATAGGCCAGATAATCGGCGAGATCGCGCCCATAGGCGGCGATCGTATTGGCCGCGGCGCCGCGCTCCGCGCTCATCATTTCGAGGAAGGCCTCGATAAGGTGACCGCCCTCACTCATTGGGCGTGTTGACCACCTTGGCGCCGGATTCGTCGGTCTGCGGCAGCACGGCGGCCGCCGTCACGGGCGCCGGCGGCGGCGCGGGCGCCACCGGCGTCAGCGCCAGCTCGCGCTGCGGAATCTTGACCGTGATCTGCTTCTGGGTCGGCGTCACGAAAATCGTCAGGGCGAACAGGCCCGCATAGCACAGCGCACCGATGAACAGCAGCGCGACGATCAGGCGAATAAGAGTCGGCATAAAGGCAGCCCCTGAGGCGAGGGTTGCAAATCAGAGCCGAGTCTTGGGCCTTTTTGCGGAACAGGGCAACCCAGGCATTCGCCTGGACTGGATTTTTCGAGGTGGGCAGGTAGAGCGCGATGCCCATGGTTCGACAGGCTCACCATGAGGTCGGCGGAATTTAGACACCCGCATACTGCGACCTCATCCTGAGCTTGTCGAAGGATGGGCAGCGCGCGCTGATGGCCGGCTAAACTGAATCCCGCCTTCGCGGGAATGACGCGGGGGGTTGGACCAAGCCTTGCCACATCGCCCCCTCGCCCCTCTGGAGAGAGGGCCAGGGTGAGGGGTTCGCGCGCATAAGCACGGAGATCGTCAAGAAGAGCCGGCGAGGCTGGCAAGGCGGTCGCCTGGACTGGATTTTCGATGTGGGGGTAGGGAGCGCGCTGCCCATGGTTCGAGGCTCCCTTCGGTCGCACCTCACCACGAGGTCGCGGATTAATTAGCCTGACCCGTCAGCACCCTGACCTCATCCTGAGGTGCGACCGGAGGGAGCTTCGAAGGATGGGCAGCGCGCGCTGATGGCCGGTTAAACTAGATTCCCGCCTTCGCGGGAATGACGCGGGGGGTTGGACCAAGCCTTGCCACATCGCCCCCTCGCCCCTCTGGGGAGAGGGCGAGGGTGAGGGGTTCGCGCGCATAAGCATGGAGATCGTCTAGCAGAGCTGGCGAAGCAGTCGCCTG
>DASZUI010000259.1:0-2243 GCA_035547675.1 Devosia sp.
GAGGCGACGATGATCACGTCGTCGCGTTCGAGCAAAGCGCGGGTGGCCGAGTGGCGCATCCGGTCGATCTGCTCGTTGATGGTCGATTCCTTCTCGATATAGGTGTCGGTGCGCGGCACATAGGCTTCGGGCTGGTAGTAGTCGTAGTAGGAGACGAAATATTCCACCGCATTGTCGGGGAAGAAGCTTTTCATCTCGCCATAGAGCTGGGCGGCCAGCGTCTTGTTGTGCGCCAGGATCAGGGCGGGGCGGCCGGTGCGGGCGATGACCTGCGCCATGGTGTAGGTCTTGCCCGAGCCGGTGACGCCGAGCAGCACCTGGTCGGTTTCGCCGTTCTCGACGCCTTCCACCAGCTCGGCGATGGCGGTCGGCTGGTCGCCGGCGGGATCGTATTGGGTGGCGAGCTTGAAGGGGATGCCGCCTTCGGATTTGGCCGGCCGCTGCGGGCGGTGCGGCTTCCAGGCGTCATTGCCTTCCACCTCCTTGCGGCCATGGAGGATGATCTCCTCCAGCGCCTTGACGGTGGCGGAAATGCCGACGGTCTGCGCGCCTGCGATTGCGGTGCCGCTGCCGCCGGTGACTTTCGATTTCGAGCGCGACGAGGGGACGTGGCCGAAGCCTGCCTGCGGGGCTTCGCCGAAACCGTCGAGATTGGTCGGGCGGTCGACGGAATTGGCCTTGGATTTCGGGGCCTTGAGCGACATGCCGGTCGCCGCCGACCGCTTGCCCTTGTTGGCCGTCCGCGTCGTCATCTCCGCCTTGGCCGGGACGATGGGCTCAACGTCCTCGAAGCCGCGCGATTCCTTCTCGGCCTGGCGGCGCGCGGCATTGTCCAAAGCGCGCTTGTTCCTCAGGCGCTCCTGCGGCAGGCGCTTATTGGCCTGCATGTCCTCGGCCTTCTCGATTTCGGCGAAGAATTCATCGATCGAGAACTCGGTCTTGCCGGGGCGTTTGGTCTCAGAAGCCATGGGTCTCTACCGTCTGGTTCATCGTGCCGGCCGGCGTGGCGGGGTTGCGGCACGAGGCACCATAGATGGGCACGCTGTCAGGAAATGTCAGCAGGAGGCCGACTGTCCGGACAGGCTAGCACGGACGGAACGGAGAGGGAACAGGCGGATTCCCGGGCGGGCGGGAATCCGGCCGAGGCGCGGGCGGAAACCTCACTGGTTGGGCTGGTTCGTGCCGCCATTCTCGGTGGTCTGCGGCGTCGGCGGGCAGGTCAGCATACCTTGCTTCTGCATGGCCGCCTGTGCCGTGGTGCTGGTGGTGGTCGAGCCGGCGCCCTGGTTGGTGGTGACGGTGGCGGCGCCATTGGCGCCCGGAGTTGCCGTGGCGCTGGCGCCGGCGGCATTATTGGCACCGGCGTTGGCGGCGGCTGAGGAATTGGCATTGGCAGCGGGCGGGCAGCCGGCCATGGCGCCGGCGGCCGAGGAATTCGGCGTGCTGACGCTGGTCGAGGTCGTGTTCGACTGGGCGAATGCCATGCCGGGGCCGCCCAGCAGCGTTGCCGCAGCCAGGGCTATGCAGAGATATTTCATGATGGGTCACCCTTCGGTGGTCGTTGCAGCTTACCCCTGCCGAACTTCGGTCCGCGAGGTCTGTTCCACCAGCGTGAGGGGCCGGACGCGGGGGCGGCCGCGCCGCCCTGGCCGATCAAATGAGCCGCCGATGCCCCGAAAAGCGGCGGAGTCCGGGGCCCGGCGGGCGCCGCATTAACCGCTGGTTAACCAGGCTGCCGGCTAGTCTTGACCTCCACTGAGCGCAGGAGACGTGCCATGCCCACAGCCCGCAAAGCGGTTGTCACGGACGAGACCATCCGCGTCCACGCCTATCATCTCTGGGAGAAGGATGGCCGGCCACATGGCCGGGACCAGGAATTCTGGCAGCGCGCTGCCGCCGAACTGGCGGCGGTGCGGCCCGAGACCAGGCGCAAGCCGGCCTCCAGGGCAGCGAAGCCGAGAGCCGCCAAGGCGGTCGCGGCTCGCGGCTAGAGCGGGGGGCGGTGCCTTAGCCCGCAGCAAGCGGCGGTCGCCACCGGCTCCGGGCCAAGGCCCCCTCACCCGATGCTGCGCATCGACCTCTCCCCCGAAGGGAGAGGTGATAGGAGCCTCGGGGCAGGGCGGAGAGTGCCAGGAGGAGCGGCGTTCGCGAGGGCCTGGGGTAGGGCAGAACAGTGCCCACCACCGTCATTCCGGCGGAGGCCGGAATCCAGAAGGAGGCACGACGCTTCAGGAGTCTGCCGC
>DASZUI010000260.1:0-18213 GCA_035547675.1 Devosia sp.
GCCTTCGCCGCCTGCCTCGAGATCGTGCTCAAGGAGGAGGGCGGCTATGCCGACAATCCCGCCGACCCGGGCGGGCCGACCAAGTTCGGCATCACCCAGGCGACGCTCGCCGCCTGGCGCAACATCTCGCCCGCCTCGGCCCTGCCGAAAGCCGAGATCGCCGGCCTCGGCCGCGAGGAGGCGGCGGCGATCTACCGCGCCCGCTATTGGGATCGCTGCAATGCCGGCGCCTTGCCCGCCGGGCTCGATCTGGCGGTGTTCGACTTCGCGGTGAATTCCGGCCCCGACCGGGCGGTGAAGACGCTGCAGCAATTGGTGGGTGCGCGGGCGGACGGCATTGTCGGTCCCCGGACCCTCGATGCCGTCAAGGCCCGGATCGCGCTCACCGGCATTGCCGGGCTCATCGTCGCTCTCTGCAACGGCCGGCTGACTTTCCTGCAGCGCCTCGCCATCAGCGCCATTTTCGGCGCCGGTTGGGCGCGGCGGGTCGACGAAATCCGCGCCCTGGCGCTCGCCCGGGCCGGTGCTTCCGCTTCCCAACCGCAGAAAGGAACTGCTTCCGTGAACTTGAACATCCTTGCCGGCTACAAGACCTATATCGTCGGCGCCGCCATGCTGATCGCCGGGCTCGCCGAACTGCTCGGCGTCTCCATTCCCGCCTTCACCGGCCAGTCCGCCGGGGACCTCCTCATGCAGGGCCTCGCCGTGATCTTCCTCCGCCAGGGCATCAGCAACGCGGCGAGCACCACGAAAAGCTGACCGGCGCGCCGAAGGGTAGGGCGGCCCAAACCGTCCTGCCTGCCCCATATCGAAACCCGGTCCAGCCGAAGCGCCGGGCGGTTCATTTGCCGTTCAGGCAGCACCGCCTAGCCTTCCGGCATGGCGAGGTCTGCGATCAATCTTTGGCTGGCGGCGGGGCTGGTCTGCGCGCTGTCGGCCCCGGCCGTGCCGGCGTGGGCGGCCGATGGCGATTCCTGCATGGACAACCGGGCCGTGCAGGCGCTGATTGCCAGCCATCGCATCAAGACCTGGCCGGCGATCAAGGCGATGGCCGGGGTCTCCGACCAATATAAGGAAGTCTCCGCCGTCAGGGTTTGCGAATTGAGCGGCACGCCATATTATGTCGTCAATGTTGCCGGGCCCACGGGGGAGTCCCGGCAACTGGTCTTGAACGCTGTTACCGGCTCCAACTGATTGGAAGAACTGCCTCGGGGGAGGTTGCCATGCGCGTGCTGGTGGTGGAAGACGACGCCAATCTCAATCGCCAGCTCAAGGAAGCGCTGACCGAATCCGGCTATGCCGTGGATGTCGCCTTCGACGGCGAGGAGGGGCATTTCCTCGGCGATACCGAGCCTTATGACGCCGTGGTGCTGGATATCGGCCTGCCGCAGATGGATGGGCTCTCCGTGCTCGAGGAATGGCGCCGCGCCGGCAAGACCATGCCCGTGCTGCTGCTCACCGCTCGCGACCGCTGGAGCGACAAGGTGCAGGGCATCGACGCCGGCGCCGACGACTACGTCGCCAAACCCTTCCACATGGAGGAAATCCTCGCCCGCATCCGCGCGCTGGTCCGCCGCGCCGCCGGCCACGCCTCCAACGAGATCACCGCCGGGCCGGTCCGGCTCGACGTCAAGGCCGGCCGCGTGACGGTCGACGGCCAGGCGGTCAAGCTCACCAGCCACGAGCTGCGCCTCTTGAGCTATCTCATGCACCACAAGGGCAAGGTGGTGTCGCGCACCGAACTCACCGAGCACCTCTACGACCAGGATTTCGATCGCGATTCCAATACCATCGAGGTGTTCGTCGGCCGCCTGCGCAAGAAGCTGCCGGAGGAGTGCATCCAGACCGTGCGGGGCCTCGGCTATCAAATCCTTGAAGATTGACTGGCGGGGCGGACGCCGCCGCCTCGGCCGCATCGCCCCGGCGCTTGGCGGTTCGATCGCCTCGCGCCTGTTCTGGCTTTCGGCCGGCTGGCTGGTCATTGCGCTCGTCGCCACGGCCTTCCTGCTGACCGAGCTCTATTCCCACGCCCTCGACAACAGCCTGTCCCAGACGCTGGACTTCCACGTCGAGACGCTGATCAGCTACATTCTCGATACCGGCGACCCCACCAGCCAGGACATCTTCATTCCCGATCCGCGCTTTTCGCGCAGCGGCTCGGGCTGGTACTGGACGATCAGCGACGATGCCGGGCAGGTGCTGAACCTTTCGCCCTCGATGACCGGCACGGTCCTGCCCGCCATCACGACGCCCTTCAATGCCGACAAATACCGCACCGCCGCCACCACCGACGAATTCGGCACGCGCATTCGCATGGTGGAGCGCGAGGTCACCATGAAGGGCAAGACCTACCATATCGTCGTCACCGGCAGCCTCGACGAGGTGTTGCGCCTGGTCGGCGATTTCCGTGGCCAGACGTCGATCGTGCTCGGCGCCGTGGGGCTGATGCTGGCCGTCATGAGCTTCATCGTCGCGCGCATCGCCCTGCGGCCCATCGGCCGGCTGGGCGAGGCTATCGAGCGCGTGCGCGACGGCGCCGCTCCCAACGTTACCGGCAATTACCCCCGCGAGATTGCGCCCCTGGCCGAGGAGATCAACGAGCTCATGCGCTCCAACGCCCAGATCATCGAGCGGGCGCGCAACCAGGTGGGCAACCTCGCCCACGGCCTCAAGACGCCGCTGGCCGTGCTGCGCAACGAGGCCGCCGGCAATCGCGGCCGGCTGGCCGAGGTGGTGCTGTCGGAAACCGAGAAGATGACGGGCCTCGTTTCCGGCTATCTCGACAAGGCCCGCATCGCCGCCCGCACCGCGGTGATCGGGCGCAAGGCCGACCCCACCATCGTCATGCTGCGCCTCGCCCGGGTGATGGAAAAGCTCAACCCCGGCACCACGGTCAGCTTCAAGCGGCCCGACGCCTCGCTTCCCTGGTTCCGCGGCGAGGAAGGCGATCTCGAGGAAATGGCCGGCAATCTGCTCGATAACGCCTGCAAATGGGCCAAAAGCCAGGTCGCCATCTCCATGATGGCCGAGCGCAGCGAGCAGGCGACCATGCTCCTCATCCGCATCGAGGACGACGGGCCGGGCCTCACCGAACGCGAGGCCGACAAAGTGTTGCAGCGCGGCGTCCGTCTCGACGAAAAGACGCCGGGCAGCGGGCTTGGTTTGGATATCGTTAAGGAATTGGTTGACGTTTACGGCGGAACGCTGCAGTTGAAACGCTCTGGCCTGGGCGGGTTGCTGGCGGAATTGCGGTTGCCGAGCGCACGCCTGGGACGGAGCTGACCCACTTTCGCCCGATTAACGAACGATGAAGACCGCCACTGTCTTCGGGATGCCCATGACCCCCATCACTCGCGTTCTCGCTGTCGCCGCCCTTCTCGCTCTCGCCGGTTGCGGCACGGATCAAACGTCCAATTACAGCCAGCAGCCGATATTGGGGCAGATGGATGCGCCTTCGCAGGGCGATTACGCGGATACGCTGAATACCGACAACAGCACCATGGCCGCGCCGCCGCCGTCGCAGCAGGTTGCCAGCGGGGTGCAGAACCTGTCGATTTCGAGCTTCGTCGATCCGGCGGGGCTGTCGCTGATGGGGCCGGGCGCCCAGTCGCAGGCCGCCAGCGCGCAATATTACGCGCTGCAGTTCGGCCGAGTGGGCGCCGCCCGCACCTGGACGGGCGAGAACAATGTGACCGGCTCGATCAGCGTCGGGCCCTATGTGAAGGTGAACAACCGCGACTGCCGCGACTTCACCAATATCGTCAATGCCGGCTCGAAGAGCTACACCAAGCGCGGCACCGCCTGCCGCGAGGCCGATGGCACCTGGACGGTCGGCTCGGCTACCGCCGGCGCGGCACCGGCCACGGGTGCCGGCACCCCGGTCACCCAGCCCGCCGCCAACGCCGGCTGATCTCCCTCCGGCGGGCCGCCGCCGGATAGCCTTTGTTTACCCCCTGCCGCTAGCCTGCCGGGACTGTTTCCTCCTGGCGGAACCATGCTGCAGCCCAAGACGCAACCTGGCAAGGCGCAGGCCATTGCGGCCTCGCCCATTCCTTCGACCCCGGCCGGCCGGCGCGGCAAAGCGCCGGTTCTGTTCGGCCTGCTCGATTGCCTGCTCGTCGACGACGCTGAATTCCAGTTCGCCGGCGCCCTCACGGGCGAGGAAGTCGAGGCCGTCTGGCGCTGGCTCGAACGCGACGTTGCGCCCGAGCTCGTCGGCGTCGTCACGGCCGCCGAAAATCCCGCGATCCAGTTCGAGCGCAGCCTGCCGGCCCTGCTGGCCGCCGCGAACGCCGAACTCGGCGCCGCCGCCATCGATCCCGAGGCCGAGCGCCGGCTGAAGATTCGGCTCGGCAGCCAGGACATTCGCAATCGCCTGCCCGCGGTGCTCGACGCGCTCAAATGCGTGCCGCTGCTCGAAAAAGCGCGCGCCTTCGGCCGGCTCATCAACACCATGGCCGACGGGGCGCCGCTCGCCAACGCGCTCAAGTCGATGGCCAAATATGATTCGGGTCTCGGCGCCATGCTGATGATGGCGACCGTCGGCGAGGTCGCCCAGCCGGCGCGGCTGGTGGTCGCGGCCGCCCGCTCCTCCGCTGCCTCGTCGGAAGAGGGACTGGTTCGCGCCGGCTTCGCCCCGGTCGTCGAGGCCGTGCTCGCCCATGCCTATCAGGCGCTCGGGCCGATGCGGCAGCCGGCCGGCACCTTCGCCGATGTCGACCTCATTTGCCGCGCCGTCGAGCGCTTTCATCGCAATATCCGTGCCGTGCGCGCCAATGTCGGTTTCGACCGCCGCGGCCGCTGGGGGCCGATGATGGCCGCCATGACGCGCACCGCCTCCGGCCTGCTCGAGCCGCGGCTCCGGGAAGTCATCGCCGACATCAACGGCGCCCTGCGCAAGCCGCGCGAGGCCGACCGGCTGGACCAGGATAGCGTGCTGGCCGCGCTCAACGGGCTCTATCTGCTTGCGGCGGTGCGCAGCGCCCGCGATTCGCTCGCCCTCAACGAGCTGTGCGAGGAAACCTGGAACCGCTCGGGCCAGGCCCTGGAGATGAATGTCGGCCGCTCCATGGATGCCCTGCGCGAGGCGCCCGCCGACCCCATCGCGCTCGCCCGCGTCAATGCCGGCATCAAGATGTCCGAAGTCCGCTTCGGCGTCGAATATGGCCGCATCCTCGCCGAAGCCCGCGACAAGATTACCCGGCGCAAGGCAGGCTAGGGCGGCCCGCAACGCCGTCGCGTCCCCTTCTGGATTCCGGCCTTCGCCGGAATGACGGCGGGGTTGGGGCATCGCCGTGCAACTGCAGGCGAGAGAACAGGGCGAGGGGTGGCTACCCCATCGTGTCATTCCGGCGAAGGCCGGAATCCAGTACCGAGCGCCGTACCTCCTGCCTCACCTGAGATGCGCCGCCGCGATTGACCCTCGCCGCCCAAGCTCGTATGGAGGCCGGGCCAGCCCGCGATGCCGGTGCGTTGCGGCCTCGACCCGGAGCGTACACGAGACCGTGTGCGGCTGCCTTTTTGTCGGAATTCGCCCTATATGTGCAGCGGCTGGCCGGCTGGCCCGAATTGCCTTTGAGTTCATGACCTTCCAATGACCTTCTGGTTGCTTGCCATCGTCATCGCGGCCGCCGCCTCGGCGGTGCTTTTCTATGCGGCCGCAGGCCGTCCGGCGGCTCCGGGCGCCAGCGCCGCCACGGCGACGGACGACCACTACCGCCGGCAATTGAGCGAGATCGAAGCCGATGTCGCGGCCGGCGAACTGGCCCCGGCCGAGGCCGTCGCCGCCAAGGCCGAGCTGGCCCGCGAAGTGCTGCGCCAGCGTCGCGATGCCACTGTCGCGGCCGCGCCGTCCGGCCGGGAGGTGAAATGGGTCGTGCCCGGCTCGATCCTGGCGATCCTCGTGGTCGCCTTCGCCAGCTACGCCTTTCTCGGCAGCCCGACCTTGCCCTCCCAGCCGCTCGCCGCCCGCGCCGACGCGCAGGCGAAGATCAACATCGACGACGCCATCAAGCAGGTCGAGGCGCGGCTCGCCAGCAATCCCGACGATTTGCGCGGCTGGCAGGTCATCGCGCCCGTCTATATGCAGGAAGGCGAATACGCCAAGGCCGAGCACGCCTTCCGCCGGATCATCGCGCTGTCGCCGCCGCAATCGGCCGACGACACCAACCTCGCCGAGGCGCTGATGATGCAGAACGGCGGACAGGCGACCGGCGAGGCCGCCGATCTGCTGCACAAGGCCGTGGCGCTCGACCCCAAGGACATCCGCCCCCGCTTCTATCTCGCCGCCGAGGCGATGCGCAGCAAGGATTATGCCGGCGCCGTCGGCCTCTGGAACGACATCATCGCCCTGGGCACCGATGCCGACAATTGGATGCCCACCGCCAGGGCCGGGCTCGCCGCCGCCGAGGCCGGCCGCGACGGCAAGCCGCTGCCCGGGCAGGACACGACCCAGCCGGCGGCCGGCCCCGCGGCCCCAGGCGCTGCGGCCACCGGCGCCGCCAATCCGGCGCAATCCCCGGCCATTCTCGCCATGGTCAACCAGCTTTCGGAACGGCTCGCCAAGACCGGCGGCAGCATCGACGAATGGACCCGCCTGGTGCGTTCCGAAATCGTCCTCGGCGACCTCGCCAAGGCACAGGCCGCCTATAATGCGGCGAAGCAGGCCTATCCCGAGGCGACCGACCGCGCCGAACTCGACGCGCTTGCGGCGCAGGCCGGCCTCAAACTCGATGGGAGTAAGCCATGACCAGCGACGGCGCAGCCACCACCCGCCCGGTGCCGAGCCGCCGCCGGCTGGGGCGCAAGCAGAAGCGGCTGCTGATCATCGGCGGCATCGGCCTCGTGCTGGTGATCGCGCTGGGGCTGGTCCTGACGGCGCTCTCGGACCAGATCGTCTTTTTCTATACGCCGAGCGAAGTGGCGGCCAAGCATGTGCCGGTCGGCCAGGCCATGCGCCTGGGCGGCATGGTCAAGGACGGCAGCTACAAGAAGGACGGCGACAACAACACTTTCGTGCTGACCGACGAGACCGGCGCGATTACCGTCAATTTCCGGGGCATCCTGCCCGACCTGTTCCGCGAGGGGCAGGGTATCGTGGCCGAGGGAAAGATGGCCGCCGACGGCACCTTCATCGCCAGCAATGTGCTGGCCAAGCACGACGAGAATTATATCCCCAAGGAGATCGTCGACGAGATGAAGAAGCGCGGCGACTGGAACCCCGATAATCCGCAGGCGGCGCTGCAAGCCGGCAAGTAAGGACCACAGCATGACCATCGAGCTCGGCCACTTCGCCCTCGTCCTCGCCTTCGCCATCGCCGCCGTGGCGACGGTCATGGGCTTCGCCTTCTGGCGCGGCGGCGGGCGCATCGCGCTCTATCTGCGGCAGGCGGCCGTGCTGCAGTTCGTCCTCGTGGCCGCGGCCTTCGCGGCGCTGATCCACGCCTTCGTCACCTCGGATTTCTCGCTTTCGCTGGCCTATCAGCATTCCCATTCGCTGATGCCGCTGATCTACAAGATCACCAGCGTCTGGGGCAGCCATGAAGGCTCCATGGTGCTCTGGATTTCCATCCTCGTGACCTTCGGCGCCGCCGTCGCCGTGCTCGGGCGCAATTTGCCCGAGGACCTGCTGACGCTGGTTCTGTCCATGCAGTCGCTGCTGGTCGCCGCCTTCGCCGGCTTCACGCTCTTTACCTCCAATCCCTTCCTCAGGCTCAACCCCGCGCCGGCCGAGGGGCAGGACCTCAACCCGATCCTGCAGGACATCGGCCTCGCCATCCATCCGCCGCTGCTCTACACCGGCTATGTCGGCTTCTCGATCTGCTTCAGCTTCGCCATCGCGGCGCTGGTTTCGGGCCGCATCGATGCCGCCTGGGCGCGCTGGGTGCGGCCCTGGACGCTCTTGGCCTGGTGCTTCCTGACGCTCGGCATCGCCATGGGCTCCTATTGGGCCTATTACGAGCTCGGCTGGGGCGGCTGGTGGAGCTGGGACCCGGTCGAGAACGCCAGCTTCATGCCCTGGCTCGCCGGCACCGCGCTGCTCCATTCGACCCTGGTGATGGAAAAGCGCAATGCGCTCAAGATCTGGACGATCTTCCTGTCCATCATCACCTTCTCGCTGAGCCTGCTCGGCACCTTCCTCGTCCGCTCGGGCGTGCTGAATTCGATCCATACCTTCGCCAGCGATCCGACGCGCGGGCTGGTGATCCTCGTGATCCTCGCCTGCTTCATCGGCGGCGCCTTCGTGCTCTTCGCCCTGCGGGCCTCGGCGCTGCGCGTCGGCGGGCTCTTCGCCCCGATCAGCCGCGAGGGGGCGCTGATCCTCAATAATCTCTTCCTCACCATCGGCCTTGCCGCCGTGCTGGTGGGGACGCTCTATCCGATGATCCTCGAGGCGCTGGCCGGCCGGACGATTTCGGTCGGAGCGCCCTTCTTCGAGCTCACCTTCGGCGCGCTCATGGTGCCGCTGCTGATGCTGATCCCGCTCGGCCCCTTCCTCGCCTGGAAGCGCGGCGATCTCGTCGCCGTGGTGCAGCGTCTGGCCGGCGCGGCGGCGGCGACGCTCATTGCGGCCATCATCGTCTGGTGGATCGCCGGCAAACCCGTGTCGCTCGCCCCGCTCGGCATATTGCTCGGCATCTGGGTCGCCTTTGGCGCCATCGCCGAGCTCGTCGATCGCAGCAAGCTGTTCCGCGTCTCCTTGGGCGAAAGCTGGCGCCGCCTCACCGGCCTGCCGCGCAGCGCCTGGTCCACGGCAATCGCCCATTTCGGGGTCGGCCTCGCGGTTATCGGCATCGTCTCGGTCAGCGCCTGGCAAGCCGAGCTGGTGACCACCATGGCCCCCGGGCAAACCGTCGACGTCGCCGGCTATGCCGTGCATTTCGACCGGCTCGACGACACGCCCGGTCCCAATTACAGCGCCGAGCGCGGCGACTTCACCGTCACCGAACCGGGCGGCGGCACCCGCACCCTCAGCGCCGAGAAGCGCGTCTATACGCCCGACGGCACGCCCACCACCGAAGCGGCGATCTCGACCTATGGCCTTTCCCAGCTCTATCTCCAGCTCGGCGAGAAAGGGCAGGGCAACGCCTATGTCGTCCGCCTCTGGTACAAGCCCTTCGTGACCTGCATCTGGTTCGGTGCGCTGCTCATGGCCTTTGCCGGCTTCCTGTCGCTTACCGATCGCCGGCTGCGCGTCGGCGCGCCCCGGCGCAGGGCGGCGGCCTCTGCCGACCTCATTCCGGGAGCCGCCGAGTGAAGCGGCTCGCCGGCCTGCTGGTGGCGCTCGTCCTGGCGCTTGCCCCGGCCGCCGCTTTCGCCGTGAACCCGGACGAGATGCTGTCCGATCCCAAGCTCGAGGCGCGCGCCGAGGCGATCGGGCAGAGCCTCCGCTGCCTCGTCTGCCAGAACGAATCGATCGAAGCGTCGGACGCCGACCTGGCGCACGATCTGCGCGTGCTGGTGCGCGAACGGCTCAAGGCCGGCGATACCGACGATCAGGCCCGGCAATATATCGTCGACCGCTACGGCGAGTTCGTGCTGCTGCAGCCGGTCTTCGCGCTGCATACGCTGCTGCTCTGGTTCGCCGCGCCGGCTCTGGCCGTCATCGGCATCGTCGCGCTGGTCGTGCTCGCCCGGCGCCGCCGGAACGTGTCCGAGCCCGCGGAGTTGACCGCCGAGGAGGCCGAAATCCTCGAGCGCCTGTCGGCACCCGAGCATCCGGCGGGCGAAAGCTGACTGCATCCCCATGCGTTTTTCCGGTCTGTAACGGACGGCCGGTCGGGCTGCCGCCGCCCAGCGGCGGGTGGTGGACCGGGGCGCTGTCGCGCGCTAGCATCGGGGCCGGAGGTCCATGGCAGGAAAAGTTTTCGGAATCAGGGGCTTATCGCTCCCCGCGGCGAGCCGGGAACGAAGCCGCCGGAGCGGTGTTGATGTCGGCGAAGGGTTGCCGGGTCGGCGCCTAAGTCCCGAAAATTATTGAAACAATTCTGCAGTTGACGGCGTCGAAATTAGACGCTTACCAAACTGTAATAACTGCGCCACATCGTGGAAAGGCGCCTCCCTTCATAACCCTCGCCATTCGTTGAGAGCCCGTTTGAAGGAGTACAAACAATGCACTCGACTTTCCTATCGCGTACCCGCCGCTGGATCGGTGCATCAGCGCTGGCCGTCATTATCGGCCTGAGTGGTGGTGCGTCTTTCTTCGTGGCGACCAGCCAGAATGTTGCGGCCCAGGCCGCCGGCACGGGCGCCGTTCATCCGGCCGCCCAGATTACCGCCCCCAATATCGCCGCGCCGCCGAGCTTCGCCGACCTGGTCGATGCCGTGAAACCGGCGGTCGTTTCGATCGTCGTCGAGGCGCAGGACGCCAATAGCGACACCTCCGGCTTCGACAACCAGATCCCGGACCTGCCGGACGACAATCCGCTGAAGAACTTCTTCGACCAGTTCCGGCACCAGCAGCAGCCGCAGCGCATGCACAAATACATGGCGGCCGGCTCGGGCTTCGCCATCTCGCCGGACGGCTATTTCGTCACCAACAACCACGTGGTGAAGGACGCCACCAAGGTGACGGTGCAGTTCTCCAATGGCGACGAGAAGACGGCGCGCATCATCGGCACCGACGACAAGACCGACCTTGCGGTCATCAAGGTCGACGGCCTTACCGACCAGCCCTTCGTCAAGCTGGCCGATACGCCGCCGCGCGTCGGTGATTGGGTGATGGCGGTCGGCAACCCGTTCGGCCTCGGTGGCACCGTGACGGCGGGTATCGTCTCGGCCCTCAACCGCGACATCGGCGGCACCTCGGACGACAGCTACATGCAGATCGACGCCGCCGTGAACAGCGGCAATTCGGGCGGTCCCGACTTCAACCTCAAGGGTGAGGTCGTGGGCGTCAACACCGCGATCTTCTCGCCCAATGGCGGCAGCGTCGGCATCGCCTTCGCCATTCCCGCCGATACGGTCAAGCAGATCACCAACGACCTGATCAAGTCGGGCACCGTGACCCGCGGCTTCCTCGGCGTCGGCATCCAGGACGTGACCCGCGACATCGCCGACAGCGTCGGCCTGAAGCAGGCCAAGGGCGCCGTCGTGACCGAGACCACCAAGGGTTCGCCCGCCGACAAGGCCGGTATCAAGTCCGGCGACGTGATCACCGCCGTGGACGGCCAGCAGATCGAGGGTGCCCGTGCCCTGTCGCGCACCATCGGCTCCAAGGCGCCGGGCACGTCGGTCGATGTCACGGTGTGGCGCGACAATGCCGAGCACCACTTCACCGTGACGCTCGATACGCTCAAGCCCACCAGCAACGATAACAGCAAGCAGAACCAGCCGAGCCCGAACGACAATGCGACCCCCACTTCGGTGCAGTCGCAGGGCCTGACCCTGGTGCCCAATTCGGGTGGCGACGGCGTGCTGATCCAGGACATCAACCCGGACTCGGTCGCGGCCTCCAAGGGCTTTGCGGTCGGCGACACCATCCTCGAGGTCGACAACAAGCCGGTCAATTCGCCCCAGGCTTTCGAGCAGGCGATCAACTCGGTGAAGTCCTCGGGCCGCAACACCGCCCTGATCAAGGCGGAGCGCGATGGCGCCGCCCGCTTCATCGGCCTGCCGCTGAGCGACAAGTAAGCGCACCCGGCGGCCCCGGCGCTGAAAAGCGTCGGGGCTGCCACTATTTATGCTTCGAGTTTCGTTCGACCAGGGATTTGGAGCTATGAAGATACTGCTCATCGAGGATGACCGGGAAGCCGCGAGCTATCTCATTCAGGCACTCGACGAGGCCGGCCATGTCACCCACCACGCCGCCGACGGTGAAACCGGCTATGCCATGGCTTCCGGCATGGATTACGACGTGCTGATCGTCGATCGCATGCTGCCCCGCCGCGACGGCCTGTCCATCGTGGAGTCGCTGCGTGCCGAGGGCAACAAGACCCCCGTGCTGATCCTCTCCGCGCTCGGGGAGGTGGACGACCGCGTCACGGGCCTCAGGGCAGGCGGCGACGATTACCTGACCAAGCCCTATGCCTTCACCGAACTTCTCGCCCGCGTCGAGGTGCTGGCGCGCCGCTCGAGCCCCGGCGAGGCCGCGACCAGCTTCCAGGTGGGCGACCTGACGCTCGACCGGCTCTCCCGCAAGGTGGAGCGCGGCGGCGAGCCCATCCTGCTGCAGCCGCGCGAATTCCGCCTCCTCGAATATCTGATGAAGCACGCCGGCAAGGTGGTCACCCGGACCATGCTGCTCGAGAATGTCTGGGACTATCACTTCGACCCCCAGACCAATGTCATCGACGTGCACATGTCGCGCCTGAGGTCAAAGATCGATCGCGGCTTCGATACCCCTTTGCTGCAGACCATCAGGGGCGCGGGATATATGATCCGTGAATAGCCTCGGCCGGATCGGACAGCTCCTCCGCACGACGACGTTCCGGCTCACCGCCGTCTTCATCCTGATCTTCGTCGTCTTCTCGGTCCTGCTGCTCGCCTTCATCACCTTCCAGTCCTCCATCGTCATCCAGCGGCAGCAGAGCGCCGACATCGACCACGAGATCCAGCAGCTCGAGGACGTTCAGGCCAAGCAGGGGCTGCGCGCCGTGGCCTTCGCCGTCGACCGGCTCGCCTCCGCACCCGGCCCGGGAATCTACTATCTGGGCGACGGCAACGGGCAGATGATCGTGGGCAATGTCAGCGCCTTTCCGCCGGCGGTGCTGCGCGAGGAGGGGCTGCATTCCTTCGACTATCGCCGGACCGACGCCTTCGCCGGCGAAGATGCCGGCGATTCCAACCCGCCCGGCTTCGCGGTCGTGCGCTCGGTGCGCCTGCCTTCCGGCCTGATGCTCATCGTAGGACGCGACGTGGTCGAGCGGCGCGGCTTTACCGCCATCATCTTCCAGGGGTTCTTCTTCGGCGTCGTCGGCATTCTCGTGCTGTCGATCGTGACGGGCGCCATCACGGCGCGCCGTGTGCTGCGCCGCATCGACGCGATCAACGCCACCTCCTCGACCATCATGGCGGGCAATCTCTCGGAGCGCGTGCCGATCACCCGCCGCAATGACGAATTCGACGGGCTCGCTACCAATCTCAACGCCATGCTCGACCGCATCGAGGGCCTGATGCAGGGCCTCAAGGAAGTCACCGACAACGTGGCGCACGACCTCAAGACGCCGCTGACCCGGCTGCGCAACAAGGCCGAGCAGGCGCTGCGCGATGGCGGCGGCAGCGAGGCGCAGCGCGAGGCATTGGAAACCACCATTACCGAGAGCGACAAGCTCATCCGCACCTTCAACGCGCTGCTGATGATCGCCCGCGCCGAGGCGGGCGCGCCGTCCGGGGCGTTCGCCGACGTCGATGTCAGCGCCGTGGTCGCCGATGTCGCCGAGCTTTACGGGCCAGTCGTGGAAGATGCCGGCCTGGCGCTCGATGTCGATGTCACCGAGGGCATTCACCTACGCGCCAATCGCGAGCTCCTGGGGCAGGCGCTGGTCAACCTCGTCGACAACGCGATGAAATACGCCAAGCCCGAAGACGGCGGCGGGAGGATCACCGTGGGCGTGCGCGAGACGGCCGGGCGGGTGCTCATCGAGGTCGCCGACAATGGCCCGGGCATTCCCGCGGCCGATCGCGAGCATGTCGTCCAGCGCTTCGTCCGGCTGGAAAAGAGCCGCACCGAGCCGGGCTCCGGCCTCGGCCTGTCGCTGGTCGCCGCCGTGGCGCGCCTGCACAAGGGCAGCTTCCGCATCGAGGACAACGGCCCGGGCGTGCGGGCCGTCATCGACCTGCCTGCAGAGGGCCGCGCTCTCCCCGCGCCGGCGCGGCAAACGCCTCCTCAGGAGGCCGTCCCGCTGGCCATGCCGCAGCCGCCGGCCTCGGCCTAGGTCGCATTCGCGGCCCATGCTTCGACAAGCTCAGCATGAGGTCCGTGCACTTTGCGCCGCCGGCCGAGCCCGCCCACCCTGCGCCCACAGTCTCCCTACCTGCCCCCATCGAAAGGCCAGTCCAGGCGAATGCCTGGGCGAATGCCTGGGGTTATTGGGCGGTGGTCTCGCCGACGCCGACGCCGACGACGCTGCCGCCGCGAACCACATAGCCCACATATTGCGCGTCATTGGCGGTGCCGAGCCCGTCCCGCGCCGGACGGTCGACGCGGTAGCTGACATCGGAATGGCTGCCGAGCGTGGCCGAGCCGAAATGCGCCTTGAGGTCGGCAAGGCGCGCGCCGAGGCCGGGAATGCCCATCTGCGGCGGTTGGAAGCCCGCCGGCGCCGGATCGCAGCTGCCGCCGCCCGGCCCCGCCTGGCTGGCGACCATCATGATGAACTCGCCGCCACCCAGCATGTTGGAGATGAACCAGGTGGTGGAGGAGGGGCTGGTGTAGCAGAGCCAGCGCGCCATCCCCATGCCGCTGCCCTCCTGGTAGATGGTGCCGCCATAGGCGCGCTGCACGTCGGAAAGCCTTGTGTGCTGGAGCTGGATGCCGACGCGGCCGGCGCGGATGCCCGAGACGGGAAAGGAGCGCAGGTTCGGCGCCCCGAAATGGAAGAAGGAATTGCCGAAGATGCTGGCGCCGAGCCCCGCGAGCCGACCCGGCTCTCCGGACGGCGCAGCGGCCATCGCCCCGGTGGCAGCAAGCGAGGAGGCAAGCACGAGCGACAGGAGGAAGCGGCGCATCATCTGATTCCGGCAAGCGTTTGATCCTGTTATCCATAGTGCCACATCGTCCGAAATCCAGAACACAAATCTTGTCGATTGAGCTTGCCCGGCATTGACTATGCTGGCGTTCACTCGCCGCGCCGCAAATCGCTACCGGGCCAAATCCATGACACTGTCGCTCGCTCCGCTGCCCCCCGTTTCCGATGACCTTGCCGGCGCGGCCATCGGCGCCTGGCTCGATGCGCTCGAGCCCGACACGGCCCGGCCGATCCGCGCGGCGCTGCCGGCGCTGGGGCCGCTGCTCGGGGCCGCGCCCTACCTTTTCGAGCTGGCGCAACGCCATGCCGATTGGCTCGCCGGCGTGCTCGCGAGCGATGCCGAAACGGCGCTCGCGGCCGAGCTCGGCGACCTCGCCGAGGCGGGCCGCAGCTATGCCGACGAAACCGAGCTGGCGATCCGGCTCCGCCGGGCCAAGGGGCGTGTCGCACTGCTGGCCGCGGTGGCCGAGACCGGCCGGGCCTGGACCACGGCACGGGCGACCGAGGCGCTGTCCGATCTGGCCGATGCCGCGCTCGACGCTGCGCTCGATTTCCTCATCCGCCGCGCCGCCGAACGCGGGCAGACCGGCGCCACGGGCGCCGCCGATTGCGGACTCGCCCTGTTCGCGCTGGGCAAGCACGGGGGGCGCGAGCTCAACTATTCCTCGGACATCGACATCGTCGCCTTTTTCGATCCCAGGGCAGGGCGGCTGGCCGAGCCGGCGGAGGCGACGAAATTCCATACCGGCATCGTCCGCCGGCTGGTCGCGCTCATGGAGGACCGCACGACGGGCGGCTATGTCTTCCGCACCGATCTGCGGCTGAGGCCCGATCCCGGTTCCACGCCCATCGCGCTCTCGGTCGATGCGGCACTCGCCTATTACGAGGTGCGCGGCCAGAACTGGGAGCGCGCCGCCTGGATCAAGGCCCGTCCCTGCGCCGGCGACAAGGCCGTCGGCGAAGCCTTCCTTAAGGAGCTGGCGCCCTATGTCTGGCGCAAGCATCTCGACTTCGCGACAATCGCCGATATCCAGGCGATGAAGCGCCAGATCAACATCGCCAAGAATGTCGGGGCGGCGCGCGTCGAGGGCCACAACGTCAAACTCGGCCGCGGCGGCATCCGGGAGATCGAGTTCTTCACCCAGACCCAGCAATTGATCGCCGGCGGCCGTGACCCATCCCTGCGCGTCCGGCCGACCACGGCGGCGCTGGCGGCGCTGGCGGCGGCCAATTGGATTGCCGGCGAGACGGCGCGGGAACTGACGCAGGTTTACTGGTATCTGCGCGCGATCGAGAACCGGCTGCAGATGCTGGACGACGCCCAGACCCATACCATGCCGGAGACCCCGGAGGGCGTGGCGACCATCGGCCGGCTGATGGGCGAGCCCGATCTCGCAGCCTTCGAAGAGGCTTATCGCGCCGCGTTGAATCGGGTGATGAGCTATTACGCCGAGCTCTTTTCCGAGCAGGAGAGCCTCGGCAGCGCCGAGGGCAACCTCGTCTTCACCGGCGCCGACGACGATCCCGGCACGCTCGAAACCCTCTCGCGCATGGGCTATCGCGACCCGCACCGGGCGGCCGAGACGGTGCGCAAATGGCATTACGGCTCCTATGCCGCAACGCGCAGCGCCGTCGCCCGCGCGCACCTGACCGAGCTGCTGCCCTCGCTGCTGAAGACCGTGGCCGCGCATGGCGATGCGGACGGTACGCTGGCCCGGCTCGACGATTTCCTGTCGCGCCTGCCCGGCGGCGTGCAGCTCTTCGCGCTGCTGCGCAGCCACGCCTCGCTGCTGGACCTGCTGGTCGAGCTGCTGGCCTCTGCGCCGCGCATGGCCGAGGCGGTGATCCATCGCGCCCATGTCATGGACGGGCTGATCGACCCCGCCTTCGCATCCGACGTCAACCGGCAGGATGCGCTGGTCGCCAAGGTCGACGCCTTCTTCTCCGATGCCCGCGACTATCAGGATGTCATCGACCGCGCCCGCATCATCGGCCAGGAGCAAAAATTCCTGATCGCCGCCGGCCTGCTCTCAGGCTCGATCACCGCGGCGCGCGCCGGCGAGCAGTTCACGGCGCTGGCCGAAACCCTGCTGCGGCGCCTTTTCGCCAGCGTGCGCGAGGAATTCGCGCGCCGGCATGGTGTCGTGCGGGAGGCGAGGGTGGCCTTGCTCGGCTTCGGCAAGATGGCGAGCCGCGAGATGACCCTCACGTCCGACCTCGATTTCATCCTGCTCTACGACGGGCCCGGCGACGCCATGTCGGATGGCGAGCGGCCGCTGGCGGCGAGCCATTATTTCACCCGCCTCACCCAGCGGCTCGTTGCCGCGGTCAGCGCGCCGACGGGCGAGGGGGTGCTCTACCAGGCCGATATGCGCCTGAGGCCGTCCGGCAATGCCGGTCCGCTCGCCACGAGCCTCCACGGCTTTGCCGAATATCACCGCCACAATGCCTGGACCTGGGAGCACCTGGCGCTCAGCCGCGCCCGCGTCATCGCCGCCGATCCCGGCATGCAGCCGGCCGTCGAGGCGGTCATCGCCGCCCAGATGGCGGCCCCCCGCGACATCGCCAAGACCATCGCCGACGTTGCCGATATGCGCGCCCTGATGGCCCGCGAGCGCCCGCCGCGCCACGCCTTTGACCTCAAGCTCGCCTCCGGCGGGCTGGTCGACCTCGAATTCATTGCCCAGTCGGCCCAACTCGTGGCCGGGGGGCAGCTGGGCGTGCCGCAGGCGCCGACCGTGGTCGTTCTCGACCGGCTGGCGCGCAGCGGCCTGCTGCCGGGGGGGGAGCGGCTGGTGGAAATCCACGGCGTCTATTCGACCGTGCTGCAGGTCGTGAGCGCCGCGCTGCTGCATCCCTTCAGTGACGACGAGTGGACCGGCCCGTTCAAGGAATTGCTCGCCCGGCTCACATCCTATCCCGGCTTCGACCGGCTGGTGGACGACCTCGCCTCGATGCGCGAGGAAGTCGGCGCGGCGGCGGCGAAGTGGTACGAGCGGGCGGTGGGGTTGTGAGGAAACTGGATTCCCGCCTGCGCGGGAATGACGAAGTGAGCGAGGCACGGCCTTTTCCTAGCCCCGACGTCATTTCCGCGAAGGCGGGAGTCCAGTTTGGCCGCGCGCGCTGCCCATCCTTCGACAGGCTCAGGATGAGGTAGTGAGGCAGGAGCCTCGGAGCGCCCACCACCTCATGGTGAGCCCGTCGAACCATGAGCAGCGCGCTCCCTACGTCTCAGCATCGAAAAACCAGTCCAGGCGAATGCCTGGTTGCCGCTCCCGCCTGACGCCTCCATTGCTGTCGAAGACGGGAGCGACACGCCATCCGTCCCGGCCTTCGACAAGCCGGAGCGGGTTCGTCGCCCCGGTGGGATCGCCTATGCGGCGCGATTGGTGCGCAGCAGCGCCTCGGCCGGGGGCAGGGGCAGCGACACGGCCACCGTCGTGCCGCAGGAAGGCCGCGAGTCTATAGCGAGTCGCCCGCCGCTCAATTCGGCGATCGATCGGGCGATGGCGACGCCGAGCCCGGC
>DASZUI010000261.1:0-5270 GCA_035547675.1 Devosia sp.
TCCTTGAGGCCGCGCAGGATCGAGATCGTGTCCTCGACCGTCGGCTCGTCGACATAGACCGGCTGGAAGCGACGGGCGAGAGCCGCGTCCTTCTCGATATATTTCCGGTATTCGTCGAGCGTCGTCGCGCCCACCGCATGAAGCGTGCCCCGCGCCAGGGCCGGCTTCAGCAGATTGGAAGCGTCCATGGCGCCGTCCGTCTTGCCCGCGCCGACCAGCGTGTGCATCTCATCGATGAACAGGATGATATTGCCCTCGGCCGCTTCGATTTCGCTGAGCACGGCCTTGAGCCGCTCCTCGAACTCGCCGCGATATTTCGCGCCGGCAACCATCGCGCCCAAATCGAGCGCCAGCAGCGACTTGCCCTTCAGCGATTCCGGCACGTCGCCATTGACGATGCGCAGCGCCAGCCCCTCGGCGATCGCCGTCTTGCCGACGCCCGGCTCGCCGATCAGCACCGGATTGTTCTTGGTGCGGCGGCTCAGCACCTGGATGGCGCGGCGGATTTCCTCGTCGCGGCCGATCACCGGATCGAGCTTGCCGGCCTTCGCCTCCGCGGTAAGGTCGCGGGAGTATTTCTTGAGCGCGTCATAGGAATTCTCGGCCGACGCGGAATCGGCGGTTCGCCCCTTGCGCAACTCGTTGATGGCTTCGTTGAGCCCCTGCGGCGTCACGCGGGCCGCGGCAAGCACCTTGCCGGCATCGGTATCCTTCTCGATGTCGAGCGCCAGCAGCAGCCTTTCGACGGTCACATAGCCGTCGCCCGCCTTCTTGGCCGCATCCTCGGCGGTGTCGAAGACCCGCGCGATCTCGCGCGACAGGTAAAGCTGGCTGCCATCGCCGGAAACCGACGGAATTTTCCTCAGCGCCGCTTCGGTATCGGCGCGCGCCACCTTGGCGTCGCCACCGGCGCGCTCGATCAGGCCCGAAGCGAGCCCTTCCTCATCGTCGAGCAGAACCTTGAGCAGATGGATCGGCAGGAACTGCTGGTGCCCCTTGCCGAGAGCATAGGTCTGCGCGCTCTGGATGAAGCCGCGCGCCCGCTCGGTATATTTCTCGATATTCATGTTCTCTCCTCGCCAGATTGCCCCCGCCCGCTGAGGCACGGGAGGTCCGTAAAGCGCCTCGGTTTCGAATGCCCGACCCGGCGGCACATTCCGCGCTTCAGGGAGAAATATAGGTGGCGCTTTGTAAACGAAAAGGCCGGCGCATGAGCACCGGCCTTTCAGAATTCGTGCGCGAGGAAATCCCCCTCACCCCGGCCTGTCGGCCGGACCTCTCCCCGTCGGGGAGGGAACGGGGCGCGGCCTTGCAGCGGACTTCCTCTCCCCGTCGGGGAGAGGTCCCGGCAGGGGGTGAGGGGGCCTCGCCCTCAATCACTCCCCCACGTCGATCGCCCCGCCAAACGAAAAGGGCCCGAAGGCCCCCTCACCCGCCGCTTCGCGGCGACCTCTCCCCCGAGGGAGAGGTAAGTCTGTGGCACGGCCTCGCCACCCGGTCACCTCTCCCTTTGGGGGAGAGGTCGGCGCGTCAGCGCCGGGTGAGGGGGCCTTTGCCCAACTCACTCCGCCGCGTTGGTCGCCCCGCCGGCCGTAATGAACGCCGGCAGTTCGCCCACATCCGGCTGCGGGCCATCGGGATCGACGGGGGTCGCGCCCTCGGCCAGCGACGGACGGCGGCGGCGCGGACGGCGCTCGCGGGTGCGGCGCGGCTCGTTCTCGGCGGCCGCTTCCGCCACAGGTGCGGCATCGGCCGGCTGCCCCTCGGCGGCATTGGCCTCCTGCCCTTCGGCAGTCTCGACCGCTGCCTCGACACGCGGCTGCTCGGCATTGCGGTCGACGCGCGGCTGCCGGTCGTCGCGATTGTTGAACTGCTGCCGCTCGTTCTGCTGCTGATGGAACTGCGGAATCTCGAAGCGATCCGCCTGCTCGTCGCCGATGAAATCGTCCTCCGATTCCTCGGCCTCGTAGCTCTGCCCATTCTGGTCGGTGCGGAACTGCGGCTGCGCCGCCGAAACGATGCGGAAATAATGCTCGGCGTGCTGCAGATAGTTTTCCGCCATCACCGAATCACCGGACGCATGCGCGTCGCGGGCCAGTTGCACATATTTCTCCGCGATATGGGCCGCGTTGCCGCGCACCTTCACATCGGGGCCGTTGCTTTCGTAATTACGCGAGAGCGGGTTGGGGTGCTTGCGCCCGCCATTATTGTTGCGACCGCGTGACCGATTCTTGTTGCTGCCGCCGTTGTTCTGCTGTCCTGGTCTCATCTTGTCGCTTTTGAACTAGGAAAAGTTGTCGTGATTGCCCGAGATTGGCCGTAACGGTGCACGGGCCTGACGGTGCAAAGATGCGCCGCGGCGGGCCGGTGTCTTGAATAGCGTCCCCAGAGCTGTGCGGATCGTCCACTCCGTCCGCATCATCATGCCAGGGCCCGAAAAATCCCATGGGCCGCGTTGCAGAAAAAGCATCGCTGATGAGCGGGTGGCCGTCGCTGGCGCTCCATCGCGCCCTGACAGCGTGGCGAACCTACCGTGTTCGCATCGGCTTTCCAAGCGGAAAATTCCACATCCGCCAAGCCTTATTGCCTCACCCTAATTGGTGCGCCACCACGACGCGATCAAGCCCCGCAAGGTCTTTCTTGATGTCGATTTGCGAAAAACCGGCGGTCGAGAGCAGCGCGCCGACCTCGATGCCCTGCTCGCTGCCGATCTCGATCATGAGCCTGGCCCCGGGCCTGAGATGCCCCGGCAGCCCGGCGGCGATCGCCCGATAGGCCTCGAGCCCGTCTTCGCCGCCATCGAGCGCCAGTCTCGGATCGAAGCTGCCCACCTCCGGCGCCAGTTGCCCAATGATGTCCGTCTCCACATAGGGCGGATTGGAGACCACGGCGTCGAATATTTCGTCCGCCATCAGCGGCTCGCACCACGACCCCTGCCGCAGCGACAGCCTTTCGGCGACGCCATGGCGGACGGCATTGCGCCGCGCCGCCTCGATCGCCGCCGGCGACAGCTCGGTCGCCACGGCCCGTGCCTTGGGCGCATGCGCCAACACCGCAATGGCGATGCAGCCGCTGCCGGTGCCGAGATCGAGCAGAAGCGGTGCCTCTAGGCCGCCGATCGCGGCCAGCGCCTCGTCCACCAGCATCTCGGTTTCCGGCCGCGGCACCAGTGTCGCCGCGTTCAGCTCGAAATCGAGCCCGTAAAATTCCTTGTGCCCCAGAAGGCGCGCCACCGGCTCGCCCGCGAGCCGCCTTTCCGCATACCCCTCGAGCCGCGCCAGCCCGTCCGCCGACGCCCCCTCGCCCTCGCGCATGGAGAGCGCCAGCCGGTCGAGCCCGAAAGCCGCCTCGGCCAGCAGCCGCGCGTCGAGTTCGGGCGTATCGAGTTCGGCGCCCCGGAAACGGTCGCGGATCCCTCGCCAGGCAGCGCCAATGGTGGTCATCAGGGCAAGGCTCCGAGGCGGAAGGCCCCCTCACCCGGCGCACCGCGCCGACCTCTCCCCCAAAGGGAGAGGTGAAAGAGGGCAGCGCCGCGCCACAGCGTCACCTCTCCCTTGGGGGAGAGGTCGGATTGCGCAGCAATCCGGGTGAGGGGGCCTTCGCCCGCCCCCCGCCTCACTCGATCCCCTCCATCGCCGCCAGCAGCGCCGCCTGGTTTTCGGCGATCAGCGCCTCGATCAGTTCGTCGAGCGCGTCGCCCGCAATCACCCGGTCGAGCTTGTAGAGCGTGAGATTGATGCGGTGGTCGGTCACCCGCCCCTGCGGGAAATTATAGGTGCGGATACGCTCGGAGCGATCGCCCGAGCCCACCTGCTCGCGCCGCTGCTCGGCCCGGGCGGTATCGCGCGCCTCGCGCTGCATCTCGTAAAGCCGGGCCCTGAGCACGCGCATGGCTTCCGCCCGGTTCTGGTGCTGGCTCTTCATGCCGGAGGTAACCACAATCCCTGTTGGAATATGCGTTATGCGCACCGCCGAATCGGTGGTGTTGACGTGCTGGCCGCCGGCGCCCGACGACCGCATGGTATCGATGCGGATATCCTCCGGCCTGACCTCGATGTCGATTTCCTCGACTTCCGGCAGCACGGCCACCGTTGCCGCCGAAGTATGGATGCGCCCCTGCGCTTCGGTCGCCGGCACGCGCTGCACGCGATGCACGCCGCTCTCGAACTTCAGCCGGGCGAACACGCCCTTGCCCTGGATCGAGGCGATCACTTCCTTGTAGCCGCCCGCTTCGCCCGGGCTCTCCTCCATCAGCGAGAACTTCCAGCCATGAAGGTCGGCATAGCGCTGGTACATGCGCAGCAAATCGCCGGCGAACAGCGCCGCCTCGTCGCCCCCCGTGCCGGCGCGGATTTCGAGAATGGCGTTCTTCTCGTCCGCCGCGTCCCGAGGCAGGAGCAGGATGCGGATGTCCTGGACCATCTCCTCCATCCGCACCTTGAGGTCCGCGATCTCCGCCTCCGCCATCTCCGCCATTTCGCTGTCCGAAGACGCGGCAAGCTCCTCGGCGGCGCGCAAATCGGCGATCAGCTTCTGGTAGGCGAGGATCGGCCGGACGATCGGCTCGAGTTCGGAATATTCCTTGGACAGGCGCACGAAATCGTCGCCAGACGCACCGGACGCCAGCTCGGCCTCGATCGCCGAAAAGCGCTTCTCGAGCGCATCGAGCTTGTCCTGGGGGAGTGTAGCCATCGACCCTTATCCTGCTGCGCGCCTGTCACCGGCGCACCGTCATCCCCGCGCAGGCGGGGATCCAGTTTTGGCCCTGCATACCGGCACCCGCCCGCGATCGCGGCACGGAACTGGATTCCCGCTTTCGCGGGAATGACGCCGGGAGGTAGCGAGGCCGGCGCCAACTTGCAAGGTCGCAGGCATGCAACCCCGCCTACTGGATCGGCAGGTTCTGCCGGTCGACCCATTCGGTCAGCAGGTCGCGGATCGGTACGCCGTCCGCGCCTTCGAGCAGCGCCGCGGCAACGCTGCGCCGGATCGGCTCGAGGTCGAGCCCGAGCACCATTTCCTTGATCGGCCCGATCGAGGGCGGCCCCATGGAGAGGCGCGTCATGCCGATCGAGAGCAGCGCCAGCGCCTCCATCGGCTTCCCGGCCAGTTCCCCGCACATGGTCAAGGGCACGTTGAAGCGCTTCGCCATCTCGACGATATGCCGGAAGGCGCGCAGCCGCGGCAGCGCGATGGGGTCGTAGCTCTTGGCGACGCGCGGATTGGCCCGGTCGGCCGCCGTCAGGAACTGCACCATGTCGTTGGAGCCG
>DASZUI010000262.1:0-60049 GCA_035547675.1 Devosia sp.
GATCGCCGCGTCGGCGTTCCAGGGCGAGCCGTCATGGAACCTGGTGTCGCGCAGCTTGAAGGTCCAATGCTTGCTGTCGGCCGGATCGACGGTCCAGGACTCGGCAAGGCCGGGAATGAGCCGCGACGGCTTGTCGGCCGAGGTCAGATCCCATTCGACCAGCGAGTCGAAGATCGTGTAGCCGCCGAAACGCACCCCTTCGAAACCGCCATCCGGCACGCCCCAGAGATTGGGAATATCGCTCAGCGAGATGGCGATGCGCAGCGGATCGTCCGCTCGGGCAGCGCCCGGCACGGCAACGGCCCCAGAGACCAGCGCTGCTGCAAGCAGCAGGCCACCTAACGCCTTGCGGATGGATTTGATTTTCATAACCCTGTTCCTGACAAAGAAAACCCGCCGGGCCGCCGCACCAAGGGCGGCCCGCAGTGAAATTGACGTGTGAAAGACGTCAGGCCCTGACATCCATCGCGGTGCGGAGGCCGTCGCTGACGAAGTTGAAGCAGATACTCGTCAGGAAGATGCAGACGCCCGGCAGCGTCGCGATCAGCGGCTGCGTGTAGATCGCCGTCCTGAGCGTCGATAGCATCAGGCCCCATTCCGGGTCCGGCGGCTTGACGCCGAGACCGAGGAAGGACAGGCCCGACGCGACGATCATCGACACGCCGACAAGGCCGGTGGCGTAAACGAAGATCGGCCCCAGCACGTTCGGCAGGATGTGCACGAAGATGATCGAGCGCGACCCGGCCCCCGTCGCTCGCGCCGCCTCGATATATTCGAGATTGCGCACGCCGGTCGTCACGCTCTCGGAGATGCGGATGATCGGCGGAATGAAGACGAAGGTCAGCGACAGGATGACGTTGAGGATACCGGCGCCGATCGCACCGCTCACCGCCACCGCGAGAAGCACCGACGGGAAGGCATAGAACACGTCCGTCACACGCATGATGGCCATGTTGACCTTGCCGCCCATAAAACCCGCGATGATCCCGATGATCCCGCCGATGGCGAAGGCGAGGACCACCGGCGTGATGCCGATGAGCCAGGAGAAGCGGCCGCCATAGATCAGGCGGGAGAGCATGTCGCGCCCGAGTTCGTCCGTGCCGAGCGGATGCCCGGCGAAGCCGATCGGCTTGAGCCGCTGCGTGATGCGTCCCTGGGTCGGATCGTAGGGGGCGATCCAGGGCGCAAGCAGAATGAGCGCCAGGATGATCACGAGGACAGCCGCGCAGAACAAGGTCGTCTTGTCCCTCGCAAGGCGGCGTCCGACGATCCGCCAATAGCTGTCCCTGCTCTCCTGCGGGCGGGCGGCAACGGGGATCGCGCCCGCCGTCTGTTGCGTGATCATGCTCATCGGCGGCTAATCCTGGGATCGATGGCGGTTTGGATGAGGTCCACAACGAGGTTGAGGACGACGAAAAACAGGGCGAGGACCAGCGTCGTCGCCTGCAGGACCGGGAAGTCGCGCTGGAAGATCGCGTCATTCAGCATGGCGCCGGTGCCGGGCCAGGCGAAGACCGTCTCGACCAGGATCGAGCCGCCCATCAGATTGGCCAGTTGCAGGCCCATGACGGCCAGCACGGTCGGGGCGGCATTGAGGAACACGTGCTGCACGATCCGCCATGATCTCAGGCCCTTGCCCCGCAGCGTCGTGATGTAGTCCTGCCCCATGATGTCGCTGACGAGCCCGCGCACCGTGCGGGTTATGAGGCCGGCCGGGATCACGGACAGCGTCAGAGCAGGGAGGATGAGGAACCGGATGTGGTCCATGTCCCACGCCCAGGTGCCGGTATCGCCGGGTCCCGCCCCCATGGCCGGCAGCAGGTGCAGGCCGACCGAGAAGATGATCACCAGCACCATGCCGAGCCAGTAATGCGGGATCGACACCCCGGCGACGGCGGTACCCAGCAATATGCGGTCGATCCAGGTGCCCCGGAAAACGCCGGCTATGCCGCCGAAAATGCAGCCGATAAGGAAGCCGAGCAGGCCGCCGGTTATGGCGAGCACGAACGTATTGCCGCTGGCGGTCAGCAGATCCGGCAATACCGGGCGCCGGCGCAGGATCGACGTGCCGAGGTCGCCCTGCACCACATGGCCCAGCCAATAGGCGAACTGCACGGGCAGCGGCTGGTCGAGGCCGTAGTCGTGCCGCACCTGCTTGACGATATCCGGTGGGGTATCGGCCGGCACCATGGCGTCGATCGGATCGCCGGGCGACAGGTGGATCAGCATGAAGCAGACCAGGCTGACTGCCAGCGCGATCGGGATCATGTAGATGATGCGGCGGAAAATATAGAAAAGCATGAGCGAATACCGGCTGAACGGGCGGTGGGGCCGCGGTCAGGCCGCCTCCTCGAGTTTGATGCAGCGCACCGATCGGTCGTCCGCGCGATGCCGGAACGCTGGCAGGGCTTCCCGGCAGATTTCGCTCGCATGGGAGCAGCGGGGCGCGAAGGCACAGCCCGTGATGGGATATCTGAGGTCGGGCGGCGCGCCGGGAATGGTCGTCAGCCGCTCGCCGCGATTGCCCGAATGCACGGTCGCGCCCATCAGGCCTTGCGTATAGGGGTGCAGCGGCCGCGCCATGACGTCGGCGACGGAGCCCTGCTCGACCATGCGGCCGGCATACATCACGGCGATCCGGTCGGCGATTTCCCCGGCGACGCCGAGGTCGTGGGTCACGAAGACGATGCCCATGCCGAGTTCATCGCGCAGCCTGCGCAGCAGCAGCAGGATTTGGATCTGTACCGTTGCGTCGAGCGCGGTCGTCGGCTCGTCCGCGAGCAGCAGCTTGGGGCGGCACGAGATCGCCATCGCGATCATGGCGCGCTGCCGCAGGCCGCCGGACAGCTCATGCGGATAGGCCTTGAGGCGGCGCTTGGCGGAGGGAACCTGCACCATCTCGAGCAGGTCGAGGGCGCGCTTTTCGGCTTCCCCCTGCCCCACGCCTTCGTGCCGCATGATCGCCTCGGAAATCTGGCGGCCGATCGTGAATACGGGGTCGAAAGCCGTCATCGGCTCCTGGAAGATCATCGAGACGACCTTGCCGCGAACAGAGGAAAGGTCCGATTCCGACATGCTCATGATGTCGTAGCCGCCGACGCTCAGTTCACCGCTCAATACCGTTTTCCGGCGCGGGTTGAGCGCCATCAGCGCGCGCAACGTCACGGACTTGCCCGAACCGCTTTCGCCGAGGATGCAGAGGACTTCGCCGGCGGCGAGATCGAGGTCGATGCCGTTCACCGCCGCAATGGTCGCATCGGGCGAGACGAAGCTGACATGGAGATCGCGGGCGCGGACCAGGGGGACATCGTTGTCCATCACGCCACCATCCTTTCGCTGCGCGCATAGACGTCTTCGGCGGTAACGGCGAGGCAGGCGACCTGATGGTCGGGCGAGACGTTCAGCGCCGGCGGCACTTCCTCGGCGCAGATCGAATGGGCGATCTTGCAGCGGGTGCGGAAGCGGCAGCCCGAAGGCGGATTGATCGGGTTCGGCGGATCGCCGCTCAGCGGCGGTTCCGTCCGCCGCCTGGCCGGGTCCATGGACGGGCGGCTGGCGAGCAGCGCCTGCGTATAGGGATGCAGCGGCCTGGTGAAGATCGCATCGACGCCGCCGATCTCGACGGCGCGGCCGAGGTACATGACCAGCACGCGGTCGGCGACATGCTCCACCACATTGAGGTCATGGCTGATGAAAAGGTAGGAGAGCCCGAATTCCTGCTTCAAATCCATCAGCAGGTTGAGCACCTGTGCCTCGACCGACTTGTCTAGCGCCGACACCGGCTCGTCGAGGATGAGCAGGCGCGGGCGAAGCGCCAGTGCGCGGGCGATATTGACGCGCTGGCGCTGGCCACCGGAAAGCTCGTGCGGGAAGCGCCGGCCGAACTGGCCCGGGGCGAGGCCGACGGCTTCGAGCAATTCGCGTGCGCGCTCCAGCGCCTTGCTGTTGGGCATGCCGTGAACCGACGGACCATAGGCGATCGACTGTTCGATGGTCAGCCGCGGATTGAGCGAGGAAAAGCTGTCCTGGAAGACCATCTGCACCTGACGCCGATAATCGCGCAGGCTGATGCCGTGCGGGCCGCCGACGACCTCGCCGTCGAATACCACCTCGCCCGCCGTCGGCTGGATCAGCGACAGGATAAGACGCGACGCGGTCGACTTGCCGCAGCCGGATTCCCCGACGATCGCCAGCGTTTCGCCCTTGCGCACCTCGAACTCCAGCCCATCGACGGCCCGGACTACCTGGCGGCCGCCCGACAGCAACGAGCCGATGGGGAAATGCTTCGTCAGCCCAGTCACGGTAAGCAAAGGCTGCGCCGGTCCGCCGCGATCCGGTAGTTGATCAAGTGTATCCACAGCACATCCCTATCATTTGCCGACGCGTGTTTTTAGACACAACAAGTCATCGCTCTCGGAACGACGTAGACGTCGCCGAGGTTATAAAGACTGCATTTTGACAGCCAGACTTTACATGCTGTCGCCGCCCATCAGATGTGTCAAGCACATTCCTTGGGCATTTCTTACTCTGCCTATTTTTGCGGCACTTAGCCGACAATAACAGCCGCCCAGCCCCGAACAGGCGGGGCGGCCGAAGCTTATTTCCGACGCGGGATGGGCCCGAAAGCAGGCGGCGGCACGCGCCGCCTGGAAGCGTTTTCGTATGACGAGGCGACCTTCAGGAGCAGGTCTTCCTTGCCCGGCTCGGCGCGGAACACGAAGGAGAACGGCAGGCCGGGCGCCGGCAACTCGGTCGCGACATCCGACTGGGCCGGCACGTATTTCGTCCCGTCCGCGCTCAGCGTGAACACCGGATCGTAGACCGTGCGGACGAAGCCGGCCGGGATCAGCACTTCCGTCAGGCCGGCATTGGGACCGAAAAAGGACTCCATGCGCAGGTTCTGCATCGTGCCCGGCTCGTTCGCCCCGCCGATCTTGGCCGGAGGCAGCACGGTATGGAGGCGAACCAGCGCATCGAGTTTGTTCTCGAGGATCACCATCATGTCCACGCGCCGCAACAATTCACGCAGCATGATGCGTTCATCGACGCCCTGGCGGCCGCCGAGCGGATTGCGCGGGTCGGCGATCTCTTCCCAGTTCAGGAAGCCGGCGCGCTGGTCGTCGCCCCAGAACTTGGAGCGCTTGTTGAGCTCCTCGAAATTGATGAGGGTCTCGGTAACGCCGAGCTTCCTCCAGTCCGCCGCCCGCCGCGTCAGGTATTGCGGCAGGTGATAGCGGAACGAATTCGCCATTTCCTGGTGCTGGACGGTGTGGATGTTGAGGTTGGACGGGGGCTCGATGACGCCGTCGGCCATGGCGACGAGATAATCCATCGGGTTCATCTCGCCCTCGCCGAAGACCCGGCCCGGCGCGAACTCGGTCGGGCGGATGGCGGCGGCGAACTCCTTGAACAGCGGCTTGCCGTCGGCCGTCAGGCGGAACATCAGGTCCGGCATGAAGACCGGCACCAGCCGCGCCAGGGCGGTGCGGAAATCGACCTTCATCTGTTCGACCGACGGGTCAGGTGTCCAATGGGGATCGGAGGATTCGACCAGTGTCGCGCCGAGGTGATCGCGCAGGATGGCGTTCACCTCCCTGACCGCCGCACTGGTGATCGGCTCGGCCGCCCTGGAACCCTGGGTGACCATGGATTCGCGGATGACGCCGAGGCGCAGCCCCTTCAGCGCGCCGGGCGCGCCGCTGCCCCGGGCATGTTCGAGATAGGTGGTGTCGAGCACCGAGCTGCGCGGCACGGTGGTAAAGGGGTCGCGCGGATCGTAATAGTCGCCTTCCTCGGGGTCGCGAAGCGCATCGAGCACCTTGGCGGCGTCGGCGATCTTGCGGGCGTGAATGCCGGTGCGGTCGCAATAGATGTCCGCGCCGATGGCCCCGCCGTCGAAGCCGATCATCGCCTTGTGCGGCAGGATGAGCGCGATCGAATTATGGTTCGAGGGACCGCGGCAGGACGCGCGCGTTTCCTCGCCCAGGCTGATCATGCAGAGATTGGCGCCGACCGAAACGCCCGAACCCGAGCTCGAGCCGAGCGAGGCGGCGCGGGTCGTGTCGTAGGGGTTGGACGGATTGCCGCCCCACGAGCTGCGCTGGTAGCCCAGCACGGAAGGCAGCACCTTGTCGGGGGTGTGACGCCCGCCCGGATCGCCGGCCCGGCCGTTATATTCGGTGTTCACCGCCTTGGCGAAGATGATGGCGCCGGCCTTGCGCAGACGCTCGACCAGGATGTGGTCCCGCGCCGGCGCGTCCATATCATAGGCCGCGTCGCCGCCGCCGGTCGAACGCATGTCCTTGCAGTCGAAGGGGTCCTTGAAGGAGCAGACGACGCCATACAGCGGCAGCTTTTCCAGGTCGGGGTTGGTGCCATACTGCGCATCGAGCGCCGCCGCCTGCTCAAGGGCATCCGGATAGCGCCGGAAAATCTCGGCCGCGGCCGGTGCGCCCGGAGGCAGCGGGCCATCGTCAGGATGCCTGTCGAACTCGCCCTTCACGACGGCCGACCGCTCACCGCGAATATTGAGGGTCGCGAGGCCGTTGACCTGGCCGGCATTCGGAATGCCGACGATCATGCCGTATTGCTGCTGCACGGTCGGATCGGAGGCGGTCGCCTCCATGCGGCCGAATTCGAGCGGCGGCCCCTGGTACTTGTCGAGGTCGGGCAGCACGTCCGACGCCTTGACGGTGGCGGTGGGAAACTTGAGCGCCGCACCGGCGCGGACCGTGCCGAGCGCTTCCGGCACCGGGGCGCCGTCCTCGGTAACCAGCATGCTCGCGACGCCGTTGAAGGCCTTCGCCCGGTCGATGTAATGCTGCACGATCTGGACGACGGTGATTTCGCCTGCCTTGATGGCCGCGTGCATCTCGTCGATCGTCGCTTCTTCCAGTTGGAAGGGCCGGCCCATTGCGGGCGGCTCTGCGGATTTAAGCGGCGGGGCAATTTCGTTCATGACTTTTCCTCGCGGCGGCACGATGCCGTCTGTGAGCTCCTGGAAGAGCGATCGAATCCCGGGCGAACCCAGGATCCACCAAATGCAGCCGGACACAGGCCGCCGCGCCCGACGCGGCGTCGCACTCTGGTCGCGGCTCAAATCCATCCGTCCGCGAACGCATGCGCCATCGTCGGCGCAAGCACCTCGCGGAGCGGCGGCAGCCACTTGCCAAACCCGTTGTGATTTCCGCCAGCCCGAAGATCGGAGCGCTCGGTCGCTCCGAAGGGCGGCGGCAACATGACCCTGACCCAGAAGCGAACGGCTTGTCAAGCGACTTGATCAAGCGACTTGATAAGCCGGTTTCCCGCGCTATCCGCGGATAGGCGGAGCGCATGGTTCGCCGGGAGTCGCGCAGCGCGAAGGACGGCGCGTCACTTCGTGCGCTCCGGCGACATGGCCTTCTTCCCGTCGAACCTGCCGCATGGCTACCAGCAACAAGGCCGACGTCGTCTGCCGTATGCTGTGGGTCAACCCGCCCCGGCCCTTTGAGCCATTCTCCGGGCTTGGCCGAGCTGGCGCGCGGTTGCGCACCGGCGAGCTACGTCTTTCACCGTACTGCCTAAATTTTGGCCTCACTCGCTTTTCGCATATCTCTTATGCACGCCCCGCAATGTTGATGATTGATCAAGCCGCTTGACAACGATTGGCGTGGGGCTGATCGTCCAGCGATCGGAGCGCCTGCAACTCGGAAGGCAGGCGTAAAGATGGTCCGGCGCCCGCCGCTCATGGGGGTGTCGGCCGAGTATCGGTCGGTTCGCCGATACTGCGTTGAGGTCGGGGCGCACTGCAGCGCGGCCCGATTGGGGTGAAGGCGGACGCCGGCTACCCCCGATGCGGTCCCTGCCCTGCTCCCGCCCCAAACCCGTCGGGATGCAGTGCTCGGGCGGCAAAGTTCCAGGACTTCAGATGGCGCCGGCGACGGCGCGGGGCGCAACGCAAGCTTCCCCGAAGGCAGGGCATGGCTGCATGGCAGCGATGCCAGGCGGAGCTGTGCCCGAAATCAACCCGGCGCGGGCCATCCCTCGACCCGGCTCTTCGACCCAAATCCCGCCGCGTTGCGGTACGACTGAACGGAGACAATAATGGAAGCGATCACACGCCGCACCGCGCTGAAGCTAGGCGCCGCCGGGGCTGCCATGCTGGCCTTCTCGCGGCCCGGCCAGGCCTTGGCCCAGGCGAAAGACGGCGGCACTCTGCGCCTCGCCATGACGACATCGGACGTGCCGACAACGGGCGGCATGCCCGACAACGGCAGCGAAGGCGGGCGTTCGGCCGGCTATCCGATCTACGATGCCCTGGTGCTGTGGGACTTCACCAAGACCGACGCACCGGCCGAACTGACGCCGGGCCTCGCCACCGAGTGGCATATCGACCCGGCCGACGACAAGCATTGGCTTTTCACCATCCGGCAGGGCGTCACTTTCCACGACGGCTCGCCGCTCACGGCGGACGACATCGTCTGGAATTTCGACCGGCAGCTCAACCAGAAGGCGCCGAACTACGACAAGGTCGCCCCGACCTATGCGGGGGCCTACGCGGCGCTGATCACGTCGTACAAGAAGGAGGGCGACTGGACCTTCGGCGTCTATACCAAGGTGCCCTACTCCATGCTGCCCTATATGCTGTCGCGCCTGTTCATCGTCAGCCCGCGCCAATATGAAAAGGTCGGCAAGGACTGGCTGGCGTTCCAGCAGACCCCGTCGGGGACCGGCCCCTTCAAGGTGACCAAGGTCACCCAGCACGTTTCGATCGAGCTGGCGCGCAACGAAAATTACTGGAACAAGGCCCGCGTCCCCAAGCTCAGCGCCCTGATCCTGCGTCCGATCCCGGACTCCAACACGCGCGTGGCGGCGCTCCGCTCCGGCCAGGTGGACTGGATCGAGTTTCCCGATCCGGACTCCATCCCCTCGCTGAAGAGCGCGGGCTTCGACATCGTGACCAAGCCCTATCTGCACCTGTGGTCGTTCGTGCTCAACTGCATCGATCCCGGTCCGCTTACCGACGTGCGGGTACGCCGGGCGCTGAACTACGCCGTGGACCGGGACGGCATGGTGGGCCTGCTCAACAATACGGCTACGCCCGCCATCGGTCTCTACGACCAGAGCTACAAGCTCTTCGGCAAGCCGACGCAAATCTACACCTACGACCTCGACAAAGCGAAGGCGCTGCTCAAGGAAGCCGGCATCGGCGCCTCGAATCCGATCACGCTGAAGACGCTGATCCCCACCGCCGGCTCCGGCAATATGATCCCCGTCCCGATGGGTGAATTCGTGCAGCAATGTCTCGCCGACATCGACGTCAAGGTCGATCTCGAAGTCGCCGACTGGGGTACGGTGACGACGGCGATGCGTTCCGCCCAGGCGGGCACGCCGGGGGCACCGCACCGCGACGTGGTCTGCCACGGCCAGCCCTTCGGCGACCCGACGCAGTTCTACACCAATGACGTGTCCCACAAGGCCGGCGGAACCGGCAATTGGGGCGGCTATTCCAACCCCGAGGTCGACAAGCTGATGGCCGAGGCGTTCGCGACCTTCACCCAGGAGGAACAGGACGCCAAGCTGGCCGCGGCCCATGCGCTGGTGGTCGACGACGCGCCCAACATCTTCGTCGTGCACGACCTCAACCCGCGCGCCATGAGCCAGAAGGTGAAAGGCTTCGTCCAGGCCCAGAGCTGGTACCAGGACTTCACCCAGATCTACATGGAAGCCTGAGCCGGCACCTCAACATCAACGTCACTCTTCGAGGCCCATCCCGCCCCCTGCGCGGGATGGGCCCGATACCGTCAGGAACACGACTGCCGCCCCGGAGCCGGCAGAAGGAGAATCGCATGACCAGCACTATCGCCGGCGCAGCCGATGCCGTGCCGGAGGTCCCCAGGTGGCGCGAAAATTTCGTGCCCTTCGCCGTTTCCCGCGTGCTGTCGAACATGGGCTATCAGGGGATCGGCATCGCCGTCGGCTGGCTGGTCTATGACAGGACGCACAGCGCCTTCGCGCTGGGGCTGATCGGCCTCAGCCAGTTCCTGCCGATGGTCGTGCTGACGCTGGTTGTCGGCCAGGTCGCCGACCGCTTCGACCGGCGCCGCATCGCCCTCATCGCCCAATGGGTAAAGGCCGTCGTCGCCATCTGCCTGACATTGGGCATTTTCGGCGGCTCGATCACGATTCCCTGGATCTTCGTCGCCGTGGTGCTGATGGGCGCGGCGCAATCCTTCGAACAGCCGACAATGCAGTCGCTGGTGCCGAGCATCGTGCCGCCCTCGGCGCTGCAGCAGGCGCTTTCCGTGACGACGGCGCTGACCCAGAGCGCAACCATCATCGGGCCGGCCCTGGGCGGTGTGCTCTATGGCATCAATCCGCTCGTCCCCTTCGCGGTCGCCACGGTGCTGTTCATCATCGCCAGCGTCGCCGTGACCTCCATCAGGTCGGTGCGCGGCGGCAATACGCGCGGACCCGTGACCCTGTCCTCCGCCTTCGCCGGCATCCATTTCATCTTCGCCCGTCCGGTAATGCTGGGCGTGATCTCGCTCGACCTCTTCGCCGTCCTGCTCGGCGGCACCACGGCGCTGCTGCCGATCTTCGCCCACGATATCCTGCACGCCGGCCCCTGGGCCCTGGGCCTGCTGCGGTCGGCGTCGGCGATCGGTGCGGTGATCATGTCGCTCTATGTGACGCGTGTGCCGATCCGCCGCCATATCGGCCCGAAAATGCTCATCGCCGTCGCCGTGTTCGGCATCGCCACGGTGGCGTTCGCCCTCTCGACCGACATAGCCCTCTCGATCGTCGCGCTGGCGGTCCTCGGCGCGGCGGATACCATCAGCATGGTGGTGCGGATCACGCTCGTGCAATTGTTCACGCCCGATGAGATGCGCGGCCGCGTCAACGCGGTGAACTCGCTCTTCGTCGGCACATCCAACCAGTTGGGCGAATTCTACTCGGGCACGCTGGCGGCCTTCACGGGGCCGGTGGCGGCCGGCGTGGTCGGCGGGCTGTCGACGATCATCGTGGTGCTGCTCTGGGCGAGGATTTTCCCGGATCTGCGCAAGGTCGACACGCTCGCGAGTTGAAAGCCGCCGCCGATCCCCTGGCCATATCAGAGGGATGGCGGCGTGTTGACCTTGAGCATCCGGCAAAACCTGTCGCTGGTGTTGCGATAGCCATGCGACAGCGAGGAGGGAAAGAAGATGATATCGCCGGTGCTCACCGTATAGGTGCGGCCATCGACGATCACCTCGAGCTCGCCGTCGATGATGTAGCCCAGCTCCTCCCCGACATGGGAGACGAGGCCGTCGCTCTCGGAGCCCGGCGGAATATTGTGGATCAGCGCCTGCAGCAGCCCGGCGCGGTCCACCGGCACGATGCGCTCGAACCATTTGCCGGCGTCGCCGAACTCCAGGTCTTCGGTGACGCGCATCCGGTGCTCGGCGGGGAACACGTGCACCGGCCCTTCGAGGTCGCTGCTCTCGGAAAAGAGCTCCGCGATATTGGTGCCCAGCGCCTTGGCGAGGCGATGCAGGAAGGAGATCGACGGCCGCAGCTTGTCGTTCTCGACCTTCGACAGCATGCTTTCCGAACAATCGATGGTGGCGGCGAGCTCGCGCAACGTATAGCCACGCAGCAGACGGGCATGTTTCAGCTTCGAGCCGATCCGCGGCTCTCCCGGCTCCTGCACGACACTGACCCTCTGCCGTGGCGCTGCCCGCTTTTCTCGCCGTGGACTTTCGTCGATCGCCACGATTGGCCCTCCGATATTCGTCGTTCGCGCATGCACATATGATAGCCGCCGCCGCACATCAAGCCGCTTGACAATAGATCAAGCCGGGTGGAGGCTCACTCCGTCGCCGATCTGGGGATGACCGAGCATCTCCGATGTGGGTCGGCAGACAATCAAACGGGTTTGCAGCGGCTGAGCCGCGTCGGGATGCGATCGGGCACGCTTCGTCGTGCATCCGTCGCGATCCCGCGCATCGGCCGCATCCGGCTCGTCGCAAGACGGGACGGGACTTGGCCCGCGCCTTCCGGCGCGGCGCCGAGACGTCGCTTGCCCGCGCGAAGGTCCTCTTCTTCTGCCGGGCAGATTCCAACGCTCCAGAGGAGCTTACCCAGCGACCCGGTGGTCGCCCGCGGCGAGGATGAAGATCATGAACGAGATTGCCCCCGACCTGGCCGAACGAGAGAAGGTTGCCGTAAGCGGCTTCCAGCTCGAAGAAGCCACGATCGACGAGATGCAGGCCGCCATCAAGGCCGGCCAGATCACCGTCGTCGGAATCGTCCAGCACTATATCGACCGTGCCAGGGCCTTTAACGGCGTGTCGAGCTGGCTGGTGACCGAGGACGGCAAGGACGCGCCTCGGGTACCGGGCGCCGTCCGGGCCGGCGCGCCCCTCGAATTTCCGACCAGGACCGTGCCCGTCGGCGACTACGTGCCGGATTACGACAAATACACCGGCAAGCCGCTCGAATTCGGCCGCATGGAAGCCACGGCTTCAGACCCCGAGGTTTATCAGCAATACGGCATGATCGTCGGGATTCCCGATGCCGGACAGGTAAATGCGCTCTCGACCCTCAATATCCGCGGCGAGCGCTCCATCACCTGCAAGGGCGAGTTTGACAGGCACCCCTCGCTCGGCCCGTTGCCGCCCGGCGCCCCGGCGGTTTGCGAATTCTTCCGCCACCTGCCCGACGCGCTGGAGACGGCGGCGGAACTGGACGCCAAATACGGCACCAATCCCGATCTCGAAGCCATGCCGATGTATGGGGTCGTCTTCTCGTTCAAGGACCCCTTCGACTGCAAGGACATGCACTCGATCGGCGGCGCCGATGCGGCCTATGACATCGACGTGCCGACGCGCGACCACGTGCTCGTCGAGCAGTTGCGCAACAAGGGCGCCATCATCTTCGCCAAATCGGTCTCGACCGAATATAACGGCCGTGGCGGCAATCCGGGCGGCAAGAACGAACCGGACAAGGTGCTCGTCTCCAATCTCGGCTACCAGCGCACGACCTGGGGCGGCAACCCGTCGAACCCCTACGATACCACCCGTTCGGCCTCGCTCGGCTCGAGCTCCGGTTCGGCCCTCTCGGTGAGCGCCAATCTCTGCATGATCGGCCTCGGCGAAGAGACGCGCGCCTCGACACGCGGCCCGGCCAACCACAATTCCGTCGCCCTCATCCTGCCGCACAAGGCGATGATCGGCTTCGACGGCGGCGCCATCGGCTCGGATATCTATAACGACCGCACCGGCATCCACGCCCGCAAGGTCGGGGACGCGGCAAAGGTGCTCGACGCCATGAAGGACCCGGTCGAGGGCTATTACGACCCGCGCGACGTCTTCACGACCGTGGCGCGCTCCTCGATCCTCAGCACGCCCTACGCAAGCCACGTCTACAAGTCGGCCACACTGGAAGGCAAGCGCATCGGCGTCATCCGCGAATCGATGTGGTGCCTGCCCGACGACATCGCGGCCAAGCCGATCACCACCGCGGTCACCAAGGAGATCAAGGACGTGCTGGGCAAGCAGCTCGGCGCCACCCTGGTCGAGTCCCGCTATGCCAAGTGGACGCCCGATCCCGAGATGGAGCAGATGAAGACCAGCTTCAGCGACGCGCTGGCGCGCCTCGTGCCGGTGTTCATGCCCGAGCTGCTGTTCCGCCTGACCCCCAAGGGCGAACCCGTATTCAAGGAGTTCGCGGCGGCGATCAAGGAAACCGAATTCGCGCCGGGCAAGTTCTTCGGCACCGGCACGATGAACCCGATCGATTATTTCGTCGCGCTGGCCGAAGGCAAGGTCACCCCGCCCTCGAACCTCGACATCATCACCGTCCAGAACCAGGCGGAGTCGATGGCCTTCCGCTTCCACATCCCGCAATACCTGTCGCGGCGCGTGGAGGAGTGGAAGAAGCTCGGCTTCAAGGAGGGCCTCGACAGCTTTGCCGAGCTCAACAAGCGGTCGAAGTTCTGGGGCGACGACCAGCGCGCTGCCTTCAAGAACTGGGAAGAAGTCGAGGACATGCGCAATCCGCTCGACCAGCGGCAGGGCATCAACGAACGCATCATGCTCCGCGAACTGCTGCGGCGCGTCGACATGATGGTGATCCTCGAGAACCATCTCGACGGGCTGGTGCGCCTGCACACGCCATTCCCGCCGGGCAAGATCGGCGGCGCTCCCTATCCGGGCACGATGGGCGCGCCGCGGAACGAGTCCGCCTATGGCCCCAATGGCGGCCTGACCGAGATCCTCATCCCGGCCGGCTATGTCAGCGAGGTCTACGACTACAAGTTCAAACTGAGCGAGGACGGCAAGAAGTACCTTTCCGTGCCGCCGACCGAACCCACGCCGGTGCCGTCGCCGGGCATGCCGTTCTCGCTGGTTTTCCGCTGCGAGCCCGGCAAGGAGGACATCATCCTCGACATTGCCTCGGCCTATGAGGCGGCCTCGACACGCCGGGTCATGCCGCCGGCCTTCGGTCCCATTCCGCGGCGGAACTGAGACCTTGCCGCTCGGCCGCAAGAGACGCGGCCGGGCGGTCTTTTCCTGAACAATTGCGAAGCCGGTTGCCGGTCCGGGGCGTGGGGACAGATATGGCCGTTGAAACAGCGAGTGGCGAAGCGATCGATGCACCGCCGGAAACGTGGCGACGCGACAACTACATCCCCTACGCCGTTTCCCGTGTGCTGTCGGCGCTCGGTTCGCAGGGCATCGCCATTGCGGTGGGATGGCTCATCTACGACAAGACGCAGAGCGCCTTCGACCTGGGCTATGTCGGGCTGTGCCAGTTCCTGCCGATGGTGATCCTGACCTTCGTGGTCGGCAATGTCGCCGACCGCTTCGACCGGCGGCGCATCGCCCTGAGCTGCCAGATCGTAAAGGGCATCACCTGCGCGTTGCTGACGCTCGGCATCGTCGGCGACTGGCTAACCGTTCCGCAGATATTCCTCGCCGTCATCGTCATCGGCTGCGCGCAGGCGTTCGAGCAGCCCACCATGCAGTCGCTGGTTCCCAGCATTGTGCCCAAGGCGCATTTGCAGACGGCGCTTTCCACCACGACGGCCGTAACACAGACCGCGACGATCATCGGCCCTTCGCTTGCCGGGGCCCTTTACGGCTTCGGTCCCTCCATCCCGTTCGCCCTCGCGACCATCCTGCTGCTTGTCGCCAGCATGGCGGTCAGCATCATCCGAACGGTGCGCGGCGGAAATCGCAAGGCGCCGGTGACGCTGCAGTCAGTGTTCGGCGGCGTTTCCTTCATCGCCAATCGGCCGGTACTGCTGGGCGTGATCTCGCTCGATCTCTTTGCCGTGCTGCTCGGCGGGGTCACGGCCCTGCTGCCGATTTTCGCGCGCGACATTCTACACGCCGGCCCCTGGGCTTTCGGCGCCTTGCGGTCGGCCCCGGCGATTGGCGGCATATTGATGTCGGTCCTCATCACGCGGATGCCGATCCGCAAGGGCGCCGGATTCAAGATATTGGGGGCCGTCGCCGCCTTCGGCGTCTTCACCATCCTGTTCTCGCTCTCCACGAACATCATATTTTCGGTCGTCGCGCTGGTGCTGCTCGGGGCCTCCGACACCATCAGCATGGTGGTTCGGATCACGCTGGTGCAGTTGCTCACGCCTGACGACATGCGCGGCCGCGTAAACGCGGTGAACTCCCTGTTCGTCGGCACCTCCAACCAGCTTGGCGCCTTCGAGTCGGGCATCGTGGCCGGACTTTTCGGCACGGTCGCCTCGGGCGTTATCGGCGGCATTGGCACGTTGCTCGTGGTGGGGCTGTGGATGAAACTGTTTCCGAACCTTGCGAGGATCGAAGCGCTCGAAGGACAGGAAAAGAACTGAATAGAGCCGTCGTGCATCCTTTTGGGGCCTAGCCCCTCTCCGCCACGGCCTTTTGATGGCTGTGGACGAATTCGGAACTCGCATCGGAGACGATGGCGACATGCGAGCGCGCGGCCGCTTCGGCGGCGGCGGCATCGCCCCTGAGGATAGCGGTCACGATGACGTCGTGTTCGTCCCATGACTTGGCCAGGCGCCCCGGCATGCGGAACTGTGCCCGCCGGAACGGCGCGAGGCGGCTGCGCGTCAGGCTGACCAGCTCCTGGATGTGGCGATTGTGCGCGCCGGCGTAGAGACGCTGGTGGAAATCCACATTGTGCTGCGCATATTCCTCCTCGGCGCCGAGATAGACGAGCCGGGCGGCATCGCGGTGCACGGCGTCGAGCTGGTTGCGCTCAGAGGTCGTCATGCGCTGCGCCGCGAGCCGGGCGCAAACGCCCTCGAGCTCCGCCATCGCCTCGAACATCGAATTGAGGTGCTCGTCGGAGAGCACGGCCACCACCGCGCCGCGATTGGGCTGCCGGTCGACCAGCCCGATGGCGCTCAGCCGCACCAGCGCCTCACGCACGGGCGTTCGCGACACCTCATGGCGCTGCGCCAGCGAAACCTCGTCCAGTCGGGCGCCGGGCTCCAGCCGGCCGCTGACGATGTCGTCGGCGAGGGCACGCACCAGTCCCTCCACCGTCTTGCCGCTGCGAACCGGCGGGCCAGATGCCAAATCAGCCTCCCTCGATCAGTGTGCCGCACAGTAATGTATGCAGCGCGCCAGCGTAAGGCTCTTTTTTGTGCATCCATCAAGCAAATGCATACAGTCTAGGCAGCACTTTCCGGCACAGACCCGTACTCGCCTTGGTTTTCCTAGCAAAACCGGCTGGCACAGCGATTGCATACACTTCCTTGACGGCCCTTTGACGTGCCGTCTTACGCAGGGAGAATTTCATGACCGGCAAGCTCATGCTGTCGCGCAGGCAGCTTCTGAAATCCACTGCCGCCGGGGCCGCGCTTGGCCTGACGGCGGGCCTGTTGCCCAGGGGCGCGTTCGCCGACGACGGCATTACCGTGGGCTTCATCTATGTGGGCTCCAAGGACGACTACGGCTACAACCAGTCGCACCATGAAGCCGCGCAGGTCGTCGCCAAGATTCCGGGCGTCACCGTGGTCGAGGAAGAGAACGTCCCGGAGACGACCGATGTCGTCAAGACCATGGAGTCCATGATCAATCTCGACGGCGCCTCGCTGGTCTTCCCGACCTCCTTCGGCTATTTCGATCCCTTCATGCTGGATACGGCCAAGAAGTATCCGGATGTGCAGTTCCGCCATTGCGGCGGCCTCTGGACCGACAAGGACCCGGCCAATACCGGCTCCTATTTCGGATATATCGGGCTCGGCCAATTTCTCAACGGCATCGTGGCCGGGCATATGACCAAGTCGAAGAAACTCGGCTTCGTCGCCGCAAAGCCGATCCCGCAGGTCTTGGAGAACATCAATTCCTTCCTGCTCGGCGCGCGGTCGGTCGATCCCACGATCACGGTGCAGACGATCTTCACCGGCGAGTGGAGTCTTGCCGTCAAGGAGGCCGAGGCGACCAACGCGCTCGCCGATCAGGGCATCGACGTGCTCACGATGCATGTCGACAGCCCCAAGGTCGTGGTGCAGACCGCCGCCGGACGCGGCCTCTATGTCTGCGGCTACCACGCCAATCAGTCGGCACTGGCCCCCGACAAATACCTCACCGGCGCCGAGTGGAACTGGACCAAGCCCTACACCGACTTCGTCAACGCCTTCATCGCCAAGCAGCCGCTCGGGCAATGGGTGCGCGGCGGTATCCCGGAAGGCTTCGTCAAGATGAGCCCGCTCGGGCCGGCCGTCTCCGCCGACGCCAGGAACCATTTCGATTCGGTACTGGCCGACATTAACGCGGCCAAGGGCAAGTACGCCGTCATGAAGGGCCCACTCAAGGACAACAAGGGCAAGGATGTCGTGCCCGCCGGCAAGGAACTGCCGGAGGACGCGATCGAACTCGAGAGCATGGACTACCTGCTCGACGGGGTGATCGGCTCGACCTCGTGAGGTGAAGAAGGGCGATGCCGCATCGCCCCTCCCCCTTGAGGGCAGGGTGGCGGCAGCCGGGTGGGGGTGCCTCTCAACGAACGCCGGCGCGTGTTGTACCCCACCCTTGATCCCTCCCCTCAAGGGGGAGGGAGACGAGGCGGCAAGGCCGCGCTCCAGCTCGGAACCCGGTGACAACAGGAGCATGCGATGACCGACACGACACCCGATGCGCTCGTGGGGACCGCTCCAGCGGTCAAGCCCGCCTATGGCCCATTCGTCGAGCAGCTCGCGCGCCGGTCGGAGGCGATCGCCATTCCGGTCGGGGCGATCGTCATAGGGCTGCTGACTTTCTCCATCTTCCTGATCGTGCTCGGCAAATCCCCGCTCGATTTCGTCTCGACCATGTATAAGGGCGGCTTCGGCACCTGGTTCTCGATCCAGAACTCGTTGACCCGCGCCTCACCGCTCCTCTTGACTGCGCTCTGCGTCGCCCTGCCCGCCCGGCTCGGCCTCGTGGTGATCGGCGGCGAAGGCGCCGTGGTGATCGGCGGGCTCGGCGCCGCAGCGATCGGCGTGCCGCTGTTGGGCGCGCCCTATTTCATCGTCGTGGGCGCAATGGCGATCGCCGGCATCGCGGCGGGCGGCGTCTGGCTGGGGATCGTGGGGGCGCTCCGGCACTATCGCGGCGTCAACGAGACGATCGCCTCGCTGCTCATGGCCTATATCGGCATCGCGCTCCTCAACCATTTCGTCGAGGGGCCGCTGCGCGATCCGGCCTCGCTCAACAAACCCTCCACCTACCCGATCGGCGAAGCCTATATGATCGGCAACATTCCTGGCATGGAGGTGCATTGGGGGCTTGTGGTCGGTATCGTCGCCTGCCTGCTGAGCTGGGTGCTGATCGAAAAGACCGTCTGGGGCTTCGCGGCCCGCATCGCCGGCGGCAATGTGCGGGCGGCCCAAATTCAGGGTCTCGCCGTCGGCCCGCTGATCGTCGGCTTCACGGCGCTGGCCGGCGCCTTCGCCGGGCTCGCCGGCATGATCGAAGTCGGCGCGATACAGGGCAACGCCAATGCCTCGCTCAATGCCGGCTATGGCTATACCGGCATCCTCGTCGCCTTTCTCGCCCGCCACAACCCGCTGGCGATCATTCCCGTCGCCTTCCTGCTGGGCGGCATCGACGCGGCGGGCGGGCTGGTGCAGCGGCGCATGGGCTTGCCCGATGCGACCGTGCTGGTGCTCGAAGGCATCCTCTTCGTCGTGATCCTGTTCTCGGACACGCTTTACGGCCGCTTCAGGCTTTTCAATCCCGACCTCTGGGAAAGGAACCGGCAATGAGCGATCCCGGCTCGATCGGCCTCTGGGGCGTGCCGCTCGCCATACTCGGCGGCGCCATCCGCGTCTCGACGCCCTTCATCTATGTCTCGCTCGGCGAAACCATCACGGAGCGCAGCGGCCGCATCAATCTCGGTCTCGAAGGCACGCTCGTCTTCGGCGCCATGATCGGCTACGCGACCGCCGTCGTCACCGGCTCGGCCTGGCTCGGCGTCGGCGCCGCGGCGTTCGCCGGGCTCTGCTTCGGCCTTTTCCATGGATGGATCTGCAAATTCCCCAAGGTCAATGACATCGCTATCGGCATCGCGATGATGCAGCTCGGCACAGGGCTCGCCTTCTTCTTCGGCAAGCCCTTCATCCAGCCGGTCGCGCCGCACCTCCCGGCTATTGCGTTCGGCTGGTGGAGCGATCTGCCGCAGGTCCGGGCCGCGCTCGACGTCAACGTGCTGTTCCTCATCGGCATCGTGCTCGCCGTCGCGCTCTACTGGGCGTTCAGGAACACACGGATCGGCCTTGTCATCCGGGTCGTCGGCGATTCCTCCGACGCGGCGCGGGCCATGGGCCTCAATCCCAATGCGGTACGGCTGCTGGCAACGGCGGCGGGTGGTGCGCTGGCCGGCGTCGGCGGCGCCTATCTGTCGCTCTACTATCCCGGCAGCTGGACAGAGGGCATTTCCTCCGGCCAAGGGCTGATGGCGGTGGCGCTGGTGATCTTCGCACGCTGGAACCCGCTCGGCTGCTTCCTCGCCGCGCTGCTGTTCGGCGGGGCCGGGGCACTCGGGCCGGCGCTGCAATCGGTGGGCGTCACGCAGGGCTATTACCTGTTCTACGCCGCCCCCTACGTGCTCACCCTGATTATCATGATCGCGACATCCTCGCCGACACGGGCGCTCGCCGGCGCGCCGGGCGAGCTGTCGATCACCAAATAGGAGACGGCCATGGACGCCAGACGGACGACGCAAGAGACCTACATCTCGGCCGATCCCTATCCGTGGCCTTACAATGGCGATTTGCGGCCGGACAATACGGCGTTGATCGTCATCGACATGCAGACCGACTTCTGCGGCAAGGGCGGCTATGTCGATGCCATGGGCTACGACCTCTCGCTGGTGCAGGCGCCGATCGAACCGATCCGTACCGTGCTGGATGCCTTCCGCTCGGGCGGCTACACTGTCATCCACACGCGCGAGGGCCATCGCCCCGACCTTGCCGACCTGCCCGCCAACAAGCGCTGGCGCAGCCGCCGCATCAATGCCGGAATCGGCGATCCCGGGCCGTGCGGACGCATCCTCGTGCGCGGCGAACCGGGCTGGGACATCATCCCCGAGCTTTATCCGCGCGAGGGCGAACCGATCATCGACAAGCCGGGCAAGGGCAGTTTCTGCGCCACCGACCTCGAACTGATCCTCAACCAGCGCGGGATCGACAATATCGTGCTGACCGGCATCACCACGGACGTCTGCGTGTCGACCACCATGCGCGAGGCGAACGACCGCGGCTATGAATGCCTGCTGCTCGAGGATTGCTGCGGCGCGACCGACTGGGGCAACCATCTCGCGGCGATAAATATGGTCAAGATGCAGGGCGGCGTCTTCGGCTCTGTGTCCAACTCGCAGGCACTCATAAAGGGGCTCCCATGAGCCCCGCGACGATCGGCAGCTTCCCACCGGCCGACAAGGCCGTCAGCGTCGTCACGCATGGCATCACCATGCGCTTCGGTTCCTTCACGGCGCTCGACGACGTGTCGATCGAGGTCGCGGCCGGCAGCTTCCACGCCCTGCTGGGCGAGAACGGGGCGGGCAAGTCGACGCTCGTCAAATGCATGATGGGCTTTTATCACCCGACTGCGGGCTCGATCGAAATCGATGGCCGCGAGGTAGAGATCGCTTCCCCGCGCGACGCGGCGGCGCTGAGCCTCGGCATGGTCTATCAGCACTTTACGCTCGTACCCTCGCTCACCGGCGCGGAGAACCTCGTCATCTCGCGGCAGGAGGTGCCGGGCGTTATCGATTGGAGCAAGGAGGGCAAGGCGCTCGCCGCCTTCATGGAGCGCATGCCGTTTCGCGTGCCGCTCGACGTGCCGACCGGCCAGCTCGCCGCCGGCCAGAAGCAGAAGCTCGAAATCCTGAAGCAGCTCTATCTCGGCCGGCATTTCCTCGTGCTGGACGAGCCGACCTCCGTGCTCACCCCCGGCGAGGCGGAGGAGGTTCTGGGGCTGGTGCGCGGCATGACGGAAGCCGGCGACATCACCGTGCTGATGATCAGCCACAAATTCCACGAGGTGACCGCCTTCGCCGACGAAGTCTCCGTGCTGCGCAAGGGCAAGTTCATCGGCACGGGCCGGACGGATCGGCTCACGCCCAGGGACATGGCAGAGATGATGATCGGCGAGGCGACGCTGGCCACGCTCGACAACCGCAAGGAGGTCGCCGCCGATGCCCGGCCCATCCTCTCGATCGCCGGCCTGCGGGCGCCGGATCGCTCCGGCCTCAAGGAAATCCATGTCGGCGAGTTGACCGTACGCGCCGGCGAGATCGTCGGCATCGCCGGCATTTCAGGCAACGGCCAGAAGGAATTGCTGGAGGTTCTTGCCGGCCAGCGTCCGCGCATGGCAGGCGATATCGCCGTCGAGGGCGCGCCTTACAATGCGAACCGCCGCGAGGCGCGCCTGCACAATGTTCGCTTCATCCCCGAGGAGCCGCTGCAGAACGCCTGCGCGCCGAAGATGACGGTGGCCGAGAACATGGCTTTCCGCACCTTCGACGCGAAGGGCAACGGCGACGCCCACTGGATCAGCGCCAGGCGCATGAAGGACTATGCCGCCGGCCTGGTCGCCGCCTTCAAAGTCAAGACGGCCTCGCTATCGAGCCCGATTTCGGCGCTCTCCGGCGGCAACGTGCAACGCGCGGTTCTGGCGCGCGAACTGACCGGGGAGGTCGACCTGCTTATCGTCTCCAATCCCTGTTTCGGGCTGGATTTTTCGGCGGTGGCGGAAATCCGCGCCCGCATCATGAAGGCGCGCAATGCCGGTGCGGCGGTCCTGCTGCTCAGCGAGGACCTCGACGAATTGCTCGAACTCTCCGACCGCATCCTCGTCATGTCGGAGGGCGAACTGGTCTATGAAACCCCGATCGGCTCGGCCGACAAGGCGGTGATCGGCGCGCATATGGCGGGGCATCACTGATGGCCGAGATCGCCGCCCTGCCCTTCGCCTTCCCGTTCGAGCCGGACAAGACCGCCCTGATCGTCATCGACATGCAGCGAGATTTCGCCGAGCCCGGCGGCTTCGGGGAGTCGCTCGGCAACGACGTATCGCGCATCGCCGCCATCGTGCCGACGGTGGCGCGGCTCATCGCCGGCTTCCGCGAAGCTGGCCTCACCGTGATCCACACCATGGAATGTCACCGCCCGGACCTCTCCGACTGCCCGCCCGCCAAGCGCGATCGCGGCAATCCGAGCCTCAGGATCGGCGACAGGGGACCGATGGGCAGGATCCTGATCGCCGGCGAACCCGGCACGGCCATCCTGCCGGAACTCGCGCCGATTCCGGGGGAGATCGTCATCGAAAAGCCCGGCAAGGGCGCCTTCTACGCCACATCGCTTGGCGACCTGCTGGCCGACCGGGGCGTCACGCACCTGGTCTTCGCCGGCGTGACCACCGAGGTCTGCGTGCAGACGACCATGCGCGAAGCCAATGACCGGGGCTTCAACTCCCTCCTCGCCGAGGACGCGACGGAAAGCTATTTCCCCGAGTTCAAGGCGGCGACTCTCGACATGATCCGGGCGCAGGGCGCCATCGTCGGCTGGACGGCAACAACCGACCAGGTGCTGCAGGGACTTGCCATCGAAAGAATTGCCGATGCCTAACACCAGTTTCGCGGGCCTGGCCGATGGCGGCTGGCGCGACCTCGCCTATGAGCCGTTCCGCGAGGGCGTTGAGGTGCATTACCTCATGCGCGGCAGCATCTATTCACCGGGCGTCGCCATCCTTAGATACCAGACGGGCGCCCGCATTCCGCGCCATCGGCATGCCGGGCTCGAAACCATTGTCGTGCTCGAGGGCACGCAGAGCGACGAGAACGGCACCTATCCGGCCGGCAGCGTTGTCCTCAACCCGGAAGGTTCCGAGCATTCGGTGTGGAGCGATAACGGTTGCGTCGTACTCATCCAATGGAACCGCCCCGTCATCCTTCTCGAACCGGAGCCCATCTCTTGACCGGCCTATCCTTCGACATCGCCACGCTCAAGGCCGCCTATGCCGAAGGGCTGTCGCCGGTAGCGGTAATGGAATCGCTCTGCGCGCGGCTTGAGGCGTTGGCCGATCCGGGCATCTTCATCCACGCACCCGACCGCACGGCGCTGATCGCCGCAGCCGAAGCGCTGGGCCCGTACGATCCGGAGAAGCCGCTTTGGGGCATTCCCTTCGCGGTCAAGGACAATATCGACGTCGCCGGTATGCCGACCACCGCCGCCTGCCCGGCCTATGCCTATGCGCCCGAGCGCGATGCGACCGTGATCGCGCTGCTGCGCGAGGCCGGGGCCATTCCGGTCGGCAAGACCAATATGGACCAGTTCGCCACCGGGCTCGTCGGCGTCAGGACTCCCTTCCCCGTCCCCCGCAACGCCATCGATCCGAACCTCGTGCCCGGCGGCTCGAGCTCCGGCTCGGCGGTGGCGGTCGCGCAGGGCATCGTCAGCTTCGCCCTCGGCACGGATACCGCCGGCTCCGGCCGCATCCCGGCCGGACTCAACAATATCGTGGGCCTGAAACCCTCGATCGGCGCGCTGTCGGCGGCGGGCGTCGTACCGGCCTGCCGAACGCTCGATTGCGTCTCGATCTTCGCGCTGACCGTGGACGACGCCTACACGGTCTTCTCGGTCGCCGCGCGGCCCGATCCCGCCGACGCCTATTCACGCGCGCTGCGCCAGGGCAATTACGGTGTCCGCCCGCCCGTCCTGCGCATCGGTGTGCCGGCCGCCGCCGACCGGCGGTTCTTCGGCGACCGCCTGATGGAAGCGGCTTTCGAGGAAGCGCTGGAGCGCCTTTCGGCGCTCGGCTGCACCATCGTCGAGCTGCCGTTCGCCGATTTCTATGCCGTCGCCGACCTGCTCTATGAAGGCGCCTGGGTGGCCGAGCGCTATGCGGCGATCCGGCCCTTCTTCGACGCCCATGCGGACGAACTCCATCCGGTGACGCGGCGCATCTATGCCGGCGCCAAGGCGCTCTCGGCCGCCGATGCCTTCGACGGCTTCTACGCGCTGCAGGCTTATAAGCGGCAACTCGCGCCGGTGATCGCCTCGGTGGACTTGCTCTGCGTGCCGACTGCGCCGACCCATTACACGGTCGCCGACCTCGAAAAGGAACCGATCCGGGAAAATTCCCGTCTCGGCACCTACACCAATTTCGTCAACCTGCTGGATCTCGCCGGCATCGCTGTGCCGTCGGGCTGGCGGCGCGATGGCCTGCCGGCGAGCGTGACGCTGCTCGGTCCGGCCGGCAGCGAGGCGCTTTCGGCGACATTGGCGCGGCAACTGCATCTCTCGACCGGCCTGCCGCTCGGCGCGACCGAATGGCCACAGCCTAGCGCTGCGCCGGCCGCCCCGCACGAAACGGACGGCGTGCCGCTGGTCGTCGTCGGGGCGCATCTTTCGGGCATGCCGCTCAATAGCGAACTGGTCGCCGTCGGCGGCCGTTTCGACCGCGAGGTAACCACGACGCCGCACTACCGCCTGCACGCCCTTGCCAACCAGAAGACGCCCAAGCCCGGGCTCATCCGCACCGCCGACGGCAATGGCGTGGCGGTGGAGGTCGAGGTCTGGCGGCTGCCGCACGAGGCGTTCGCGCGGTTCGTCGACGCCGTGCCTCCACCGCTCGTCATCGGGACGATCAACCTCGCCGACGGCACCAGCGCCAAGGGCTTTCTCGTCGAGCCGGCAGGGCTGGCCGGCGCCACCGACATCTCGAGCTTTGGCAGCTGGCGGGCGTTCCAGAACCGCATGAGCGCGTAGCTTTCAATCGCGCCCGCATGCGGAATTCACTTATGAACCGTTTCGGCCGGGATCTGCCCTCGATATCCGCCGGGATGGCGCGCTTCGGCGCGGCGAGGCAACCCCGGCGCTGCACCTGAGTGCAGGCGGCTCCCGGCCGGCATTACTTCTGCGCCTCCGACGGAAATCGCGATGCGTTGCGTTTAAGATGCGGGCGCCACGTCGGGGCGCGCCGGGGACGAGCGGGAAACGGCAGGGGTGATGAGCGCTTGACGGGCCGGGAGACGGACGAGGACCTCCTGGTCCGGATTGCGCGCGGCGACGAGGTGGCGATCCGGGAAATGGTTGCCCGGAAGCTGCCGCGCCTGCTGTCCCTGGCGACGCGCGTCTTGGGAGATCGCGTGGAGGCGGAGGACGTTGCACAGGAGGCATTCCTGCGAATTTGGCGCCAGGCGCCGCGCTGGCAAGCCGGCCGGGCCCGGTTCGATACATGGCTCTATTGCGTGGCGCTCAATCTCTGCCGCGACAGGTTGCGTCGGAGAAGAGAAATCTACACCGCCGAGCCACCCGAAACGATCGACCCCCACGGCGGGCCCGGTCGCGGGCTGGACGACAGCGAGAGCAGCCGTTCGGTCGAGGCGGCATTGGCGCGGCTGCCGGAGCGGCAGCGCGAAGCCATCGTGCTCCAATATTACGAGGAACTTTCCAATATCGAGGCAGCGGCCGTCATGGGCATCAGTATCGAGGCGCTGGAAAGCCTGCTCGCACGAGGGCGCCGGAATCTCCGCGTGCATCTGGAGGATATCGATGCCGAATCTTGAAGAAGGGCGGCGCGCGTGACCCCCGAACGCTTTGCCGAACTGGCCGAGACCTATGGCGCCGAGCCCCGGCGCTGGCCGGAGGCCGTCCGCGCCGCGGCGCTCGCCTTCATGGAGGGCCGCCCGGAGGAGGCCGAAGCCGCCCTCGCACCGGCGCGGCGGCTCGATGCTGCGCTCGACAGCTATGCCGTGCCGGTGCCCGACGCCCGCCTGGCCCGGGCCATTGCAGCGACAGCACCGCCATCGCGCGCAACGACGCAGCGCATCCGGTTCCGGCAGGGCGTCCGTCTATTGGCGCTCGGGCTTGCTGGTGCGCTCTCCGGCGCTCTGGCGATCTGGGTGCTGATACCGCCGAGCATGCCTGTCGACGACGACCATGCCGCCTACGCGCAAACTGCATTCAGCGACATCGCGGAGACAACGGACGAATAATGACTGAAAGATCGCGAACCATCGCACTCGCAATATCGCTCGCGCTGAACGTCTTCGTGATCGGGGCGGCCGCCGGCGGCGCGCTCATGTGGCATTTCTCGGCCGCGCCCCGTCAGGAGGCGCCGGCGCGCGGCGCGCTGGCACAGGCGGCGGCGGCACTGCCTGCCGATGAGGGCAAGACCTTTCGAAACATGCTGGCCGCCGCCCGCAAGGCATCGGCCTCGGATATCGCCGCCGCCAAGGCGGGGCGCCAGGAATTGGCGCAGCTGATGACGAACGATCCGCTCGACCGGCAGGCGATCGACGCCGAGCTCGCCGCCATCCGGCAGGCAGATATCGCGCTGCGCGCGCGGCTGGAAAAGGCCGTGACGGATTTCCTGGCGACGCTGACGCCGGCCGACCGGCGGCTCTTCGTGGCGGGGCTGCGCGGAAACGGCTCCATCCTGAGGTGAAACGCAGCAACCGGAACTTTTCCAAACAGCGACGGAAACGGCATCGGGGCGCGTTGAAGCCTAAGAAGACACCAAGGATGCTCGCCAAGGACCATCGCCATGTCCCTGCCTCCCGCTCCGCTGTCCCCGGCAGCCATCGCCCTCAATCGCTTCGGCCTGGGCGCCCGACCGGACGATGCCGCCCCTGCCGATCCCAAAGGCTGGCTCACCGGCCAGTTCGCACATTTCGAGGTCGAGCCCGAAGGCTTTGCGAAATTGCCGGATGCCGGCCAGGCCGTGGAAAGCTATCTCGAGCAGACGGCGGCGCTGCGTCGGCAGGCCACGACCGGCGGGGGGACACCGGATAAGGACCAGCTCAAGACGCTGCGGCAGGATTTCGGCAAACAGGCGAACCAGCTCTATCGCGCCGGCGTCAAGGCGCGCGCCGACAGCGCGCTCGCGACCGAGGCGCCTTTCGTCGAGCGGCTGGTGCATTTCTGGGCGAACCATTTCTGCATTTCGGCAGACAATCCGCAACTCGCCGCCTTTGCGCCGGCCTTCGAGCGCGATGCGATCCGCCCGCATGTGCTCGGGCGCTTCAAGGACATGCTGTTCGCGGTCGAGCGGCATCCGGCAATGCTCATCTATCTGAACCAGGTGACTTCCGTCGGCCCCGACAGCCCGCTCGCCCAACGGGTCGAGCGGCGCAATCCGAAGCGCAAGCTCGGCATCAACGAAAATCTCGGTCGCGAGACCCTGGAACTGCATACCCTCGGCGTGCGCTCCGGCTACACCCAGGCCGATGTCACCGAATATTCGCGCGCCCTCACCGGCTGGACCGTCGACGGTTTCGGGCCGGGACAGCGCGGCGACGGCAGTCCCGACAGTTTCGTGTTCCGGCCGGAGCTGCATGAACCCGGACCGAGGACGGTGTTGGGGAAGCGATACGACCAAGAGGGGGAGCAGCAGGCGATGGCCATGCTCACCGATCTCGCCAAATCGCCGCACACGGCCAACCACGTCGCCGAAAAACTCGCACGCCATTTCGCCGGCGACACGCCGCCGCCTGCGCTCGTCGCCCGCCTCGCCGACAGCTTCCTGAAGAGCGGCGGCGACCTGCCGACGCTCTACCGGACGCTCATCGCCTCGCCGGAGCCGTGGAACAGCGCGCCGCTCAAGTTCAAGACACCCTGGGAATGGCTCATTTCGGTGTGGCGCGGCAGCGGCCGTCGCGAACTCGGCAATGCGGACCCGGCCGGACTGATGACCCAACTCGGCCAGCCCGTCTGGCGACCGCGGGCGCCGGCCGGCTGGGACGATGTCGCCGCAAGCTGGGCTGCGCCCGACGCCTTGCTGCGGCGCGTCGACATCGCCCAGCGACTGGTCGCGCCCGCCGCGGCGGAGCTCGACGCCCGGCAGCTCGGGCCGGCCCTGTTCCCCGGCTCGCTGTCGCCGGCGACGGCCGAACAGATCGCGCGCGCCGAAAGCCCCACCAGTGCGCTCGCCCTGCTCATGGTCTCGCCCGATTTCCTCAGGAGATAAGTGATGAAGCTCGCCCGCCGCCAATTCCTCTCGATCGCCGCGCTCGGCGCCGGCGCCATGTGGGTGAATGCGCACATGGCCCTGGCCTCCGTGGAAACCGACCGCCGCTTCGTCTTCATCATCCAGCGCGGCGCGGCGGACGGGCTCGATATCGTCCGTCCCTATGGCGATCCGGCCTATGCGGGCCTGCGCGGTGCCCTGGTGGGCGACGCCGCCCAATCCATCAAGCTCGACGGTACCTTCGCGCTGCATCCCGCGCTGGGCGAGCTCGGCAAGATGTATGCGCAGGGCGAGGCCCTATTCGTACATGCCGTCGCCTCGCCCTATCGCGACCGCTCCCATTTCGACGGGCAGAACGTGCTCGAGACCGGGGGCGTGCAGCCCTATCAGGTCAAGGACGGCTGGCTCAACCGGCTCGTCGCGCTGATGCCGCATGATAAGGATACTGCGATCGCACTGGCGCCGACCATCCCGCTGGCGCTGCGCGGGGCAAATCCGGTGGTCTCCTATGCGCCCTCGAGTTTGCCGGACGCTGCCGACGACCTGATGACGCGCGTTGGCATGCTCTACGACCAGGACCCGCAGCTTCACCCGCTTTGGGCGGAGGCAGTGCAGGCAAAGGGGCTCGCCGACGGAACACATGCCCGGCAGGACCCGGCTGGGCTCGGCAAGCTGGCCGCGACGTTCCTGTCGCGCGACAGCGGCCCGCGCATCGCCATGATCGAGACCGAGGGCTGGGATACCCACTTCGCCCAGGCGGCGCGGCTCGCCGCGCAACTCAAGGCGCTCGACATGATGATTGCCGCGCTGCGCGACGGGCTGGGGCCGGTCTGGAAGGACACTACCGTGCTGGTGGCGACCGAGTTCGGTCGCACGGCGGCGGTCAACGGCACCGGCGGAACCGATCATGGAACGGCCTCGATGGCGATGCTGGTCGGGGGCGCCGTCAAGGGCGGTCGCGTCCTTGCCGACTGGCCCGGCCTCGCGCCATCCGCGCTCTACGAGGAACGCGACCTCAAGCCGACCATGGCGCTGGACAGCCTTATCGCCGGTGCAGCGGCCGAAGCGCTCGGCCTCGACCGCGACCGGCTTGAACACGGCCTTTTCGGCCCTGGAACGAACGGCAAATCCGTCGAGGGACTGATCCGCACCTGACTTCTGGCCGCGGCCAACTGCCCAGCTCATCGTGGCATCTGTTCTGGCTCGGAAGCACCTCTCCTGAGAGAGAGTTTCGCGCGGCAATAGGACGCGCCGTCTTCATTCCTCGGCGGCGCGGTCCATCCACCGAACCAGACCGATGTCATCAATCCGTAGCAAATGGATCGGATGGTCCGGCGAGCGGGCCGGGCCAAGCTTTGGTGCTCGGACCGCCAAGCCTGTGCGGGCGACTTTTTGCCGCCAGCGCCGAGCCAGTCCGTTCTAGAGTAAGGATTTACCCCGCACCCGGTTTCCGTCTTTGGGGCGTCGCATCGGGCCGGTACCGGGTCCCGCATCGGACGCGCCGTCGTCCAAGCCAGCAGTTCCGCCGGCGTTTCCGCTCTTCGCGGATACGGCGCGGATCAAAGCAAGCCAAAAGGAGGCAATAAACATGCGTCGCATTTCATCACAGGCACTCGCCGCGGCGTTGGGAACAATCGCCCTCGGCGCCGCCGCGCCAGCCCTGGCCCAGGACGTCGCCACTGCGACGCCGATCAAGCATCTGGTGGTGATCTTCCAGGAGAACGTCTCCTTCGACCACTATTTCGCGACCTATCCCAATGCCACCAATCCCGATGGCGAGCCCAAGTTCACTGCTGCCGCCACCACGCCGACCGACATCGACACGCTGGCGGCGGCGAACCTGCTGACCAACAATCCGAACAAGACCAACACCGACAACGGCACCGACGCGGCCGATCCGTTCCGGCTCGACCGCACCCAGGCCGGCACGGCCGACCAGAACCACGGCTATACCGCCGAACAGGCCGCCTATAATGGCTACAAGATGGACCTGTTCCCCAAATATACGGGCGTGGGCACCAAGGGCGGCGCCGGCACCTTCGGCACCAAGGGGCTGGTGATGGGCTATTATGACGGCAACACGGTCACGGCGCTGTGGAACTACGCCCAGCACTTCGCCATGAGCGACAATTCCTATTCGACCACGTTTGGCCCCTCGACCCCCGGCGCCATCAATCTCATTGCGGGCCAGACGAACGGCGCCATCCTGCCGGCGGGCTATACGCTCGAAAAGGACGGCACCTATGACGGCGGCCGCATCGTGCCCGACGGCAATGGCGGCTGGACGGTCATTTCCGACTTCGACCCGACCGGCGACGTCTGCTCGAGCACCAAATATCCGACCGCCTCGATGAGCGGCAAGAACATCGGCGACCTGCTCAACGCCAAGAATGTCAGCTGGGGCTTCTTCGAGGGCGGCTTCGACCTCACCGCCACCAATCCGGACGGCTCGACCGGCTGCACCCGCTCGACGACCTCGCCCTATATCAACGCCAAGAGCGCCGACTACATCCCGCACCACCAGCCTTTCCAGTATTATGCCTCGACGGCCAATCTGCAGCATGTGCGTCCCAGCTCGCCGGCAGCCGTGGGCACCTCCAATGATGGCGGGGCGAACCACCAGTACGACCTGACCGATTTCTGGGCGGCCGTCAAAGCCGGCAATCTCCCGGCGGTGAGCTTCCTCAAGGCCGCCGCCTACCAGGACGGCCACGCTGCCTATTCCGATCCGCTCGACGAGCAGGAGTTCATCGTCAACACGATCAACCAGCTCGAACAGACGCCCGACTGGAAGTCGACCGCCGTCGTGATCCTCTACGACGATTCCGACGGCTGGTACGACCACTCCCACGCGGTGGTCAATCCGTCCAATGTGCCGGTCAAGGGCTATGACGTGCTCAGTGGCGACGCCTGCTCCAACGGCACGCCGCTGGCCGGTCTCGACGGCAAGCCGGCCCAGGGCCGCTGCGGTTACGGCACGCGCCAGCCGCTGCTGGTCGTGTCTCCCTATGCCAAGGCCAACTATGTCGACCACACGCTGACCGACCAGTCGTCGGTGATCAAATTCGTCGAAGACAATTGGCTGGGCGGCGAACGTATCGGCGGCGGCTCGTTCGACGCCATCGCTGGCACGCTCGATCATATGTTCGACTGGAAGAAGGGCGACAATCCGGTGCTGACGCTCGATCCCAAGACCGGCAACCCCGCGAGCTGATGCCGGGTCGTGGCGGATTTCCGCTATTGGACGACAAGTGAAGCCTTACCCGCGCCGGTTCATCGGCGCGGGTGCAAAACCAGGAAAATGGTCGATGCAGGCTCGTCCCACTTTCGCTTTCGTCGTGATCGTCGGTCTGGCGACGGCGGTGTCATTGGCCATGCCTGGGCCGACCGCCCGTGCCGACGTGACGACTTCGACCGACTACGATGACGACGCGCCGTTGAGCGCCATGGCCCAGCTCGGCAAACAGATGTTCTACGATACCTCGCTGTCGGCATCGGGCAAACAGTCCTGCGCCAGTTGCCACGATCCGAGCACCGCCTACGCACCCAGCAACGACCTGCCGGTCCAGCTCGGCGGCGCAGACATGAAGCAGCCGGGTATCCGTGCCGTGCCTTCTCTCGACTACATGAACACCACGCCGGTGTTCGAAGTCGGGCCGGAAAGCCTTTTCGAGGTCGAGGGCGCGCAATTGGGTCCGCTCGCCCGCAGCTCCACCGGCCAGTCCAAGGCGGACATGGCGGCGCAGGCCGTCTCCAATCCGGTGCCCGAAGGCGGCTTCTTCTGGGATGGCCGCTCGGACACGTTGGAGGAGCAGCTGGAAGGGCCGCTCCTGTCGCCCTTCGAGATGGCCAATCCCGACATGCATGTCGTGCTCGAAAAGCTCAGGGCGGCACCTTACGCCAAGGACTTCAAGGCGCTGTTCGGCGCCAACGTCTTCGACGACGAAACCATGGCGGCAAGCGAGGCTTCCTTCGCCATCGCCCGCTACGAATATGAAGACCCGTCCTTCCACCCCTTTACCAGCAAATATGACGCCTATCTTGCCGGAAAGGCGAAGCTGACCGCCGACGAAGCAGCGGGCCTCAAGCTCTTCGAGGACGAGAAGAAGGGCAATTGCGCCGCATGCCATCTCGACAAGGCGGACGATCCGGCGCATCCGCCGGTTTTCACCGATTTCGAATACGAAGCGCTGGCAGTGCCGCGCAATCCGAAAATCCCGGCCAATGCCGATCCGAACTATTACGACCTCGGCATTTGCGGACCGATGCGCACCGACGCCTATGCGCATCAGTCGGCCAATTGCGCTCTGTTCAAGACGCCGACGCTGCGCAATGTCGCCACGCGCAAGGTGTTCTTCCATAACGGCGTCTATACCGACCTCAAGGACGTCGTACGCTTTTACGTGCAGCGCGACACTGAACCGGAGAAAATCTACCCTCGCAACGCCGCCGGCCAGGTCGATCAATATGACGACCTGCCCTGGCAGTACCGCGGCAATATCGACGTGATCGACGTGCCGCTCAACAGGCATCTCGGCGACCAGCCGGCACTCGACGACCACGAGATCGACCAGATCGTCGCCTTCCTCAAGACCTTGACCGACGGCTATATGCCATAGGCGCCGGATCGCGGCGACAAGGAAGGCACGCGGCCCCGCTCGGCCAGTTCGCCCACGCTCAGCTCCTTATCCAGCAGATTGCACAGGATCAGCAGCCGCTTGGTGTTGGCCAAGGCCGCGGCGCGATTGACAGCCTCCCCCAGTGGCCCTACTGATGCAGGCAACTCAGCAAGTGAATAATTCACTTGCTTGCCTGGGTGTCGAGCATTGAAGGCTTCGATCAAAGAGCGGTCGCGCGGCCCCGCCTCGATGGCGGAGCATCTGACACGGGAACTGCTCGTGCTGGTGCAGGAGCGCCGGCTCGAACCCGGCGACCGGCTGCCCAGCGTCAAGGAATTGTCCGAGCAGTTCCGGGTGGCGACGCCGACCATGCGCGAGGCGCTGCGGCTGCTGGAAATGGCCGGCAATCTCGATATCCGCCACGGCTCCGGCATCTATCTCCGCCGCCCCGAGGCGCGGGTGATGGTGACCAATCCCTATGCGCGCTCGCTCGACACGGCGACCATCCTCAACCTGCTGCAGGCGCGGCTCCTGATCGAACCGCAGGTCGCCGAACTGGCGGCCACGGCTGCGAGTACCGAGGATCTTGGCGGGCTCGAGGCGCTGCTCGCGGACGCGGAAAGCCACCTTTCGGGCAATGATACCGCCGATGTCGCGCTCGGCGTGGCCAATATGCGCTTCCATCGCGGCATCGCCGACGGCGCAGGGAACTCGATCCTCGCCGACGTGGTCTTCTCGCTCACCGAGGTCCACATCAAGGAACAGATGGCCGTCCTCGATCTCTACAACAATCGGGTGCGCGACCACGAGCAGCACAAGCTGATCCTCGGCGCGCTGATGCGCCGGGATGCGGCGGCGGCGCGCCAGCTCATGTTCGAGCATATCGCCGAAGTGATTTCCGTCATCAGGGAGAAGCTCGGGGCGGAAGAAGCGGAATAGGCGGCCGCGCGCCCGGAGGGGCGACGGCAAACGTGTCCAAAGGACGGCGGCCGCAGCGGAGGAGAGACGGTTGGGCGAGATACGGACGATCTATGTGTGCAACCACTCGCACACGGATATCGGGTTCACCGACTATCAGGAGGTGGCGTTTCGCCAGCACGGCGAATTCGTGGAACGCGCGCTCGATCTGATCGAGGCGACCGACGGCTATCCCGAAGAAGCCCGCTATAGCTGGACGTGCGAGACCACCGGCCCCCTGCTCCGCCATTTGAGGAGCGCGAGCCCGGAGCAGGTGCGGCGGTTCCAGCACTGGCACAAGGCGGGCCGCATCGATGTGGCGGCGATGCAGTACAACCTCACGCCGCTGCTCAATGTCGAACAGATGCACCGGACCCTCTACCCGCTGCGCGCGCTGCGCGAAGAGTATGGGCTCACCGTCGAGACCGCGATGCAGGACGACGTCAACGGCGTTTCCTGGCTCTATGCAGACCTGCTCGCCGAACTTGGCGTCTGGTTCTATACGGCGGCGATCAATCCGATCCGCGGTGCACGGCCCCGGCCCTTCCCCGGCGCCTTCCGCTGGCAGGGGCCCAGCGGCAAGGAAGTCCTCGCCTGGAACGGCTACCACTATCTGTTCGGACGCAGCCAGGCGGGGCTCGGCAATTGGGACCTGGTCGACCGCCTGCTGCCGCGCTGGGTGGACCGGCTCGAGGCCGATGCAAGCTATCCCTTCGATTTCCTCTATTGCGAGGCGACCCATCCGGTCCGCGTCGACAATGGTCCGCCGGACCCGCGGATGCCGGATTTCGTCAAGCGCTGGAACGAGGAAGACCGCCCTTGGCGGCTGCAGTTCCTGACCGCGACGCAGTTCGGCCGCCTGCTGCGCGACCATTATGGCAACGCCATTGGCACGCAGAGCGGCGACTGGACCGACCACTGGACGGACGGGCCCGGTTCGAGCGCCTACGAAACCGGCGTCAACCGGCAGGCGCACGAAATCATGGGCGCGGCCGAAGCCATCGCCGCCTGGAACCGGGCGCGCGGCGCGGACGGGTGGGATGCGAAGCGGGCGGCCCGCACCTATGAAGACATGACGCTCTATGACGAGCACACTTGGGGCGCCTATTCCTCGATCGAAGCGCCGGATTCCCTGTTCAGCCGTGCGCAATGGAACCGCAAGGCGGGCTATGCCTTCAACGCGGTGATGGAGGCGCACGACCAACTCGCGCGCGCCGCCAACACCCTCGCCGCGCCGCTTGGCACCAAGGGACCGGAGGGCATCTTCAATCTCGGCGATCTCAAGCCGGAAGAGGCCTTCAAGCCTTCCGGCATCAACGAGGTGCTGGTCATCAATACCCTCCCCTGGGAACGGCGTGTCGTGGTCGAGGAGCCCGAGCCGCGCGGCGGCGCGGCGCCGGTCGGCATGCTCGACTGCTTCTTCAACCGGGGCAGCAGCTGGGGCGGAGGACGTCCGATCCCTGCGATCCGCCGCGCGGTCGGCAGCGTGCCGCCGATGGGCTACGCCTTCCTCCCGATCGGCGTTGCCGACCCCGGCGATCTCCGCGCCGAACCGGGCATGATCGAGAACCAGTTCTATCGGATCAGGATCGATCCCCAGGGTGGCGGCCTGCTCGAATTCTTCGACAAGGAACTCGGACACGATTTCGCCGCGACCTATCAGGGCTGGCGCGTCGGCCAATATATCTACGAGGAGGTGGAGTCCCCCGAGGATCGCCTCGCGATCAACAATTACGACTTCTCCCACCCGGACTTCTTCGTCGGCAACAAGCACACGCCGTGGAAGCGGTCGGTGGCGAGCAAGGTGGCGATCGGCCAGCCCAGGGTCGAGCAGGGCCGCGCCAGCATCGAGGTGACGATCGAGGCGGCCGGCGTGCGCAGCGCGACTGCCGTCTATTCGCTTGACACGGGCAGCAGGGTGCTCGCCATCGACTGGGTGATCGACAAGCTCGATCATCCGGAGGCCGAGGCCGTCTTCATCGCCTTCCCGTTCAACCTTGCGGGCAAGGACTTCCGGCTCGACCTCAACGGCATTCCGGCCGAGCCAAACCGGGACCAGCTCGATGGGGCGGCGAAGGACTGGTATCCCTTGCAGCGCTGGGTGGATGTCAGCGACGGCGATCGCGGCGTGACGCTTGCTCCGCTCGATGCGCCGCTCGTCCATCTGGGCGGCATCACGACCGGCAAATGGTCGCGCACGCTCGAGCCCGAGGGACCGACCATCATGTCCTGGGCGCTCAACAACCACTGGATGGTCAATTTCAAGGCTAGCCAGGACGGCCGCATCCCGCTGCGCTACCGGCTCACCACCCATGCCGGCCGGTGTGACGCCGGCGCGGCGGCGCGCTTTGCCGCCGAAGCCGAAATGCCGCCGGTCGTGCTGCGCGACATCGCGCCGGCGGGTAAGCGGGCGGACAGCTTCTTCAGCATCGATCCCTCGCAGCCGGTGATCGTCACGGCCAAGCCGGGCGAGGCCGGCGGCGTGGCGCTCAGGGTCCAGAACCTGTCGACCGAAGCCGCCCGCCCGACGATCCGCTTCGTTCAGCAGCCGGCGGGCGCCTCGCGCAGCAATCCGATCGAGGGCGAGGCCAGGCCGCTGCCGCTCGATGGAAATTCACTCGCCGTCGAACTTGCTCCTCGCGAGGTGGCGACAGTGCTGGTGAACTTCGGTTCTTGAGAGAGCTTCCGGGCGGAATCCGTGCCGCCCGGCACAACACGGCCCGACAACCCGGCCAACTGAAAACGGAATGGAGGAGACGCCGAACATGCACATCATCAAACGACTGACCCTGGCTGCCGCGGTCGTGGCGGGCCTTGCCGGCTCGGCCTTCGCCCAGTCGGTGGACCTCTACCACGACAAGGCGAACTGGCAGGATGCCTTCACCTCGGCGCTGGGCAAGGCGCCGGTGCCCGTGAAGCCCACGCCCTATGCCGACACGAGCACCTACCAGGCGGCCATCCGCGCCTCGCTGAAGACCCCCTCGGCGCCGGGCCTCTTCACCTGGTGGTCGGGCTACAGGATGAAGGACCTGGTCGACGCCGGTCTCGTCGCCGACGTCTCCGACATCTGGAAAAAATATGTCGATTCCGGCAAGTACAGCGCCGGCCTCGCCAATCCCTACACCTTCAACGGCAAGATCTACGCCATTCCCGACAACATCGCCTGGTGGGTGGTGTTCTATAACAAGAAGGTGTTCGACAAGTACAAGCTGACGCCACCCAAGACCTGGGAAGACCTGGAAAAGATCAACGCCACGCTGAAGCAGAACAATGTCACGCCGTTTGGCGCGACGATCGATGGGCGCTGGCCGGCCTTCATCTGGTTCGAAGAATTCCTGATCCGGCAGGATCCCGATCTCTACAACAAGCTGATGACCGGCCAAGCCAAATATACCGACCAGGGCGTCACCGACATGTTCGCCAAGTGGAAGGAGTGGATCGACAAGGGCTACTTCACTGATCCGTCGATCAGCTTCGGCACCTCGGGCGGCAACACCATGGCGGCCGAGTTCGCCCAGGGCAAGCTCGGGATGATCCTGGTCGGCACCTGGTATGTGAGCACGCTGACCGGCGCCGGCATGTCGGCCGACGACATCGGCGCGTTCATCATGCCCAATGAAAAGGCCGACATGAAGCCGGCGCTGATCGTCGAGTCCGGGCCGATCCTGGTGGCGGCGAACTCGTCGCAAAAGGCCGACGCCCTCAAGGACGCCGATTACTGGATGTCGGCCGAGGCCCAGCAGGCCTGGGTGGATGCCCAGGACTTCCCGCCCATCAACAAGGACGTGAAGGCCAAGTCGGCGCTGATCGCCGACCTCGCCAAGACGATCAATGGCGGCGACTACAACGAGATCAATCGCTTCTGGGAAGCCACCCCGCCCGATATCGCCGAAGCTGCCGTCGACGAGATCGCCAATTTCATGGTGCACCCGGACACTGCCGCGCAGGTGCAGCAGAACCTGCAGGCCCTGGCCGACAAATACTGGGCTTCGCACAAGCCCTGATGCATCCGCCCCGGCGCCTCGCGCGCCGGGGCCTCCCATCTGGTTGCGGAGAGTTTCGCCGATGCCGGCAGCGACTACCACATCGACTGGCCTTACCGCCGAAAGGACCGCCTCGCGCTCGGGCAAGCGGCTGATCCAGCGCGTCGAGCCTTATCTCTACGTGCTGCCGGCGGCGATCTTCGTCGTGGCCTTCCTGCTCTACCCCATGGTGCTGACGGTGTTCCGCAGCTTCACGCAGGATAACGGCATCAGCCCGGCGGTGTTTGTGGGGGTGCAGAACTATATCGACCTGTTCAACGATCCGCATTTCCTGCTGTCGCTGCGCAATACGATCGTCTGGACCATAGCGGCCGTCGTGCTGCCGGTGACGCTCGGGCTGGTCTTCGCCATTACGCTCAACCGCGTGCCCTGGTCGGGCCTTTTCAAGTCGATCATCTACCTGCCGGCGACGGTTTCGGCGGCGGCGGTCGGCATTCTCTTCAGCTTCATCTTCGGCTACGACAACGGGGCGCTGAACGCCATACTCAACGCGGTGGGCATCCACAGCGTCCGCTGGCTGTTCGAGGCGCCCGTCAACACCTTTTCGATGATCGGGGCCTATACCTGGCAGTCGACCGGGCTCAACATGATGCTGTTCCTCGTCGGGCTCCAGGGTCTGCCGCCGGAGCCGATCGAGGCGGCCAAGCTCGACGGCTGCACGGGTTTCGGCCTGATCTGGCGCATCATCATTCCGATGCTCATGCCCTATGTGGTGATTGCGACGCTCTTGGCCGTCGTCAACGGCTTCAAGGTCTTCGACCTGATCTGGGTGATGACGCAGGGCGGCCCCGGGCGCTCATCGGAAACCCTCGCCGTGACCATGTACCGGGAGGGCTTCATTCTCTTCAACCAGGGCTACAGCGCCGCGATCGCCGTGATAATCGCGCTGGCCGCGCTCATCTTTTCCTATTTCTACCTGCGCTCCGTGCTCGACCAGGAGAAGCAGATATGACCGCCATCGCCGCCCCGACCGCCGGCAGCCGTCCGGGCGCATCGAGCCGCAATCTCGGCTTCATCGCAGCGGCTATCATCGCGATCTTCTGGTTCGCCCCCATCGCGATCCTCGCCATGAATTCGTTCAAGACGCCGAACGAGTTCCTGATGACGAGCAATCTGGCACCGCCAACCTCGTTCAATATCCTGACCAACCTGCAGCACGCCTGGGCAAAGGGGCTGTCGAGCGGCTTCCTCAACAGCCTGCTCTACGGGATCGTGGGTTCGGTCGGGGCGGTTGCGCTCGCGTCGCTGGCGGCGTTCGGCATCGTGCGGCTCAAGATTCCGCAGGCGCTGTTCTGGTTCCTGCTCATCTACAGCGGCACGATCTGGCCGTTCCAGATGTACCTGATCCCGCTGTTCAACGCCTATCTGCAGACCGGCATCTACGACACGCGCGTCGGGATGATCGCCTTCTACATCGCGATCTGCATCCCCTTCTGCACCTTCGTGATGCGCGGCTTCTTCCTCACGGTGCCCTGGGAAATCCAGGAGGCGGCGCAGGTCGATGGCGCGGGGTCGTGGACCGTGTTCTGGCGGATCATGTTCCCCATGGCGCGGGCGCCGATCATCCTCCTCATCCTCATCCAGTTCACTTGGATATGGAACGACCTGCTGTTCGGACTGGTGCTCTCCAAATCGGACAATGTGCGCCCGGTCATGGTCGCGCTCGTCGGCATGCAGGGTGTCTATGGCTCGCAGGATGCGCCATCGGTCATTGCCGCGACGCTGATCTGCAGCGCGCCGACCCTGATCCTCTTCCTGTTGCTGCAACGCTATTTCGTCCGCGGGCTGACGCTCGGCGTGAGCGGACGCTAGGAACTTCGAGAATGGATGCTGAATTCGCCGGAAAAACCGCTCTCGTCACGGGGGGCGCCATGGGCATCGGCGGCGCCGTCGCCGAACTGCTCGCCGCCCGCGGTGCCAATGTCGCGATCGTCGACCGGGCCGAGAAAGAGGCCAATGCGCTCGCCGCGGCCATCGCCGGCCGGGGCGGCAAGGCCATCGCCATCGCCGCCGACGTGTCGAAAGCCGCCGATGTCGAGGCGGCCGTCGCCAGGGCGGTCGAGACCTATGGCGGGCTCGACATCGTCTCCAACAATGCCGGCATCCAGCGCTACGGCACGGCCGAGACGACGACGGAGCCGGAGTGGGACGAGGTGATGAATACCAACCTCAAGAGCGTCTATCTGGTCTGCCACGCGGCCATTGCGCACCTCAAGCGGCGCCGCGGCGCCATCGTCAACATGGCGTCGGTCCAGTCCTTCGCAACCCAGAAGGCGGTCTTCGCCTATACGACCGGCAAGGCGGCGCTGATCGGGCTGACGCGGAGCCTGGCGCTCGATTTCGCGCCTTCGGGGGTGCGGGCCAATGCGGTCGCCCCCGGCAGCGTCGATACGCCGATGCTGCGCTGGGCGGTCGGGCTCGACCCAGAGCCGGAGGCGCTGATGCAGGCGGTCAACGCCATGCACCCGCTGGGACGGATCGCACAGCCCGGCGAGGTTGCCGAATGCGTGGCCTTCCTCGCCTCCTCGCGCGCGTCCTTCGTTACCGGGACAACCCTTGTCTGCGATGGCGGACTGCTGCTGCCGCTCTCGGGCGCGCCGGCCGAAAATGGGGGGAATTGAGTGAAAGTCACCGATCTGCGCGCCACGACCGTCACCGTGCCGCTCGAAGCCCCGCTTCGCCACTCCAACGGCGCGCATTGGGGTCGCTTCGTCCGCACCATCGTCGAACTCGATACCGATGTCGGCCTCACCGGGGTCGGCGAAATGGGCGGCGGCGGGGAATCCGCGGAGCTCGCCGTCAAGGGCCTCAAGCCCTATCTCGTCGGGCACGACCCGATGCAGCTCGAGCAGCTGCGCTGGAAGATCATGAATCCGGTCGCTTCGCTCTACAACAACCGGATGCAGCTGCATGCGGCGATCGAATTCGCCTGCATGGATGTCGTGGGCAAATTCCTCAATATCCGCGCGTGCGATCTGCTTGGCGGGGCGATCCGCGAGGAAGTGCCCTTCGCGAGCTATCTCTTCTACCGCTACCGCGATCCTGAAACGGGCAAGGGCGGCGAGGTCACGCCCGACGAAATGGTGGCGCACGCCCGCGACCTGGTCGACAGATACGGCTTCACCACCCATAAGCTGAAGGGCGGGCTTTTCCCGGCCGACCACGACATCGAGGTGATGCGGGCCCTCGGCGCCGCATTCCCGAAGGCGAAGCTGCGCCTCGATCCCAACAGCGTCTGGAGTGTCGAGGAAAGCATCCGCGTTGCCAAGGCGATCGGCGACCTCAACAACGATTATTTCGAGGACCCGACCTGGGGCCTCGAAGGCATGCGGCGGGTGCGCCAATCGATCGACATCCCGACCGCGACCAATACGGTCGTGGTCAATTTCGAGCAGCTTGCCGCCAATATCCGCACGAGTGCGGTCGACGTGATCCTGCTCGATACGACCTTCTGGGGTGGGCTGAGGCAGGCGCACAAGGCCGGACAGGTGCTCGAAACCTTCCAGCTCGGCGCCGCCGTCCACTCATCGGGCGAGCTCGGCATCCAGCTTGCGACCATGCTGCACCTCGGAGCGGCACTGCCGAACCTCGCCTTTGCGGCGGATGCCCATTACCACCACTTGACCGACGACATCATCAAGGGCGGCAAGCTCGAATACAGGGACGGCAAGATCGCCGTCCCGACGGGCCCCGGCCTCGGGGTCGAGCTCGATCGCGACAAGCTCGCCCAATATGCCGAACTCTATAAAGAGCTGGGCGGCTACCCGTACGATCGCGATCCCGGCCGGCCCGGCTGGTACGCCATCGTGCCGGAGCAGCATTTCGCCGACCCGGCCCTGGGCGGAGACCTGCGCCCATGACGATCGACAGCCATATCCTGACGACGGGCGTCACGCTGATGCCGGGCGTGCCGCTTAATGTCTATGCCGTCCGCGGCAGCGAATATTCCGTCATCATCGACACGGGCATCGCCGCGATGCGCGACGCGATCATCGAGCTGTGCCGCGAGGCCGGGCAGCTCCGCTACGCGCTCATCACGCACGCTCATGCCGACCATATCGGCTGCAACCGCGCCGTGCAGGAGGCGACCGGGGCGCGCTTTGCCGCCGCCGGCGCCTTTGGCTGGATCGAAGATTTCGATGTCCATTATCGCGAGTTCTGCCTCGTCGACGAGCAGGAGTTGCCGGACAGCCCCGAGCAGCGCAGGGAAATTCTCGGCCTGATGGATGGCGAGGTTCACTGCGACATCGGGCTCGCCGAAGGAACGCGTTTCCGCCTCGGCGACGATATCGAGCTCGAAACCGTCGCGCTCCCCGGCCACAAGCTGGAAGAGGTGGGCTTCCTCGACCGCGCGCGCGGCGATCTCTTCATGGGCGATCTGCTGCTGGCGCTTGCCGCGCCCTTTTTCCATGGCTTCCAGACGGCCAGCGGGTTCGGCGCGTCGCTCGAAAAGGTCGAGGGACTGGTCCGGAGCGGGGTCGTGCGCCGCATCCTCCCGGCGCATCATGGCATCCTCGATCAGGATCAGGCGCTCGCCGCCATCGCGGAAACGCGGAAATTCCTGCACGAGGTCGAGTCGGCGACGATCGATGCGGCGACCGGCCGAAGCTTTCCCGAATTGTGGCGGGCCGTCTGCGCGGCGCTCGGCAAGCAGCTCGAATTCCGCGGCTACGCCATGCTCGAAGTACAGGTCGACGAACTGATCGCGAGCGGCGTGCTGGCGCGCGACGGGGCACGGATCGTCAAGGCATGAAAGCATGGCCGATCAGCGCCGACGGGGTTTCGCTCGCCGTTATCGAGACGGGCGCGCAGCTCTCTGACGTCCGCTTTTCACTGGCCGACGGGCGGGTGGTCGCGCCCATGCACACCGCGCCCTGGGCGGACGAGCCCCTGCCCGCCGACACGCCGCCTTCGTTACGGGTGCTGCGCGGCGATTTCCTCTGCGCCCCTTTCGGGGATAGCGACGTCATTCCGGGCGAGCGGCGCGGCCACGGCCTCACGGCGAACGGCCAATGGTCGCTCGTCGCGCACTCGGCCCAGTCCCTCGACCTGAGCCTCAATGGCGAAGTGATGGGAGCGGCGGTGACCGCGCATGTCGCGGTCCGGCCCGGCCATCGCGCGATCTACCAGCGGCACGTCTTTTCCGGCGGCAGCGGCAGGCTGCCGCTTGGGCACCACGCCATGCTGCGCGCCGACGTGCCGCTGAAGCTCGCCTTTTCCCGCCGCCGGTGGGCCGGCACGCCGCCGAGCCCGATCGAGACGCCGCCTGCGGGCCGCAGCGCCCTCGCCTATCCGCAGGACATCAGGGACCTCCATCACGCCCGGCTCGCCAATGGCGGCGAAGCGGACATCAGGACCTACCCCTTCGCCGAGGGGCATGAAGACATCTGGATGATCGTCGCGGACGAGGAACTGCCTTTCGCCTGGAGCGCCGCCACTGCGTCCGGGGCCGGCTGGGTCTGGTTCGCGGTCAAGGACCCCCGCGTCCTGCCCGAGACCGTGCTCTGGCTCAGCAATGGCGGCCGCGATTATGCGCCCTGGTCGGGGCGGCACCGGCGCGTCATCGGCATCGAGGAAGTCTGCAGCTATTTCCATCTCGGCCACCGTGCCTCGGCTGCCGACAATCCCTTTGCAGCCCAGGGAATACCGACCTCGGCCGAGCTCAAGCCCGGCTCGGCGCTCGTCGTCAACTACGCCTTCGGCGTCGCCGAGGCGCCTGCGGATTTCGGCGCGGTCGCCGACATCCGACCGGCGCAGGGCGGCCTCACCCTCAGCGACGATGCAGGACACAGCATCTTCGCTCCCTTTGATCTCTCCCACATCACCGGCCCATCCAGTCGAGACCATCGATGATCAAGGAAATCCTCTTCGTCCATCACAGCCATACCGATATCGGCTACACGCATCCGCAGGCGGTCGTGCTGGAGCTGCATCGCCGCTTCATCGACGAGGCGCTCGACATCGCCGATGCGACTGAAGGCTACGACTCCGAATCCCGCTTCAAATGGACCTGCGAGGTCACCGGGATCACCGAGGAGTGGTGGAAGCAGGCCGACAACCGGAGCCGCGACCGCTTCCTGGCGGCCGTCAAGCGCGGGCAGTTCGAGGTAGCGGGTCTCTCCTGGCACATGACGCCGCTGATGGACCACGCAATGGTCGTCGACGTGCTGCGGCCGGTCAAATTCTTCCGCGACCTCGGCGTGCCGGTCCGTTCGGCCATGAATACCGACGTCAACGGCCTGCCCTGGGGCGTCGTCGATGCCCTGCTCGACCACGGCATCACGGGGGTTTCCATGGCCATCAACGAGCATTTCGGCCATGCCCTGAAGCCCTGGCCGCGGGCCTTTCGCTGGCAGTCGCCATCGGGGCGCGTCATCACCGCCTATAACGGCTTCATCTATGGCGTCACCAGCGACGTGATGATGAAGGTGCCGGTCAACCTGCAGGAGGCGCAGGCCAAGGTACCCGCCTGGGCGGAAACCTGGGAAGCGCGCGGCTATCCGCACGACTTCCTGATGATGCAGATCACTAATGTCCGCTATCACGACAACGGCGCGCCGCAGCCGGCGCTTCCCGATTTCATCCGGCGCTACAACGCGACCGATCCGCGGGTGCGGCTCCGTTTCGTCACCATCTCGGAATTCTTCGACCGCATGCGGGCAGAGCCGGAGGATCGGCTGCCGCTGCTGCGCGGCGACTGGACCGATTGGTGGAATTTCGGGGCCGGCAGCACGGCCCATGAGACGAGCCAGACCATGCGGGGCCAGCGCGACCTCGACACGGCGCTGTCACTCCATGCCTGGCACGCGTCGGGCGCCCCGCGCTACGAGGTCAATCTCGACCGGGCGCGGCGGGCCTTGGCGCTCTATTGCGAGCATACCTGGGGCGCCGACCGCTCCATCTGGAACGTCAATTCGCCCGAGACCCGCACCCAGCAATTGCTGAAACTGGCAACGGCGCCGGAGGGCGCGAGCCTCGCCCGCATGCTGCGCCGCGACGGGCTCGAAGCGCTCGCCACCACGGCGGGCGGCGAGGAGCCGCGCCTCTTGGCTTATAATCCCCATCCGATCGCGGTGAAGCGCTCGCTGCGGCTGCCCTACCTGCCGCCGCTCGCCGGTGCGCCGATGCCGCCATGGGTGCTCGGGTTCGAGGAATTCGTACCGCACGGGCCGACTTCCCACCGCATCCAGCGGCAGGACGTGCATTTTTCCGACCTGCCCGACGAGCGGGCCTATTGGAGCCGGCCGGTCGAGATTCCGCCCCTCTCCTACGTCACCATGCCGGCTGCCGATCTGTTGCCCGCATCGGGTCCGCTCTCCGCTCGGGACGGAAAGCTGTCCAACGGCATCGTCGAGATCGAACTCGATACCGGAAAAGGTGGCCTCAAATCGCTCCGGCGCGATGGGGTCGAATATGCCGGCGGGCCGGTCGAAGGCTTCGCCTTCGGCGTGCCCGTCCTCGAAATCGTCGCGGCGGGCAACCGCGAGGCGATCTTCGACCGGATCAAGGTCGAGTCTCCCGACTGGAACACCGCCTGGCACAATGACTGGCAAGCGGACCGCAGCGGCGGGATGCTCAGGGGACAGGCCGCGACGGTTGCGCGCGGCCGCGCCGAGTTGAGCCAGGACTTCGCCCTGGGGAACGGCGACCGGCTCCGCGTCATCTATCGACTCGTGCCCGATGATCCGACCGTCGAAATCGAGATCGTCCTCGACAAGCAGGCGATCGCCGCCCCGCACAGCCTTTACCTGCCGCTGCCGACCGCCTTGGGGGACGGCTGGGCGTGCGACTTCGAGACGGGCGGCGCCAGCGTGCGGCTCGATGCCGAGCAATTGCCCTATGCGAGCCGGCACTACATCACCGCGCAGCGCTGGCTCCGCATCTCCGACAGCGCAAGCGAACTGACGGTCGCCTGCCCCGATGCCCCGCTCTGGCAAGTCGGCGGGTTCACCTATGGCCGGTTCGGGGAGCCGGACGGGCGCGTTGCCCGCAAGGCGCCGGCGCTCATGGCATGGCTCACCAACAACTATTGGTCGACCAATTTCCAGGCCGACCAGGGCGGGCAATTGCGTTTCAAATTCACCCTGCTCCCGGGCCCGCGCCGCGCGCTGGCCGCGGCGGCGCAGGAGGCGGTGAGCTATGCCAATCCGCCCGCCGTGCATATCTATGCCGAGCGCGGGCCGGTGAAACAGGCCGAAGGCTCCCTGCTCCAGGCCGAACTCAACGGCCTGCTGCTCACGCGCCTCGAACCCGATGGGGACGGCGTCGCCCTTACCCTGCTCAATACCGAGGAAAGTGCAAAGACGGCGATTTTCCGTCCCGGCCAGTTCGCCCCCAGGCAGGCCGCGCGCACGAGCCTCGCGGGAGAAGCGACCGAGCAATTGCCGGTCCTCGACGGAGAAGTGCGGCTCGAGGTGCCCGCGCGCGGCTGGACGCGGCTGCGGCTGGCATAGACCCGGGTGCGCAAGTCTGCTAACGGGCGGCCCAGTTCATGCCGCTCCTATAGCCTTGCGACCGGGCGAACATAATCTCTCCGGGTTTTCGGCATGTCAGGAGGCCCCGAGGACGCCGGGATGCAGATGATACAGTTAGACCCGACCGGAAATCACATCACCGAAGCCCAGATCGAGCGTCTGGTGCGTGAATTTTACGCAAAAATCCGTGCCGACGGACGGCTCGGGCCCATTTTCGCGGACAAGCTCGGCGAGGGCAGCTGGGAGCCGCACCTGCTGCGGATGATGGATTTCTGGTCGTCGCTGATGCTGACGACCGGCCGCTATTCGGGCCGGCCGCTGCAATTGCACTTTGCACTCAAGACGGTGCAGCCCTCGGATTTCGACATCTGGCTTCGGCTTTTCGAGGAGACGGCGCTCGCGGTCGGCGGCGAGGCTGTGGCGGCGGCATTCATGAACAAGGCCCGCCGGGTCGCCGAGAGCTTCAAGGCGGCGATGTTCTTCGATCCCCAGGCAGCGGCGCCGGCCGGCGCGGCCAAAGGCTGATCGAGCGCCTACCCGCCGCTCGATCATAGCTTTCAATCACAGGTCGTGATATGGATCGCATCTTCTGAGATGATCCCGAAAGCTCTCCTTCCATGAGCCGGAACTTCCTGCTGGTCGACCCCGAGGAACGGGCCGACGTGCTGCGCGGCCTTGCCTCCCCGGTGCGGGTCAGGATGCTCAAGGCGCTGCACCAGCGCGGCGGCCTCAACGTCAACGACATGGCGGCGCTGCTCGAATTGCCGCAGTCGACGGTGTCCTCGAACTTGCAAATCCTCGAGGAAGCCGGCCTCATCCGCACCGAAACGCAGAAGGCGCGCAAGGGCAACCAGAAGATCTGCCACGCCGTCTATGACGAGCTCCTGGTGATGTTCAACGAGGAGACGACCTCGACGCGCAACGACGTCATCGAGGTCGCCATGCCGGTCGGGCTCTATACCAGCTGCGAGGTCTCGGCACCCTGCGGACTGTGCTCGACCGAGGGCATTATCGGGCTGCTCGACGTTCCCGACGCCTTCCTCGACCCGGCGCGGATGAAGGCCGGGCTGATGTGGTTCACGCGCGGCTTCATCGAGTACCAGTTTCCCAACAATGCAAGGCTGTCCAAGACCGATATCGAGGCGCTGGAATTCTCCTTCGAGCTGTCCTCGGAGGTGCCAGGCACGGCGCAGGACTGGCCGTCCGACATAACCGTGACGGTCAACCACAACGATGTCGGCACCTGGACGAGCCCGGGCGACTTCGGCGACCAGCGCGGCATCTACACGCCCGACTGGTGGACGCTGCGCGGCAGCCAGTACGGCATGCTCAAGACCTGGAAGGTGACGCATGAGGGCTCGTTCGTCGACGGGGTGAAGATTTCCCCCGTGTCGCTCAAGGACCTCGACATCGCCAACCACCACTCGATCCGGCTCCGGATCGGCGTCAAGGACACGGCGCGGCACCCCGGCGGGGTGAACATTTTCGGCCGCGGGTTCGGCAATTACGACCAGGACATTGTGCTGAGAATTCACACGGCGCGCTAACCAGCCATTCGGCTGGACCGGACTTTCGATGTGGGCAGGTAGGGTGCAACATCGTCTCCCTCCCCCTTGAGGGGAGGGATCAAGGGTGGGGGTGCCTTCAGCAAACTCCGGCGCGCGTTGTACCCCCACCCGGCTGCCGCCACCCTCCCCTCAAGGGGGAGGGGCGACAAATCCACCCTACTTGCCCACCTCGAAAGTCCGGTCCAGCCGAATGGCTGGCTAAATCACCCGCTCATCGGCGCCGAACAGATGCGAGCGCGACGTGTCCAGCGTCAGGCCGACATTCTCGCCGGGGGCGAGCTCGAGGTTGCCCTCGCCCTCGACGATGAGCTGGCCGGCGGCCGTATCGACGTAAAGCAGGGTCGAATTGCCGAGTTGCTCGACGATCGAGATGCGGCCGTCGAACACGCCGGCGCCGGGGGAGCCGAGGCGAAAATGCTCCGGCCGCACCCCCACTTCGACGCTCGGGCTCCCGGCGGTGCCGCCCCGCGACGCGATCGTCGCGGAGCGGCCACCGGGGAGGTTCAGCAAATAGTCCTTTCCGGAATGACCGGCGATGTCGGCCTTGAAGAAGTTCATGGCCGGCGAGCCGATGAACGCGGCCACGAATTTGTTGGCCGGCTGATTATAGAGCTCGAGCGGTGAGCCGACCTGGGAAATCACGCCCTTGTCGAGCACCACGATCCGGTCGGCCAGCGTCATCGCCTCGACCTGGTCGTGGGTGACATAGATCATGGTCGTCTTGACATCCTGGTGCAGCTTGGCGAGCTCCAGTCGCATCTGCACGCGCAGCATGGCATCGAGGTTGGAAAGCGGCTCGTCGAACAGGAACACCTTGGGTTCGCGCACCAGCGCGCGGCCGATGGCGACGCGCTGGCGCTGGCCGCCCGAAAGCTGCGCCGGCCGGCGGTCCAGCAGCTGGTCGAGCTGGAGCATGCGCGAAACTTCGGCGACGCGCGCCTCCTGCTGCGCCTTGGCGACGCCGCCGATGGAGAGGGAGAAGGCGATGTTCTGCCGGACCGTCAGGTGCGGATAGAGCGCGTAGGACTGGAAAACCATGGCGACGCCGCGCCTGGCCGGCGGCGTGTCGGTCACTTCGGCGCCGTCTATGAAGCAGCGGCCGAGGGTAATCTCCTCGAGCCCCGCAATCATGCGCAGCAGCGTGGACTTGCCGCAACCGGAAGGGCCGAGCAGCGCGGTGAAGGAGCCGTCCTCCACCGTGAGCGAGAGATCGCTGATCACCTCGACGGCGCCATAGCGCTTGGTGACGCGCCGCAGTTCGACAGTACCCATGGATCAGCCCCGATCAGCCCTTTATGCCTGCGGTGAGCATGATGGCCTGCGTCACCCGGCGCTGGAAGATGAGATAGACGAGTGCGACGGGCAGCCCCGCGAGGATCGCGGCGCCCAGGTCGCGGGCATATTTGATGCCGAAGGCATCGTTCACCTGGGTGATGCCGACCGTGATGTTCATCATCGGCTCCTCGGTGACCGAGAGGAACGGCCAGAGGAACTGGTTCCAGGCGCCGATGAAGGTGATAATGGCGAGCGCGGTGGTAATGCCCCAGTTCATCGGCAGATAAAGCCGGAAGAAGAGCTGGAATTCATTGGCGCCGTCGATCTTGGCCGCCTCGCGGAATTCCTTGGGCACGGAATCGAAGAACTGCTTGTAAATGATCACCGTCACCGGCCCATAGACGAGTTGCGGCAGGATGACGCCCAGATAGGTGTTGATCAGCCGGAACTGGCTCATCAGCACGAAGTGGTTCACGATCAGGGCGGGGATCGGGATCATGAAGCTGGCGAGGATGATCCACCAGAGCAGGCGGCGTCCCGGGAATTTCAGCTGGCTGATGGCATAGCCCGCCGCCGCGCTCATGGCCACCACGACGATCGTGATCACCCCCGAGGTGAAGAGCGAATTGAGATACCAGGTGCCGATGCGGGTGCTGGTGAGCACATAGGAATAGGCGTCGAGGGTGAAGTGCTCGGGCCAGAGCTGGACGCCGGGCTGGACGATCTCGTTCTCGGGCTTGAGCGTCGTGACGACCGCCCAATAGAGCGGAAACGCCCAGAAGATGGCGCCGAGCAGCGTCAGTACGGTGATGACGAGCCCGATCGCGTCGAAGCGGCGGATCAGCCGGGCGCGGCGCTCTTCGGCCAGTTCGCCGGCGGCGATTTCGGCTGCGGCGGTCATTTGCTGCCCCTTGCGCGCAGAAGCTGGTATTGCAGCACCGAGAAGATGACGATGATGGCAAAGAGCATCACCGCAGCCGCGGCGCCGTAGCCGCCCATGTTCTTCTGGAAGGCGTCGCGATAGATGAGCTGCACCACGCCCATGGTGGCGTCGGTGCGCCCCCCCTGCCCGAACAAATAGACCTGGTCGAAGATCTTGAACTGGAGGATGAGCTGGATGGTCAAGACCAGCACCGTGACGGGCCAGATGAGCGGCCAGGTCAGACGCCAGAAGATCTGCCAGCGATTGGCGCCGTCGAGCGCGGCCGCCTCGTAAATTTCCGGCGAAATGTTCCTCAGGCCGGCGATGAACAGCAGCACGTTGAAGCCGACGAGCCACCAGACGGTGACGAAGGCGACGGCAGGCATGAAGAGCGGCAGCGTGCGGAAGACCGGCACATTGGCGCCCACGAAGAAATGAATGGGGTATTGCAGGATGCCGAACTGGCTGTCGAACATCCAATTCCAGATGCGATAGACCACCGAGACGGGCAGGATATAGGGCAGGAAGAAACAGGCCAGCACGATGGATTGCAGCCAGCCCTTCAGCCGGTTGACCCCGAGCGCGATGATGAGCCCCAGGATGGTCGAGGGGATGACCGACAGCACGACGAAATAGACGGTGTTCCAGACGGCGACGGAAAACAGGCGATCCCTGAACAGCTGCATGTAATTGCGGAGGCCGATCCAGGTGCCGGGGCCGATGAGCGGCGCCTTCTGCAGGCTCAGCAACACCATTTGTACGGTGGGGTAGATGAAGAGCACCGCATAGATGACGACGAAGGGGAGCACGAGCACGGCGGCGAACAGCCACTCGGTATAGTCGCGCTTCCGCTTGCGCGGTTGCAGCGGCACGTCGGCCGCGGGATCTGCCGTAACCACCGATACTCCTCCTCGACGGGCGCGGCGCCGCCATCTCGCGTGACGTGCGCCAGGCCGGCGTCCCTCCGCCGCAGGGGCCCGGCCCCAACGGCGCTTCACCCGCCGGCGCGGTGCGCCGGCGGGCAATTCTCATGTCCGGCCTATTGCTGGACCTGGCCCTGCAGATCGTCCTTCATCTGCTGGACGGCATCGGCCGGTTCCATCTCGCCGTTCATGGCCGGCATGATGTAATTGCCTGCGGCATCATAAACCGGCGAGGCGACGCCCGCGAGGGTCGAGACGGGGTCGAACACCGCCGTGGCGGCGAGCGAGGCGTAGTCCGCATTGGGCTTCAGCGCCTTGAAGGCATCGCTGTTGCGCACCGGCGCATAGGCCGGCAGGTGCCCGCCGCCGGCCCAGCCGAGCGAGTGCTCGTTGAACCACTTGATGACCTTGAGATCGATCGCGCGCTTCTCCGGCGGCACCGGATTGCCCTGCCGGTTCGGAATGGCGAAGGAGTGCGAATCCGCCCAAGTCGCGGGGTGATTGTAGAAAGTGGGGATCTGGATGGCGCCCCAGTCGAAGAGCTGGCCCTTCTTCTGCAGGTCGACCATGGTGGGCACTTCCCACACGCCGTTGATGGTGAAGGCGGCCTTGCCCGAGGTGAAGAGCGCGATAGAGGCCGGATATTCGGTCTTGGCAGGCGTCCAGCCGTTCTTGACCCACTTGTTCATCTCGGTGATGACATCGACGGCCTTCTGCTGGCTGTCGCCATCGAGGAACTTGTTGTCGGCCAGGAACTTGCCGTCGTCCTGGTTGAGCAGCGAGTAGAAGATGCGCCAGATCGTGGCGTTGTCGGCGGTCGCGACCGACAGGCCGTAATTGCCGTTGGCGGTGAGCTTGGCGAGAGCAGCGTCCCAATTGGCGACGCCATCGATGCCCTTGGGCCGGCCGTCATCGCCGAGAAGCCCGGCGGCCTTCAGCATGTCCTTGTTGTAGTAAAGAATGATGGAGTGGATATCGAGCGGGATGGCATATTGCTTGCCGTCGACCTGCGCGGCCTTCCAGTTGGCCTCGGCGTAGTTCGAGGCATCGAAGCCGCCGGCCTTGAGCTCATCCGGCGTGATCTCGCTGAGCGAGCCCGTCGAGACGCCGAGCGGGATACGGGATTCATGATAGGTCATGATGTCCGGGCCCTGGCCGACGGCGGCCGAGGTCTGGACCTTGGTGTAGAAGGGCGTGCCCCATTCCAGGGTCGTGGCCTGGATCTGGATGTCCGGATTTTCCTTGTTGAACTGGTCGATCAGCGCCTTCATGCGGACGCCGTCGCCGCCGCTTAGGAAGTCCCACCAGACCACGTTCTCCGCCGCCAGCGCGCCGCCGGCGACGGTGATAAGCGCTGATCCGAGCAGCGCAGCCTTCAACAGATTGCGGATCACGTCCATCCTCCCTTGGTTGAACGGGCCGGCCGCCCTCCTCCGGACGGGCCGAACCCATCGGGCCGGGAATGTCTCCTCGCCGGTCCACGATTAATGCGACCATAGCAAATCAACAATTCGGATCAATACCGGAGTTTCGGATCGATGGAATTGGTATGGTCGCGCTTTGCTTCAGCGCGCCGGATACACATGGCAGAACGAGGCGGGGCCGTGATTGACAAGAGGAATCGGCTATACTCGCCAACTCATTGCGTTCGCAAGCCTTTCAGCCGTCGTCGGCCAGTCGGACCGACCCGGTCCGAGGCCGGCGGAAGGCGCTAAGAAACAGGTCAGCAGGGCTGTCCTGCCGAAATTACCGGCGAAGATTTGACGCTTGACGGCGCCGCCCGAGTTCGGCTCAATGACCGGACAACCGGATACAAATCAAAAAGTCGGGTTCGAGGGGGATTGCAACGATGCGTGCCAGCGTAACGGCGCACCGCGACTACACGATTTCCGAAATCGACGATCGGCTCTACAGCGCCTTCCTCGAGCATCTGGGCCGCGCCATCTATACGGGCATCCACGAGCCCGGGCATCCCACCGCCGACAAGAACGGCATGCGCGGCGACGTGGCCGAACTGGTGCGCGCGCTCAGGATTCCCTATGTCCGCTATCCGGGCGGCAATTTCGTCTCCGCCTATAATTGGGAGGACGGGATCGGGCCGGCTGCCGACCGGCCGACGCGGCTCGACCTCGCCTGGCACACCTCGGAATCCAATGCCGTGGGTATCCACGAATTCGCGGACTGGTGCGATATGGTCGGCACCAGGCCGATGCTCGCCATCAATCTCGGCTCGCGCGGGCTCGATGAAGCGCGCAATTTCGTCGAATACGTCAATGGGCCGACCGGCTCCTATTGGGGCGATCTGCGCAGGAAGAACGGCCGGGCCGAGCCGTTCGGCGTGAAGCTCTGGTGTCTCGGCAATGAGATGGACGGGCCATGGCAGGTCGGCCACAAGACGGCCGACGAATATGGCCGGCTCGCCAGCGAAACGGCCAAGACGCTGCGCGCCTTCGACAAATCGCTGGAGCTGGTGGTCTGCGGCTCGTCCAATTCCGACATGCCGACCTATCCCGAATGGGAGCGGACGGTGCTCGAGCACACCTATGACTCGGTCGACTACATCTCGCTGCACATGTATTTCGCCAATCGGGCGCAGAACACGGCGAACTACCTCGCGCTGAGCGAAAAGCTCGATCGCTATATCGCGACCATCGGCTCGACCATCGACTATGTGAAGGCCAAGAAGCGCTCGAAAAAGCAGGTCACGATTTCCTTCGACGAGTGGAATGTCTGGTACCACTCCAATGCGGCGGACCGGGCGATCCTCGACGGCAATAGCGGCTGGCCGCATGCGCCCCGCCTGCTCGAGGACGCCTATAATTTCGAGGACGTGCTGCAGGTCGGCTGCATCCTCAACACCTTCATCCGCCGCTCGGACCGGGTGCGGATCGCGTGCATCGCGCAATTGGTCAATGTCATCGCGCCGATCATGACCGAGCCGGGCGGGCCGGCCTGGCGGCAGACCACCTATTATCCCTATTACTTCGCCTCGATCTTCGGGCGCGGCACGGCGCTCAACCTGTCGGTGAACTGCCCGGGCTATGATGCCGACGTGGCGGACAATGTCCCCTATCTCGACATCGCCGGCACGCATGACCAAGGGGCGAACACGCTGAGCTTCTTCGCCGTCAACCGGCATGCAACCGAAGCGCTCGAGCTATCCGTCAGCCTCAACGGCTTCGGCGCGGCGCGGGTGATCGAGCACCAGGAAATCACCCACCCCGACCTCAGGGCGGTCAACAGCCTCAGCAAGCAGGACGCGGTCGTGCCGAAGCCGGGCGGCGGCATCGCCGTCGACGGCAACGCCCTGACGGGCAGACTCGCGCCTTATTCCTATCATCTCATTCGCGTGCAGCTGAGCTGAGGCCGGCGAACGAACTACCAATTCAGACGAGGACATGATGGTCGCTTCCGACATCCTTCACCCACGCCCGCGCCTTACCCGGGAGCGGTGGATCGACCTCAACGGGCCGTGGGCATTCGCCCATGACGATGCCGACCTCGGCATCGCCGAGCGCTGGCAGGCTAACGCCAGCCGCTTCCCGCGCACCATTAACGTCCCCTTCCCGCCGGAATCCGAGCTGTCCGGCATCAACGACAAAGGTTTCCATCCAGTCCTTTGGTATCGGCGCACCTTCACCGAAACGGCGCCCGCCGGTGGCCGGCTGCTGCTGCATTTCGGGGCGGTGGACTATCGGGCGCAGGTCTGGGTCAATGGCGATCTCGTGGCGACCCATGAAGGCGGGCATACGCCCTTTTCCGCCGACATTACCGCGAGCCTCACGGACGGCGGCGAGCAGGTCATCGTGGTGCGCGCCGAAGACCGCCCGGAGGACGTCGCGCAGCCGCGCGGCAAGCAGGACTGGCAAGAGAAGCCCCACGCCATCTGGTACAATCGCACCTCGGGTATCTGGCAGGCGGTGTGGCTTGAGCCGGTGCCGGCAACCTATATCGCGGAATTGCAGCTCACCCCCGATCTGGTGACCGGCAGCGTCAGGGTCGAGGCGGCGCTGAACCAGCCGCATCAGGGCGCGCTACGCCTGGTGCTGACGCGCAAGGGCGCGCTGCTGGCGGAGCAGACGGTGCGCGTGGCGGGCATGACGGCCGAAACGACCGTTTTCATCCCGGCGGCGCAGAACGGGGTCCATCGCAACGATCTCTACTGGACGCCCGACAATCCAAATCTCATCGAGGTTTCGGCGCACCTGCTCGATGCCGGCAATGTCCCGGTCGATGCGGTCGACTCCTATTTCGGCCTGAGGAGCGTCGGCATCGCCAATAACCGCTTCCTGCTCAACGACCGGCCGGTTTTCGTTCGCTCGGTGCTGGAACAGGGCTATTGGCCGCAATCGCACCTCGCGGCGCCAAGCCCCGAGGCGCTGAAAGGGGAGGTGGAGCTCATCCGCTCGCTCGGCTTCAACGCGGTGCGCATCCACCAGAAGATCGAGGACCCGCGCTTCCTCTATTGGGCGGACCATCTCGGCCTCATGGTCTGGGGCGAGATGGCGAATGCCTATCAGTTCAATTCGACCCTGGTCGAACGGCAGACACGGGAATGGATCGAGGCCGTCAAGCGCGACCGCAGCCATCCCTCGATCGTGACCTGGGTGCCGATCAATGAGAGCTGGGGCGTCTCCGATATCGCGCAGCGCAAGGACCAGCAGGATTTCGCGACTTCACTCTACTACCTCACCAAGGCGCTCGACCCTACCCGGCCGGTGATCTCCAATGACGGCTGGGAGCACACGGTTTCCGACATCTGGTCGATCCACGACTATACGCAGTTCAAGGACCAGCTCGTTTCCCGCTACGGCTCGGCGGAGGCGATCGCGCTGACGCTCGAGGAGATGCGGCCGACGCGCAAGCGCCTGCTGCTCAACCCGGAGGACCAGCGCGGCCAGCCGGTGATGATCACCGAGTTCGGCGGGCTTTCGATTCACCCCAAGACCGGCGAACAATGGTTCGGCTACGCCACGGCGCAGACCGACGAGGAATATCTCGCCATGATGGCGTCGCTGTTCCAAGGCCTCTACGAAAGCTCCGACATTTCCGGCTTCTGCTACACGCAGCTCACTGACACGCTGCAGGAAACCAACGGGCTTTTCGACGAGAACCGCAAGCCCAAGCTGCCGGTCGACCGCCTGCGCGAGATCATCTGGCAGCCGAGCCGGTCGGTGCCCAGCGAGGCGCTGGACATCGCGCGGCAAAAGGCGCTGCGCACGAGCTTCGGGCAGGTGGTCTGAGGCGTCGGCCCGGTGACATCCAAGAGTTGGCTTCCCGCTTTCGCGGGAAAGGTGTGAATGGGGCAAGGCGACACCGCCTCGTCTCCCTCACCCTTGAGGGGAGGGATCAAGGGTGGGGGTGCCTTGCAGCATGCACCGGCGTGCGTTGTTTACCCCCACCCGGCTGCCGCCACCCTCCCCTCAAGGGGGAGGGGCGTTGTGGCATGGCCGTGCCCAATTCCACCACGTCATTCCGGCGAAGGCCGGAATCCAGCAACCTGCGCCCGGGCTGATCATGGACCCCGGCCTTCGCCGGGGTGACGTCGGGATTGGGGCAAGGCCTTGCCCGGTCACCCCCGTCATCGCTGCCCCGTCTTGCGTTCGTCAAAAACCCGTGGCACCAATAATGGGAAAAGCTTTTCCCATTTCGCGACCTTCCCGAACGAGGACGGCGCGAGCGTGAAGGGGAAAACGTTTTCCCACGTCGCGCCGCGGCGTGGCTCGAGGGAGGAGAGGTATGAAACTTAAGCTGCAATCCAGCCTGCTGGCGCTTGCCCTGTCGGCTTCGGCCTTCGTTGCCCTGCCCGGCATCGCCATGGCTACCGATATCCAGATGTGGGTGCGCGCTTCCGGCGCCACGGCCGCCCAGCACCTGATCGACTTGTGGAACGCCAGCCATGACGACAAGGTCGTCGTGACGGTGATCCCCGACAACCAGATGGTCACCAAGCTGGCGACGGGTAGCCAGGCCGGGGACGTGCCGGACATGATTTCGTTCGACCTGATTTACATGCCCGATTTCATGAAGGCCGGCTTTCTCAAGGACATTACCGACGAGATGAAGGGCGACCCCAACTACGCCTCGGTCGCGCAGGCCTACAAGGATATTGCCACCTATGACGGCAAGATTTACGGCGCGGGCTTCACGCCGGACGTATCGGTGCTGCTCTGGAACAAGGACCTGTTCAAGAAGGCCGGGCTCGACCCGGACAAGGCGCCGCAAACCATCCAGGAGATCCACGAGGACGCCAAGAAGATCACGGCACTGGGCGACGGTAATTACGGCTATTACTTCTCCGGCTCCTGCCCCGGCTGCAACATCTTCGTCACCTCGCCGATGATGGTGGCGGCGGGTGCCAAGCTGCTGCCGACCAAGCCGGGAGACGACGCGCTTACCGGCGACGGCATCAAGCAGGTCCTGACCGAGATGAAGGCGATGTGGGACGAGAAGCTCATACCCGACAGCGCCCAGGCCGATACCGGGTCCAATTTCTTCGCGACCTTCGAAACCGGCAAGATCGGCATTCAGGGCACGGGCGGCTTTGCCATTTCCCAGCTCAAGCACGACAAGCCGGACATGGATTTCGGCATCGGCTTCCTGCCCGGCACCGCGCCCGGCCAGGTATCGGCCTTTGTGGGCGGCGACGTGATCGCCATTCCGAGCGCCAGCAAGCATGCCGACCTGGCGCTCAAGTTCATCCACTGGGAGCTGACGGACGACGCACAGCTCGAGGGCCTCGCCAAGAACAGCATCATCCCGTCGCGTCCGACGCTTGCCGACAACAAATACTTCAAGGACGAGCCGCGCGTCGTGACCACGGCGCAGGCCCTGGGCAAGGGCTTCACGCCCTATGCGCTGCACTTCAACGACATGGTCAATTCGGATTCGAGCCCCTGGATCCAGATGATCCAGACGGCGATCTTCGATGGCGATGTCGATGGCGCCATAAAGACGGCGCAGGACGCGATGAAGTCCATCGCCAATCAATAACGGTCCTCCCAGACCGGCCGGCCGCGCCAGCACTCCGGCGCGACCGGCAATTCCGGTGGTGCTCTCGTCCCTTGGTTGTCGCAATGACGCTCGGCAAACGAAATCTTCTCGGCCTCGCCTATATGGCGCCGGCGCTGCTGTTCGTGGCGGTGTTCGTGCTCTACCCGTTCGGGCAGTTGATCGCGACGTCCCTCACCGACGCCTCGCTGCTCGGTGGCGGCAAGTGGGTGGGCCTCGCCAATTACACGAGAATGTTCACGGGTGACCCGTCCTTCTGGAAGGCGCTGTGGTTCACGGTGAAATACACCGTCATCATCACGCCGATCCTGATGATCCTGGGCTATGCGCTCGCGCTTCTCACAGCGCAGAACGACCGCATATTGCAGCTCGCCCGGGGCATCATCTTCATGCCGGTCGTGATCGGTCTGGGCACCTCGAGCCTGCTCTGGTTCTGGCTGTTCGACCAGCAGGTGGGGCTCTTCGACAAGGCCCTGATGGACCTTCACATCGCCGACAGGATGATCGTCTGGTTCACCAATCCGGACTGGGCGCTCTGGGGCGTCATCATCTCGGTGGTCTGGAAGGTCGTCGGGTTCGGCATGATCCTGTTCGTGGCGGCCATACAATCGATCAGCCGCGAGGTGACGGAAGCCTCGATGATCGACGGCGCCAGCTATTGGCAGCGCGTGAGGATGATCTACCTGCCGCTGACGGCACGAACGGTGCTGCTGGTGACGCTGATTTCGGCCATCGGCTCGATGCTCGCCTTCGAGCAGCTCTATATCATGACGGGCGGCGGCCCTCGCGGCCTGACCTTCACCTCCGTTTACTGGATTTACCAGTCGTCCTTCATCAAGTTCCAGCTCGGCTATGGCGCGGCACTCTCTGTGGTGTTGACCGCCATCATCATGGTGGCCGCCGCGATCCAGATCACGCTCACCGCAAGGAGCGCGCCGCAATGACCGACGCCGCCCTCCCAACCCGCGCCGTGGCCGGCGCCAGCGAACGGCATGTCGCCGGCTCCAGCGCCGCCATTCGCTACCTGATCGCGGCAGTGGCCGTATTCATCTCGGCGCTGATGCTTGCCCCGGTGGTGCTCAGCTTCTTCGCTTCGATCAAGACCCATGCGGATGCCTCCGCCACGCCGCCGACCTATCTGCCGCACTCATTCAGCCTCGATAATTATGCGGCAATCTACAATTATCAGGCGGGGCTATGGACCTATGTCGGCAATTCGCTGGAAGTGGCCGCGCTTGCCATCTGCCTGGTGATGGTACTGGCCATACCGGCAGGCTATGGGCTGGCGCGCTTCAATTTCCCGGGCAAGGAGATATTGTTCCTGGTCCTGCTGCTGCCGCTGATGATCCCCTACCAGGCGCTCCTCACACCGCTTTACCTGATGTTCGCCAAGATCGGGCTCGCCAACACGGCCCTCGGGCTTGCGGTCATCCACACCATGCTGCAGGTGCCGTTCAGCGTCTATCTCATGCGCAACAGCTTCGAGGGGGTGCCCAAAGAGCTCGAGGAGGCGGCTTTGATCGATGGCGGCACGTCGTTCCAGCTCTTCACCCGCGTGTCGCTGCCGCTGGTGCTCCCGGGCGTGGTGACGATCGCGCTCTTCGCCTTCATCACCAGCTGGAACGAGTTCCTCGCCGCCCTGATCGTCATGAACAAGGAGACGTCCTTCACGGTCCCCATCATGCTGGTCGGCGTTCGCACCGGCCATCTCGGCGCGGTGGACTGGGGCGCGCTGCAGGCGGGTATCATCGTCTCCATCGTGCCCTGCATCCTCATCTATGTGCTGCTGCAGAAATATTACGTGTCCGGCCTCCTCAGCGGGGCGGT
>DASZUI010000263.1:0-3902 GCA_035547675.1 Devosia sp.
TGACCGCGACGTGAAAGCGGGCCTAACTCCTGCGCTTCCGGTGCACTTGTTTCCCAATGACGACCCCTCGGCCGAGCCGGAAAACCGCTGGCGCAGCCACGCCCATCTGCTGTTCCAGAACTGGATCAACGAAATCTACCAAACCACCCCGTTCGACATGACGAAGATCGGGGAGGTATAGAAACAAACTGGATTCCCGCTTTCGCGGGAATGACGACGGCAGGCGACGCACAGCGCTATCTCCTCCACGATGTCATTCCCGCGAAAGCGGGAATCCAGTTTCGGCGTGCACATCGCCATCGCCTTGTAACGCCGCGCAAAACGCCTACTTTCTCCCGGCAATCCCGGGGAAGCCATGCCGCAATCGCCGACCAGCCTGACCGACGAGATCGGCATCGCCCTGGCGAACCTCGCCGACGCCGCGGGCGGGACCTTCACCCCGACCCTGCGCCTGGGGCTCACCGGCCTCAGCCGCGCCGGCAAGACGATTTTCATCACCGCCCTCGTCCACGACCTGCTAACCGGCGGCCGCCTGCCGGGCTTTTCGCCGCTCGCCGAGGGCCGCTTCATCGGGGCGCAGCTCGCCGAATATCCCGATGCCGCGATCCCGCGCTTCGCCTATGAGCAGCATCTCGCCGCCCTCACCGGCCATCCCCCCACCTGGCCGGAATCGACGCGCCGCATCTCGCAGCTGCGCCTGACGCTCAAATACCAGAGCCGCCGCTGGTTCTCGGGCCTGCGCGGCCCCTCGACGCTCCATCTCGACATCGTCGACTATCCCGGAGAATGGCTGCTCGACCTGCCGCTGCTCTCGCTCAGCTTCGCCGAATGGAGTACGGGCGCGCTGGCCCGTGCCCGCGCACCGGGCGCGCCACCCGAGGCCCGCGACTTTCTCGCGGCCCTCGAGGCGACCGACACGGCAGCCAAGGCCACGGACACCGCCGCCGAACGCCTCGCCACGGCGTTCACCGCCTATCTCAGGGCCAGCCGCGCCGACCAACACGCGCTCTCCGCCCTCCCGCCCGGCCGCTTCCTGCTGCCCGGCGACCTCGAAGGCTCGCCCGCCCTCACCTTCGCGCCCCTCGACGCGCCGGCCGGCCATGCCCGCGGCGACAGCCTTCATGCCATGCTGGAGCGCCGCTACGAGGCCTATAAGGATGTGGTCGTAAAACCCTTCTTCCGCGACCATTTCGCCCGGCTCGACCGGCAGATCGTGCTGGTGGATACGCTGCGCGCCCTCAATGCCGGGCCTGCCGCCGTCCGCGATCTCGAGGCGGCGCTGACCGAAATCCTCGCCGCCTTCCGGCAGGGCGAGACGAATCCCCTGTCGCGCTTCTTCGTCCGCCGCATCGACCGCATCCTCTTCGCCGCGACCAAGGCCGACCACGTCCATTCGAGCTCGCACGACCGGCTGGAAGCCATCCTCAACCGGCTCGTCGCCAATGCCGCCCGCCGGGCCCGCTTCGCCGGCGCCGAAACCCGCTCGCTGGCGCTCGCCGCCATTCGCGCCACCCGCGAAGGCACCATCGAGGAAAAGGGCGAACGCCTCAACGTCATCATCGGCACCCCCGAGTCCGGCGAGAGACTGGGTGGCACCGTCTATGACGGCAGCCAGGAAATCGCGCTCTTTCCCGGCGACTTGCCCGAGGATCCTGAATCGGTTCTCGAAGACGCCCATCCCGTGAAGCTCAATTTTCTGCGCTTCGAGCCGCCGCAGAAGCTCGAACGCAATGTCGAGGGCGGCTACGTGCTGCCTCATATCCGCTTCGATCGCGCGCTCGATTTCCTGATCGGAGACTGGCTGAAATGACCGATCCTTTCGCGCGCCCCATCGCCGGGCAGGAGAGCCGGCCGGAAGCCCTGCGCCTGCCGCGCGCCTTCACCCCGGCGGAAACGGCGATCGCCGAGGCGGAACCGGATTTCGACGCGCTGGACGCCGCGGCGATCGAGGCCGCCCCGCCGCCCCGCCGCATGGGCTGGCTGGGCCGGCTGGCCTGGTCGGCCGGCGGCCTCTTCGTCACGCTGGCGCTCGGGCTGCTGGCCGACCGCATCGTGGAGGACCTGTTCACGCGCTACGCCTGGCTCGGCTGGGCGGGGATCGTCCTCCTCGCCGGCTTTGTCGTGGCGCTCCTCGTCATCGTCGTTCGGGAAGTCTGGGCCGTTTCCCGGCTCGAGAAACTGGACCGGCTGCGGATAGCGGCCGAAAAGGTGCTGGCGAGCGACCGCCGTGAGGACGGACAGCGGATCGCGGCCGAACTCGGCCGGCTCTACGCCAGCCGCCCCGACCTCGCCCGCGCGCGCCAGACCCTCGCCGACCATGCGCCCGAAATCTTCGACGGCAGCGAGATCGTGCGCTTCGCCGAACGCACGGTGATGGCCCCGCTCGACGCCCGCGCCCGCGCCCTCACCGCCGCCTCGGCGCGCCGGGTCGCGCTGGTCACGGCGGTATCGCCCCGGGCGCTCGTCGATGTCGGCTTCGTCGTTTATGAAAGCGTGCGCCTCGCCGGCGCCATTGCCGGCCTCTATGGCGCCCGGCCCGGCTTCTTCGGCTTCTGGCGCTTGACCGGCGCCGTGCTCAGCCATCTCGCCGTCACCGGCGGGCTCGTCCTCACCGACGGGCTGGTCGAGCAGATCGTCGGCCAGGGCGTCGCCGCCCGCCTGTCCCAGCGGCTGGGCGAAGGCGTGGTCAACGGGCTGATGACCGTGCGGGTGGGCATCGCCGCCATGCGGGTCGTGCGTCCCCTGCCCTTCGATACCCAGAAGCAACCGCTCGTCCGCGATTTTCTGCCGGAATTGACGCGCGCCAACGCCGGCGGCAGCTGAACGATCCGCAACCTAGCCTTGCAAAGCTGTGAAGGAACCGCCGCCAGACCACTCGCATTGGGTCTGCAGCATCGCGCGAATGCCGTCTTCGGCCCGCGAAAATCCGATGCGGAATAAGGATGTAGGCCAGCCTGCGTTCTGAAAGCGTCAGAATGGAGGCTGCCCTAGATGCCAACCGAAAGGAACGAGAAATGCGCAAGCAAATGATGCTCGCGGCGGCTGCGTTCGCCGCACTGGGCTTCACCGGCCTGACCTCGAGCGGCGCCCTGGCCGCCGGTTGTCTTAATCCCCGGGATCTGCCGCCGATGAGCCTTACCCATGACGACATGGTGCCCAATGCCGGCTTCGGCTACAACAAGCAGGCCTATCAGGATCAGCTCGCCCGCGGCAACACCTGCGGGGTGACCCAGCAGTCCTACCGGACCGATCAGGATCCCTATCAGAGCTATCCGAACCGGCCCGGCGGCGGCGGCACCGCCTTCAAGCTCGGCAACGGGAACAACTGACCGCATACGGGCAGATGCCCGTTAGCGAGGCGGGGCTGCGGGCCATGGTCCGCGGCCCCGCTTCGTTCTGGCGGCAAGCTCTGTTTCAAATTGTTTCGGCCAGGCTTGCCAAAAGCTTGCATAAATTTCATCGAATCCGTCGCCCTGTTCACTTGCCGCGCCCCGCACCCAACACTACTTAACATAGCGTGGCGCGAGCTAAAGAAGTCACTCGCCCCGACCGGCCGCAAATTCAACGATCGCGCAAAGTTTACTTATGCGCCAGGGGAGTTGTTGTGTTCGTTGGCCGGTGTTCTTGACTCCTCCCTAACGGAAAATTGAAATGCGCAAGATTTCTTTGTTTGCCGGCGTGGTCGCGCTTGCCCTGGGCGCCACCGCCGTTTCGAGCTCGGCCTTCGCCGCCTGCCTCACCAGCCAGGAGCAGCTGACGCCGATGAGCCTCACTCATGACGACATGGTGCCCAATGCCGGCTTCGGCTATAACAAGGATGCCTATAATGCGGCGCTCGCCAAGGGTAACGCCTGCCCGGTGACCCAGCAGGCCCAGCCGGTTTCCGACACGCAGCCGGTTGC
>DASZUI010000264.1:0-6640 GCA_035547675.1 Devosia sp.
ATCCGGCAGGCGGCGGCCGTGGGCGGCGGCGTGCCCAGGCTCCTCTCAGGCAATCCCATCTAATGGAATAAACATGGCTGATCGGACGGACGCCAATCCCGTGCTCGTCGAGACGCGCCGCGGCGGCTGGGTGGAGAACCGGCACCGCGCCGCCTTCGTCATCCGCGACGGGGATGGCAGGGTGATCGCCAAGGCGGGCGATACGGCGCGGCCGGTGTTCCCGCGCTCGGCGGTGAAATCGATACAGGCGCTCGCCATGTTCGCCTCGGGTGCAGCGGAGAAATTCGAGCTGTCGGACGAGGAGTTGGCGCTGGCCTGCGCCTCGCATCAGGGCGAGGCGGCGCATATCGAGGGCGTGACGCACTTCCTCGACCATATCGGGCTGTCGGCGGGCGATCTCGAATGCGGCACGCATGCCCCGAGCTCGCCCATGGCGCGCGAGGCGCTGCGCGAGCGGCACGAGCAGCCGGACGCGCGGTGCAATAATTGCTCGGGCAAGCATTCCGGCATGCTGGCGACCTCGCTGGCGCTGGGGGCGGATACGCATGGCTATGTCGGCCGCGACCACCCGACCCAGGCACTGGTGCGGCAGATGATCGAGCTGGTGACGGGGGAAACGCTCAGTCCCGATCGCGTGGGCACCGATGGCTGCTCGATCCCGACCTGGGCGGCGCCGCTCGACGGCTTCGCCCTCGGCTTTGCGCGCATGGCGACCGGCAAGGGCCTGCCCCCCGAGATCGCGGCTGCGGCGCAGCGCATTTTCGATGCGGCGACGCGCCACCCCTTCCTTGTCGGCGGCAGCGACAATCTCGATACTCTGGCCATGGAGGCGTTCGGCGGCCGGCTGATGCTCAAGGGCGGCGCGGAGGGCGTCTATTGCGGGGCGATCCGCGACAAGGGTTTGGGCTTCGCGCTCAAGATCGAGGACGGCAATGCCGCCGCCTCCCGGGCGCTGGTCGCGGCGCTGCTGCTCGAATTCGCCGACGCCGACGAGCAAGAGCGTGAACTGCTCGGACGCTATGCGGTGCAGCCGACCAGGAATGTGCGCGGGCTGGTCGTGGGCGAGACGGCGGCGCGGCGAGACGTCATCGCCGCGGCGCGGTAACGATGACGACGCCATTGGCTCCCCTCCCCCTTGAGGGGAGGGTGGCGGCAGCCGGGTGGGGGTTCCTGCGCGGGCGCGGATGGCGGTACCCCCGCCCCCGCCCCCGCCCCTCAAGGGGGAGGGGAGCGAACGCTGTGCCATGACCAACTCGCCCCAAGCCGCGCCCGCTACGCGGGTCGCCATCAAGACCGAGATCGTCGTCATCGGCGCCGGGCAGGCGGGACTGTCGACGGCCTATCACCTCAAGCGGCGCGGCCTCGCGGCCGAGCGCGGCTATGTCGTGCTCGACCAGTCGCCCCGGCCCGGTGGCGCGTGGCAGTTCCGCTGGCCATCGCTGACGCTCTCGACGGTCAACCGCATCCACGACCTGCCGGGGATGGCGTTTGCCGAAGCGGTCGCGGCGCCCACGGGGACCGTGGAGGCGGCGGTGGCGGTGCCGCAATATTTCGCCGCCTATGAGGCGGCCTTCGCGCTGCCGGTGCACCGGCCGGTCAAGGTCGTGCTCGTGTGCAGCCGCGGCGAGCGGCTGCGGATCGAAACGGACCGCGGCCTTTATTCGGCGCGCGGCATCGTCAACTGCACCGGCACCTGGGAGACGCCGTTCATCCCCGACATTCCGGGGCGTGAGCGGTTTCGCGGGCGGCAGCTTCACACGCGGGATTACCAGATGGCGGCCGCCTTTGCCGGGCAGCATGTGCTGGTGGTGGGCGGCGGCATTTCGGCGATCCAGCTGCTCGACGAAATCTCGAGGGTCACCCGCACGACATGGGTGACGCGGCGCCCGCCGGAATTCCGCAGCGGGCCGTTCGACGAGGAGGCGGGGCGCCGGGCGGTGCGGCTGGTCGAGGAGCGCGTTCGCGCCGGCCTGCCGCCCAATTCGGTGGTGTCGGTCACCGGCCTGCCGGTGACGCCGGCGATCGAGGCGATGCGGGCGCGCGGCGTGCTGGAGCGGCTGCCGATGTTCGAGGAGGTCACCGAAAGCGGGGTGCGCTGGGCAGACGGGCGGACGCTCGCGGTGGACGTGATTCTCTGGTGCACCGGGTTCCGCTCCTCGCTCGACCATCTGGCGCCGCTCATGCTGCGGGAAGCAAATGGCGGCATCGCCATGACCGGACGGCTGGCGACGCAGGCGGTGCGCGATCCGCGCGTCCACCTGGTCGGCTATGGTCCTTCCGCCTCGACCATCGGGGCCAACCGCGCCGGTGCGGCCGCCGCCAGCGAACTCATGGCCTATCTCGGGCTGCCGTGAACCTGCCTTAGACCTGTGCCGGACCTCTCCATGGCCCAAGCGCCACCCGTCATCCGCATTGCCGCCGCTCTCGCCATCGACGAAGACGGCCGCCTGCTGCTCGTCCGCAAGCGCGGCACGACCGCCTTCATGCAGCCCGGCGGCAAGCTGGAGCCCGGCGAAACGCCGCAGCAGGCGCTGGTGCGGGAGCTCGAGGAGGAGCTGGGACTCATGATCGATCCCTGGCGCTCATGCCGCTCGGGCGGTTCTCCGCTCAGGCGGCCAATGAGCCGGGTCACATGGTCGAGGCGGAAATCTTCGCACTTGCCCTGTACCAGCCGATCACGCCCGCGGCGGAAATCGAGGAAGCCGTCCGGGTTACCGCCGAACAAGCGGCGATGCTCGATCTCGCGCCCCTCACCCGCGACCACCTGCTGCCGCTGTTTCGGGCCGGGCGACCGCTTTAGCCGTTCCATGCGAAATGCGAGGCGGGATTTTGCCCTGCGGGGCCGGCTCGAAGTCCAGCCGAATGGCTGGTTAGCAGGTGCCGATGGCGCGGGAGGCGGCGGTGGCGCCGGCCAGCGAGAAGGTTTCCTCGACCTTGATGCCTTTGTCGGAGGTGACGTCGATGACGGCGGTGGTGCCGGCGCGCATATCGCCGGCGAGGCTGTCGTTCTGCGAGGTGTCCTGCAGCCAGGCCGCATCGTCGCGGGCGAAGAGATTGAAGGTCTGGCCCGCGACGCTGAGGGTCGCGGGCTGGTCGGGGTCGAGGGCGAAGCCGGCAACGAGGTTGAGCTCGTTGCTGACATTCTCGGCCGGCCGGCGCGTCAGGTAGAGATAGGCCTGGGTATAGCCGTCGGGCTGCGGCGTCACTTCGGCCGCCTTGGCCATGGCGAAGCAGATATGGCCGGTGCCCTCGGCGGCCGAATAGGCCGACCAGTCGCGAAAACTGCCGATCTGGCGCACCGACTGGGCATCTGCCGGGCCGGCGGCAAGGGCGAGCGCCAGGCCGGCGGCCGGAAGAATGCCGGCTGCCCCGGCCCGCCCTAGCCGCACGATCAGCTGCACGCCTTGTCGATGGCGTCCATGGCGGCGGTCACGCCGGCCAGCGAATAGGTGTCCGTGGTGTCGGTGCCGCGCTGCGAGGTGCCCTTGACCACCAGTTGCGAGCCCTTTTTCAGGGCGGCAACGAAGCCGGCCTCGTCGCCGGCGCTGGCCAGCCAGGCGCCGCTGCCATCGGCGATCATCGGATAGCTCTTGCCGTCGATGGCGGCGCTCGGCTTGCCATCCTTCTTCAGCGGATAGCCGATCAGGGTCTGTACCTCGTTCCTGGTGCCCAGGCCCTTGCGGTGGACGACGAGGAAGTGGACGGGGTCGCGATTGACGCCCGTCGGCTTGCTGGAGGTCGGCTCGGCCGAAATGTAGCAGATGAGGCCCGTCGAATCATTGCCCGTCCAGGCGGTCCAGTCCTTGAAGGTGCCGATATTGGTCGGGCCCGTCGATGCCGCGGCGGCTGCCGGCGCAGCCAGCGCCGGCCCCGCGCCCGACAGGGCGGGCACAGTCATTAGCGTGACCGTGAGCGCCACCGTGGCAGCGGAGCGGGCCGAAAATTGCCGAAGCATCGAATTCATGAGCTAACCATCCTCTCTCGATGGCCCATTCCGACGCAGCCGAAGCGCAGCACTGCGCCGGGGGGCCTCGGAAACGGGCCGCCTTGATCCAAAACGCGACCTTAGCGGCAATAATGTCTGCAATTTGGCGCGTTTTTGCCTCTTCTTTTCTGCGCCCGCAGGGTGAAGGAAGCATTAAGCCGGCGGATTCGGCGCCCGGCGGAGGCCTCAGGCGGCGAGCGGATAGGCCTGCTCGACCAGGTAGGGACCGCCGCCCACCGAATCCTTGCTGGAGAACAGGACGAAGCGCCCCACCGGGAATTCCAGCGGAGTGAAGCGGCCGGAGAGCGCGATGAAGCGCGCGATCTCCTCGGCGCTGGTGCCGCGCAGCCGGGCCAGCGACACATGGGGCGTGAACTTGCGTCCCTCGGGCGGCAGGCCGAGCCGCTGCAGCACCCGCTCCTGGGCCGCCTGCAGGCGGATGAGCGTGGCGTTGATGTCGACGGCGGCGTAGAGGGCGCGCGGCTTGTCGCCCCCGAAGGAAGCGAGGTGCGACAGGCGGACGGTGAAGGCCTCGGAATTGGCCAGCCGGTCGAGCGCGTCGGTCACCTCGTCGGCCGTCTGGTGGTCGACGTCGCCGATGAAGCGCAAGGTGATGTGGTAGTTCTCGGGATCCATCCAGCGGGCGCCATGCAGCCCGCCGCGCTTGAGCGACAAGGCAAAGGCCACGTCGTGCGGGATTTCGAGGCCGGTAAAGAGTCTGGGCAATTGACCCTCCTCTCTCTGGCGCGCCGTCCTGGCAGTGCCGGCGCGCGATCCTGCCGCAACACAGGCGGAGCGGCGATTCGCCGTCCACGCAAGAGGCATAACAAGATCGGCGGCGGGGGCCTAGCGTAATCTTCTGCCGCGCCTGTCCGGTCCCCAGGGGGCCGGCAGCGCCGCGATGGAGCGAGGGGGGCCGGCGAGCCCGACCCTTTTAACCACGCCTGTAGGCGGGACCCGACCTGTCCAGGCGGTTACGGAATGGTATCTTGTATTAGACCTTCGCCGCCGCCATATTGCAGGCGACAGCGGGCATGGCCCCGGAGACGGGACGCCCGCGCTTGGAGAGGGATAAACCAATGGCCGATTTCGACCGTCCGACCTATGCCGCCCGGGCAGGCTCCGCGGCGGTAATCGATCAGGGGCTGCGCAGCTATCTGCTGCGGGTCTACAATTATATGGGCCTGGGCCTGGTGGTGACCGGGCTCGTCGCCTATTTCGCCAATGCCGCCGCCGTGACCACCGATACGGCCTCCGCCGTGGCGCAGGCGCCGAACGGCCTGCTGCTGACCCAGTGGGGCGTCTGGCTCTATACGAGCCCGCTGATGTGGGTGGTGGCCTTCGCGCCGGTCGTGCTGGTGATGGTGATGGGGTTCGGCGCACAGCGCATGAGTGTTGCCGCGGCCCAGCTCGCCTTCTGGGCGTTCGCCGCGCTGATGGGGCTGTCGCTGAGCTCGATCTTCCTGGTCTATACCGGCACCTCGATCGCCCGGGTGTTCTTCATCTCGGCCGCGACCTTCGGTGCCATGAGCCTTTATGGCTACACGACCAAGCGCGACCTCATGGGCTTCGGCTCCTTCCTGTTCATGGGGCTGATCGGCATCATCATCGCGTCGGTGGTGAATATCTTCATCGGCTCGAGCGCGCTGGCCTTCGGCATCTCGGTCTTGGGCGTGCTGATCTTCGTGGGGCTCACCGCCTATGACACGCAGCGGATCAAGCTCTCCTATTCGGCGAGCTATTCCGGCGAGGTGCTGGCCAAGAGCGCCATCATGGGCGCCCTGCAGCTCTATCTCGATTTCATCAACCTCTTCCTGATGATGCTCCGGCTGTTCGGCAATCAGCGCAGCTGATAGCGCCGGAAGGCGATTGGAATAAGAGGGGCCGCGGTCTATAGGACCGCGGCCTTTTCATTTTGGGGGACTCCGCCGTGCCGGTCGATGTCATGCTCCGCGATTTCGCCTGGTCCGACGTACCGGCGATCACCGCGATCTATGCCCATTACGTCAGGACGTCGGTCGCGACCTTCGATCTCGAGGCGCCGGGCGAGGCGGCGATGGCGGAGAAATTCGGGCACATGGTCGAGCTCGGCCATCCGGTCGTGATCGCCGAGCGTGCCGGCGAACTGGTGGGCTACGCCTATGCCTCGACCTACCGCCCGCGCCCGGCCTACCGCTTCGCCTGCGAGGATTCGGTCTATCTTGCGCCGGAGGCGACCGGGCAGGGCATAGGCGGCCTGCTGCTCGGCGACGTCATCAACCGCTCGCGTGCCTTCGGCTTCACCCAGATGCTGGGCGTGATTTCCGAGGAGGTCGAGGCTTCGGTGAAGCTGCACGAGAAATTCGGCTTCAAAACCCTCGGACGCTTCCCGGCGCTGGGCTACAAATTCGACCGCTGGATCGGCGTGGTGCACATGCAGCTGGGGCTGTAATCTAAACGGAGATTCCCGCTTTCGCGGGAATGACGAAGGAGCTCGGGAATGGCGGGGGGAGCGACTGTCTTGCGATGCAAGGACAAAGTGGGCTTTGGAACAAGGATTGGCATGTCGGTTTTCCGTGCCCTGCCTTGCGCCAGGCGGGCTTGGTCTCCGGCCGGAGCTTGGCCCAAGCGACTGTGCGGGCTTGGGAAAACGGCGCCGGTGTCCCTGGCTCTCCC
>DASZUI010000265.1:0-7441 GCA_035547675.1 Devosia sp.
CTCGACGAATTGTCCAAACAGAGATTCCCGCTTCGGCCGGAATGACGCTGGAGGTGAGCCGCGATATGGCTACGACTTTTATTACCTCAACGTCATGGCCGGCCCGAAGCGGACGTGGAAGTCCCACAATGCCGCCCAGCATGACTGGCTGTTCAACTAGCGCTGGTGGTTGGACTGGATTCCGGCCTTCGCCGGAATGACGACGGGGTTGGGGCGCGGGCGTGCCGAATTCCACAAGGTCATTCCGGCGAAAGCCGGAATCCAGCAACGCGCTCTGACCTCGACGAATTGTCCAAACAGAGATTCCCGCTTCGGCCGGAATGACGCTGGAGGTGAGCCGCGATATGGCTACGACTTTTATTACCTCAACGTCATGGCCGGCCCGAGGCGGACGTGGAAGTCCCACAATGCCGCCGAGCATGAGTGGCTGTTCAACTAGCGCTGGTGGTTGGACTGGATTCAGGCCGTCGCCGGAATGACGTCGTGGTTGGGGCGCGCGCGTGCCGAATTCCACAATGTCATTCCGGCGAAGGCCGGAATCCAGAAACGCGCTCTGACCTCGAGGAATTGTCCAAACAGAGATTCCCGCTTACGCGGGAATGACGGTGTGGGAGGCAAAACCGCGCCTCACCTCCACCGTCATTCCCGCGAAAGCGGGAATCTCCGTTTACGCCGCGGTCCGTGTCCTCGGCCGGGTCAGTTGAAACACCGTCGCGATGATTACGCCCAGCGCGACGATGCCGATGATGAGGCTGGCGAGCGCGTTGATGTCCGGCGACACGCCGAGCTTCATCTTGGAGAAGATGACCATGGGCAGGGTCGACGAGCCGGGGCCGGAGACGAAGCTCGCGATGACGAGGTCGTCGAGCGAGAGGGTGAAGCTCAAGAGCCAGCCGGAAACCAGCGCCGGGGCGATGATCGGGAGCGTGATGTCGAAGAAGACCCGCGCCGGGGTGGCGCCCAGGTCCTGCGCGGCTTCTTCCAGCGACAGGTCGAGGTCGGAGAGGCGCGATTGCACGACCACCGTCACATAGGCCATGCAGAAGGTCGAATGGGCGAGGACGATGGTCAGCTCGCCGCGCCCGGCGGGCCAGCCGAAGATCGATTCCATGGCGACGAACAGGAGCAGCAGCGACAGCCCGGTGATGACGTCGGGCATGACCAGCGGCGCGGAGACCATGCCGCCGAGCAGCGTCTTACCCTTGAAGCGGCGGAAGCGGGTGAGCGCCACGGCGCAGAGCGTCCCGAGCACCAGCGCGATCGAGGCGCTGGCGGCGGCGACGCGCAGCGAGAGCAGGCCCGCCGCCAGGACTTCCGAGCTTGAGAACAGCTCGCCATACCAGCGCGTGGAAAAGCCGCCCCAGACCGTCACCAGCTTCGACTCGTTGAAGGAAAAGACGACGAGCGAGACGATCGGCGCGTAGAGGAAGATGAAGCCGAGGACGGCGACGACAGGAACGAAGATGCCGCGTCTCATCGGCGTTCCACCACGGCGCTTTGGGCGCGCTGCAGGAACATCAGCGGCACCACGACGATGACCAGCATGGCGATGGCCACGGAAGAGGCGAGCGGCCAGTCGCGATTGGAGAAGAACTCGTCCCAGAGCACGCGGCCGATCATCAGGGTCGAGGGGCCGCCCAGGAGCTGCGGGATGACATATTCGCCGATGGTCGGGATGAAGACGAGCATGGACCCGGCGACGATCCCCGGCACGGAAAGCGGCAGCGTCACGGAGAGGAAGGTGCGGAAGGGTTTGGCGCCGAGGTCGGCCGAGGCCTCGAGCAGCGTGCCGTCGAGCTTCACCAGATTGGTGTAGAGCGGCAGGATCATGAAGGGCAGATAGGTATAGACGATGCCGACATAGACGGCGAAATCCGAATAGAGCATCGGCCAGGGCAGCGCGGGAATGGCGAGGCCGATATGGGCGAGCGGCGGGTTGAGCGCGTCGATGACGTGCTGGAAGCCGATCGCCTCGAGCAAATTGTCGATGACGCCATTGTTCTTGAGGAAGCCGATCCAGGCATAGACGCGCAGCAGGAAGGAGCTCCAGAAGGGCAGGATGACCAGCATCAGCAGGATGTTGCGGGCCCGGTCCGACGAGCGGGCGATGAAATAGGCCATCGGATAGCCGATGAGCAACGCCAGGATGGTGGAGACGAAGGCGAATTTCAGCGAGGAGAGCCAGGCGTCGAAATAGAGCCGGTCCTGCGTCAGGAAGATGAAATTGGAGAGGTGCAGGGTGAGCTGCACATCGCCTTCCTTGCTGATGGTGAGCAGCGGCAGGTAAGGCGGCTGGCCGACCACGCTCTCGGAAAACGAGATGCCGATGACCACGGCGAGCGGGATGAGGAAGAAGACGATCAGCCACAGCATGGGCGGCAGGATGACCACCCAGCGGCCGCCGAAGCCGGAGGAGACCAGCCAGTGGCGCAGGAAGCCCCAGGGGCGCCAGGCCGGCGGGGCGACGATCTCGGTGCCGGCGGCCTCGGTCGTCATGAGGTCAGGACCGAGCCCGCATTGCCGCCCCAGCTCGCCCAGACCTCTTCGTTCCAGGAGATGGCGTGGGGGTCGCCGCGTTCGAAATTGGCCTTGGTGACGCGCAGGCGCTTGCCGCTTTCGAGCAGCACCTGGAAGACGCTCATGTCGCCCAGATAGACCACGTCCTCGACGAAGCCGTGGGTCAGGTTGGCGCCGGGATATTCGTCGGCCGGCTTTTCGCGCGTCAGCACGATCTTTTCGGGCCGCACCGACCACCAGAGCACCTGGTCGGGGGCGCAGTCGACGCCGTGGCTCACATAGATGTCGCAGCCGGCCTCGGCCGAGCGGATGCGGACATGGTCGTCCTCGTCCTCGGTGACGATGCCTTCGAACATGTTGGCCGAGCCGATGAAGCCGGCGACGAAGCGCGAATTGGGGAATTCGTAGATTTCCTGCGGTTCGCCGATCATGGCGATCTCGCCCTGGTTCATCACGCCGATCCGGGTGGAGAGGCTCATCGCCTCCTCCTGGTCGTGGGTGACGACCACGAAGGTGATGCCCAGCGTCTCCTGAATCTTGACCAGCTCGAACTGGGTTTCTTCGCGCAGCTTCTTGTCGAGCGCGCCGAGCGGCTCGTCGAGCAGCAGCAGCTTGGGGCGCTTGGCGAGGGCCCGGGCAAGGGCGACGCGCTGGCGCTGGCCGCCGGATAATTGGTTGGGCTTGCGGCCCTCGAGGCCTTCGAGCTTCACCAGGTGCATGAGCTCGGTGACGCGGGTCTCGATGTCGGGCTTCGATAGATTGTCGCGCCTCAGGCCATAGGCGATGTTGTTCCAGACCGTCATGTGCGGAAACAGCGCATAGCTCTGGAACATCATGTTGACGGGGCGGCGATAGGGCGGCACGCCCGCCATGTCCTGCCCGTCGATCTCGATGGTGCCGGAGGTGGGCTCCTCGAAGCCGGCCAGCATCCTGAGCAGGGTGGATTTGCCGGAGCCCGAGCCGCCGAGGAGGCAGAACAATTCGCCCTTGAATATATCGAGCGAGACATCGGAAACGGCCACGACGTCGCCGAACTTCTTGGTGACGTCGCGGATCTTGATGAAGGGCCTGGCCTCGGGGTCGCGCCAGGGACGCGTGTCGGCGGCGATCTCAGGTTTGTCGAGCACGTCCTTCTCCAGGCTCCCCTCAGGAAAGCCCTCACCCGCCTGCCGGCACCCTCTCCCGCTCGCGGGTGAGGGGAACCACCTTCTTCCCCTCGCCCGCTTGCGGGAGAGGGTGGCGCGAAGCGCCGGGTGAGGGCCTTCGCCTCATTCGCCGGTCTTTATCCGAGTCCAGGCGCGGGTCAACAGGCGGGTGAACTGCTGCGAATGGGCCTGCAGGGGCACCAGCTTGGCCTGCAGGTCCGGCGGCGGATAGATATTGGGGTCGCTGGTGATCGCCTTGTCGGTCAGCGGAAAGGCCGCCTTGTTGCCGTTGGCATAGAACACGTTGTTCGAAATGTCGGCGGTGACCTGGGGCTGCATGATGTAGTTGATGAAGGCCAGCGCGTTCTCGGGATGCGGCGCATCGGCGGGAATGGCCAGCATGTCGAACCACTCGATGGTGCCTTCCTTGGGGATGACGTACTGGACGTTCACGCCCTTCTTGGCATCGGTGGCGCGCTGCTTGGCGATATAGACGTCGCCCGAATAGCCTAGCGACAGGCAGGCGTCGCCATTGGCCAGATCGTCGATATAGCCGGAGGAATCGAACTTGCGGATATAGGGCTTGATCGAGTTCAGCAGGTCCTCGGCCTTCTGCAAATCCTCGGGCTTCTCGGAATTGGCGTCGAGGCCGAGATATTTGAGCGCGATGGCGACCACCTCGTCGGGCGCATCGAGCACGGTGATGCCGCAGGAGGCGAGCGCCTTGGCGTTCTCCGGCTTGAACAGCAGGTCCCAGCTGTCGGTGGGCGCGTTCGGCAGGGCCTTCTTGACCTCGTCGACATTATAGCCGAGCGCGGTGGTGCCCCACATATAGTCGACGGCGTACTGGTTGCCCGGATCGAAGGCTTCGGTCGCCTTCATAATGGCGGGGTCCATGTTCTTGAGGTTGGGCAGCTTGGACTTGTCGAGCTTCTGGTAGAGGCCGATCGGAATCTGGTGCTGCAGGAAGAAGCCCGAGGGCACCACCACGTCGAAGCCGGAATGGCCGGCCACGAGCTTGCCTTCCAGCATCTCGTTGGAATCGTAGTTGGACTCCACGACCTTGATGCCGGTCTGCTTGGTGAAATTGTCCAGCGTGTCCTCGGCGCGGTAGTCCGACCAATTGTAGAGGTTGAGAACCTTCTCCTCATCGGCCAGCGCCTGGGCGGCCGGCGCAACGAGCGCCACAACCCCCAGCGCCACGATCAGCGATCTCTTCATGGTGAGCTCCTTGTTCCCTGGGCGCCGTTTCGGGACGGCGCCATTGCTGCTTGGCGAAAACGGCAAAAAGCTTCGGCCGAAGCGCGAAGCCCCGGCCGTCAGCCCGAAATCCATCGAAAAGCGGAAGCCACGTCGCGGCACCGCGCCGCTGCCCGGCCGTGACTCGGCGGGCGGAAGCGTTACCCGGTAGCGAGCCGGCAGCCCTGCCGGATCAATGCTCAGCGTGGTCAGCGAGGTCATCCATGGTTGGCGTTTTCGGGGCGAGGCTAGTCGCATTTTCCGCCAGCGACAAGGGATTGGGAGCGCGACAAGATGGATTGCCGGCCCCCTTCGCGGCGGCCGGAAGCGAGCGATGCCGGCAAACTGGATTCCCCGCCTGCGCGGGAATGACGAAGCGAGCGAGGCACGGCCCTGCTCCAACCATGACGTCATTCCCGCGCAGGCGGGAATCCAGTTTCAACCCGCACCGCCGTCGCCCGTTGACTCGTGCCCCGGCCCGCGCGAAAGCATCCTCGCTACAAGCGTGCGCGAGGCCGGCCGATGAACGTCAAATCCTATCTCTCCGTGGCCCCGGCGGTGCATGAGGCGCTTGCCGCCGGGCGGGCGGTGGTGGCGCTCGAATCCACCATCATCACGCATGGCATGCCCTATCCGCAGAACCTCGAAATGGCGCGCAAGGTCGAGGCCGACGTGCGGGCGGAAGGGGCGGTGCCGGCGACCATCGCCATCATGGACGGCAAGTTCCGCGTCGGGCTCGAGGACGAGGATCTGGAGCGGCTCGCCGTCGAGGGCCACAAGGCGGCAAAGGCTTCGCGGCGCGACGTGGCGGCGCTGCTCGTCTCCGGCGAAATCGCCGGCACGACGGTCGCCACCACGATGATGGCCGCGCATTGGGCGGGCATCCGCATCTTTGCCACCGGCGGCATCGGTGGCGTGCATCGCGGCGCCGAAGCCAGTTTCGATATTTCCGCCGATCTCGAGGAATTGGGGCGGACGCCGGTCGCGGTGGTCTGCGCCGGCGCCAAATCCATCCTCGACATCGCCAAGACGCTGGAAGTGCTCGAAACCAATGGCGTGCCGGTCGTCGGCTTCGGCACGGATGATTTTCCCGCCTTCTGGGCGCGCAACTCCGGCCACAGGACGGACCGGCGCTACGACACGCCCGTCGAGCTCGCCCGCATGCTGTCGCTGCAATTCGCGCTGGGGCTGGGCGGGGTGCTGATCGGCAATCCGATCCCCGAGGCGGACGAAATTCCGGCCGCCGAAATCGAGGCGGAAATCGCCAAGGCGGTGGCCGAGGCGGCGCAGAAGGGGATCGGCGGCAAGGCGCTGACGCCCTTCCTGCTGCAGCGCATCTTCGAGCTCACCGGAGGCCGCTCGCTCGCTTCCAACATCGCGCTGGTCGAAAACAATGCGCGGGTGGCGGCGCGCATCGCCGTCGAACTCGCGGCGCTCGCCGCCCCGGCCCCCCGGGCGCTGCGCGCCTGATGGCGCCCGTCCTGCCGCGGGCGGAAGGCCGGAGAACCGCTTCCGCCGATCCGGCGCCGGCCGTCCTCGTGGTCGGCGACGTGATGACGGACATCATCTGCCGTCCGGAGGGACCGCTGATCCTGGGCTCGGACCGGCGCGCCGAGATCAGGGCGCGCCCCGGCGGGTCGGGGGCCAATCAGGCGGTGTGGCTCGCCTCCTTCGGGGCGCGGGTGCGCTTTGCGGGGCGGGTCGGCGCCGCCGATCGCGACGCGCTGGCGGCGCATTTCGCCGGCCTGGGGGTGGAGGCGGTGCTGGGCGCCGATCCGCTGCGCCCCTCGGGGGCGATCGTCACGATCGTATCGCCGGATGGCGAGCGGAGCTTTTTGACGGATCGCGGCGCCAATGCCTTTCTTTCCGCCGGCGATTTGCCGCCGGCGCTGCTCGCGGACGTGGGCCTGCTGGTCGTCTCGGGCTATGCGCTGTTCGAGCCGGGCCCGCGCGCCGCGGTCTCGGCGCTGATGGCGGCGGCGCGGCAGGCCGGCATCGGCATTGCCGTCGATCCCGCCTCGGTCGGCTTCCTCGAGGAGGTGGGGCCGGGCAATTTCCTCGACTGGACGGAGGGCGCCACCATGATCTTCGCCAATGACGCCGAGGCGCTGGCGCTCACCGGGGAGACCGACGCCGAGGCGCAGCTCGCGGCGCTCCTCGGCCGCTACAGCCGGGCGGCGGTCAAGCGCGGCGGCCTCGGCGCCGTCTTCGGCTCGCGCGACGGCGAGCGCTGCCTCCGTTCGGCGCCGCAGGTGGACGTCGTCGACAGCACCGGGGCCGGCGACGCCTTCGCCGCCGCCTTCATTGCCGCCGAACTCGGCGGCGCCGCTGCCGCGACGGCGCTGGAGCGGGCGGTCGCCGCGGGGTCGGCGGCGGTGCGTCAGATCGGCGGGCGGCCTCCCGTCACGGCCGGCTGATCGCCGCCATTGCAAGTACCTGCCGGCTCGCGCACTCTGCCGCCAAAGATCGATGGAGACGGCAGATGACGAGCACCATGTATTTCCTTTTCGCCATGATCACCGGGCAGGCCGACGCCGCCT
>DASZUI010000266.1:0-24579 GCA_035547675.1 Devosia sp.
GCCCCTTCCCCACCTATTTCCAGGTGCTGGCGAGCAATCCGCTGAACAAGATCGCCGACCAGCGGACGCTCGCGGCCGAGCGCATCCTGCCGGAAACCCAGGCGCAGCTTTCCGCCGTGCCGCAATCGCTGCATGTGGAGCGGTTCGGGGCCGAGCTCGTGCGGCTGATGGAGGCGCGCGGGCTGTTCGGCATCCATGAGGAGGCGGTGCGCTTCCTCTCCCCCACCGCCTATGCGGCGCAGCTCACCCTGCCCGGCGACATTTCCAACGGGCTCTTCATCACCCAGACCTATCTCTTCAAGAACGGCCAGCTCATCGCCAAGCGTGGCGACAGCTTTGCGGTGAACAAGACCGGCTTCGAGCGCTTCGTTTTCACCTCGGCGCATGACTATCCCCTGGCCTATGGGCTGACCTGCGTGGCGCTCGCGCTGGTTACGGGCTGGCTGGGCGGCGTGATCTTCCGCCGCTAGAGCATTTCACGTTCTGATTGCATCAGAACGTGAGCTCTAGTTCTTGAGTTGTCGCGTTTTCGAACCGGAAAAGTGGAACCACTTTTCCTGAAAACGCTCTAGCAAGGCATTCGCCCCGACTGGCCTTTCGCTGCTGCGGGGTAGAGAGACTTCAGCCGACACAACCTCATGGTGAGCCTGTCGAACCATGGGCAGCGCCCGCGGCCAAACTGGATCCCCGCCGTCGCGGGAATGACGCCGGGGTCAGGCGAAGGCCCTGCCCCGGCCACTTCGTCATTCCCGCGACGGCGGGAATCCAGTTTCGGCTACCCCGCCACCAGCCGCCTTGTATTGACCGGATAGAGCCGGTCGCGGCCGAGCATGGTGACGCTGAGGCGCGCGAGATCGAACAGGCCGTGGAAGGCCGGCGACAGGATATTGAGCGTGCCGGTCGAGGCGCCATAGGCGGGAAGCAGCATCAGCCGCCCGTCATGCACGAAGCAGGGGCGGCGCACCGAACGGCCCTCGACATGGATGCGCGCGGCCGGGTGCAGGTGCCCGGCGACGAGGCCGACCTGTCCGCGCCTGGGTTCATGCGCGAAGGCGAGGTCGCGGATGGTCAGTTCGCTGCGGCATTCTCCACCCAGCGCATGCGGGGCGGGGTCGTGATTGCCGGCGAGCCATATCCAGCGGGCGCGGCCGGTCAGTTCGGCCAGCGCCTCGCGGTTCGCGGCCAGCAGGCTTGCCGGCCCTTCGTCGCGGTGGAAGCTGTCGCCGAGCGCGATCACCGTATCGGCCCCCGTATGCCGCAGATCGGCGGCGAGGCGCGAGAGCGTGAGGCCGGTATCGTAGGGCGGCAGCAATTGGCCGCGCGGCGCGAAGGAGGCGAGCTTTTCGAGGTGGAGGTCGGCGACGATAAGCGCCCGCTCGGCGGCCCAATAAAGGCCGCCGGAGGAGAGAGGCTCGAAGATTTCGCCGCCGAAACGGAGCATGCAGTATTCCTTCGCCAGAGCGCGCGACTTACCCCCCTCCCATCCTCCCCCGCAAGGGGGGAGGAGTGCCCGAGGCATTGCAGTGCAACATCGTCTCCCTCCCCCTTGCGGGGAGGGGACAGGGGTGGGGGTCGGCCACGCGCGCCCTACCCGCCGACCGCTTCCTTGATCAGCTCGTCCGCGGCGTCGGCCATGGCGCTTTCGCGGGCTTCGCCGTAGATCGGCGTCTTGCCGATATCGACCAGTATCGGTACCGCCAAAGGCGAGATTCGGTCGAGCGGCTTGTGCACGATCCGCGTCTTGATGCGGGCGAGGAATTCGCCCAGCCGGCCGATGTCGAGCAGGCCGCGCGCCGCATCGTGCCGGCTCGCTTCGATCAGGATGTGGTCGGGCTCGTGATGGTAGAGCACGTCGTAGATCATGTCGGAGGAGACCGTCACCTGCCGCCCGGTCTTTTCCTGGCCGGGGTGGCGGCGCTCGATGAGCCCGGAAATGATGGCGCAATTCCGGAAGGCGCGGCGCATCAGGGCGGATTCGTCGAGCCAGCTCTCGAGGTCGTCGCCCAGCATGTCCTCGTCGAAAAGCTGGTCCAGCGACAGCCGTCCCGTCCGGATCATGGCGGAGAAGTCGCCGAGGCCCCAGATGGCGAGCGCATAATCGGAGGCAACGAAGCCGAGCGGGCGGGCGCGAAGGCGCTCCAGCCGGCGCGTCAGCAGCATGCCGAGCGTCTGGTGCGCCAGCCGGCCCTCGAAGGGATAGCAGACCATGAAGTTCTGCGCGCCACGGGGGAAGGTTTCGACCAGCAGGTTTTCGCGGCCGGGGAGCAGCGAGGCCTCGTGCTGCAGGGCCAGCCAGTCACGCACCTGCTCGGGCAGGCGCCGCCAATTGTCGGGGTTGGAGATCAGCCGCCTGACGCCATCGGCGAGGAAGGTCGAGAGCGGAAAGCGGCCGCCCATATAGGAGGGCACTTTGGGATCGGGCGCGAAGCTGCGCGACACATAGGCTTCGGTCTCGACCATGCCCTCATAGGCGACGATCTCGGCGCCGAAGACGAAGGTGTCGCCCTTGACCAATTGGTCGATGAAATATTCCTCGATCTCCCCGAGCACGCGCCCGCCGCGGCCGATGGGGCCGGTCGTCGCGCCCTGCCTCGCCCCCCGCGCCCGCACTAGGCGGACCTTGACCATCGGATCCTCGACGATGGTGCCGATATTGAGCCGATATTGCTGGGCGATGCCGGGGTGGGCGATGCGCCACCGTCCGTCCTCCATCTGCCTGAGCTTGGCGTAGCGCTCATAGGCGCGCAGCGCGTAGCCGCCGGTCGCCACGAAATCGAGCACGCGGTCGAATTTCTCGCGGCTGAGGTTGCGATAGGGCCAGGCGCGGCGGAATTCGCCGAAGGCGTCATCGGCGGCGAAAGGGCCGGCGCAGGCATAGCCGAGCAGGTGCTGCGCCAGGACATCGAGGCTGCCTTCGGAGGGCGGATCGGAATCCTGCGCGCCCACCTCCACCGCCTCCAGCGCCGCCTCGCACTCCAGCACCTCGAAGCGGTTGGAGGGGATGAACATCGCCTTGCTGGGCTCGTCGAGCCGGTGATTGGCGCGGCCGATGCGCTGCAGCATGCGGGAGGCGCCCTTGGGCGCGCCGATCTGCACCACCAGATCGACATCGCCCCAGTCGATGCCGAGATCGAGCGTCGAGGTCGCGACCACCGCCTGCAGCATGCCGGCGGACATGGCGCTCTCGACCTTGCGGCGCTGCTCCACCGACAGCGAGCCGTGGTGGAGCGCGATCGCCAGCCCGTCCTCGTTATGGGCCCAGAGCAGTTGGAACAGCATTTCCGCCTGGCTGCGGGTATTGACGAAGATCAGCGTCGTCCGGTGCTCGGCGATGACCTTGTAGAGTTCGGGGATGGCATAGGCCGCCGAGTGCCCAGCCCAGGGCACGTTTTCTCCGCTATGAAGGATGGAGAGTTCCGGCCTCGCCCCGGCGCGGCCGACCAGCAACTCGGCGGTTGCCTCAGGCAGCGGCGCGGCGATCCAGTCGCGCAGCAGGTCCGGCCGGGCGACCGTGGCGCTGAGCGCGGTGATGCGCATCTGGGGCGCAAGTGTCGCGAGCCGGGCGAGGCCGAGGGAAAGCAGTTCGCCGCGCTTGGAGGTGACGAGCGCGTGCAGCTCGTCGAGCACCACCCGGCGCAGCGCGCCGAAGAGCCGGTCCGCATCGGCGTGGCTGAGCAGCAGCGCCAATTGCTCGGGCGTGGTCATCAGGATGTTCGGCGGGGCGTAGCGCTGGCGCTGGCGGCGATGGGCGGGCGTGTCGCCGGTGCGGGTTTCGACGCGGATCGGGGCGCCCATTTCCTCGATGGGCGTGGTGAGGTTGCGGGCGACGTCCACCGCCAGTGCCTTGAGGGGAGAAATGTAAAGCGTATGCAGCCCTTGGGCAGGATGCTTCAACAGGTCGTCCAGGGTGGGCAGGAAGCCGGCCAGCGTCTTGCCGGCGCCGGTGGGGGCGATGAGCAGCGCCGAGGCATCGCGCTCCCAGGCGTTGAGCACGTCGAGCTGATGCTCGCGGGGGGCCCAGCCGCGCCCGGCGAACCAGTCGGCAATGAGCGGGTGAAGGTCCAGGGAAGCCTCGGCGTGCTGGTTTTGTTCCGCTATATGGCGCCCGCGCCGGCGGATGCGCAAGCCAGCCATCCGGCTGGACCGGGCCTTAGAGGCGGGAAAGTAGGGAGCGCGCTGCCCATGGTTCGACAAGCTCACCATGAGGTTGGGGGAATTTGGGTCACGATGAGGTCGGTGGATTGGGCGACTAAGTCCAGCACCACCTAGCTATCCTGAGCCTAATCCACGCACCTCATCCTGGGCCTAACCCACCAACCTCGTCCCAGCCTAAACACCAACCTCATCCTGAGCCTGATCCACCGACCTCATCCTGAGCCTGTCGAAGGATGGGCAGCGCGCCGGGACGGCCCAGGATAAATTCCGGCCTCCGCCGGAATGACGAGGCGAAACTGGCACGGCCCCTGCCCCGCCGCGGCGTCATTCCGGCGAAGGCCGGAATCCAGGAGTGGCACCGTTTCCATCGCCCGTGGCAGTGCTAGCTGCCCCGTGCTACGCCTTGGCCGGGGAGGAAGCCATGTCAGAACAGGAACGTCTCACCCTCGTCCCCGACGAGGCCGTCTCGCTCATCGCCGAGCGGGCGGGCGCGATCGCCGCGGCGCGGCCGGGACGGGCGATGATCGGGATCGCGGGCGGACCGGGCGTCGGCAAATCCACGATCGCCCGGCAGGTGGTCGACACGCTCAATGGCAGCCGGCCGGGGCTGGCGGTCTATGTGCCGATGGATGGCTTCCATATGCGGCACGCCAAGCTGGAGGCGCTGGAGATCGCGGCGGACAAGGGCATGCCTCACACTTTCGAGGGCATGCTGTTCGTTGAGTTTCTTGCCGACCTCAGAACGACCCGGGCGGCCGTCACCGGCCCTTCTTATTCGCGTGAGATCGAGGACGTAATCGAGGATTCGATCACGGTGCCGGCGGAGGCGCGTATTCTGGTGATAGAGGGCAATTATCTGCTGCTCGCGGATTCGCCCTGGTATGCGGTCAGGCCGCTGCTCGACCTCGCCGTCTTCATCCATGTCGAGCGCGACAAGGTCGTGGCCCGGCTGATGAAGCGGCATGGCGAGATGGGGCTGTTCAGCGAAGAACGCAACCAGGCGCATGTGGCGCGCGTGGACATGGCCAATTACGACCTGGTGGAAAAAGGCGCCGACCGCGCCGATATCCGCATCGACATCCTCAGCGAGAGATAGATCTCTTGACTCGTCACGCCCGCGAGCCGGACAACGCCCAGCCAGTTTCCCCGGCGGCGCCCTAGCATGTCCGAGCTTGCCGCCGCCCCGGCCGCCGGACTGGCGGCATCGCGCCCGACCTATCCCTTCGAGGTTTCGAGCCGCGACATCTTCCGTATCGCGCTGCCGGCCTCGGTCGCCTTCATCACCGAACCGCTGGTCGGGCTGGTCGACATCACCGTCATCGGCCGGCTGGGCGATGCGGCGCTGCTGGGCGGGCTGGTGCTGGGCGCGCTGGTTTTCGACGTGATCTTCTCGCTCGCCTATTTCCTCAGGCTCGGCACGGCGGGGCTGACGGCGCAGGCGGTGGGCGCGCGCGATCCGCGCGACGCGCTGATGCATGTGAGCCGGGCGATCCTTGTCGCGGTGGGGCTCGGACTGCTGCTCATCGTCCTCAGCCAGCCGCTGTTCCGGCTGGCGGAAACCATCCTCGCCCCTGCCCCCGATGTGGCGCGGGCGCTCGCCACCTATTTCTTCGTGCGCATATCGGGGGCGCCGTTCTCGCTCATCAATTACGCGCTGCTCGGCTGGTTCTATGGCCGCGCCAATGCCCGGACCGGCATGTCGCTCCAGATATTGATCCATGGGGTGAACATCGTCCTCAACGTGCTCTTCGTCTTCGGCCTGCACTGGGGCGTCGCCGGCTCGGCGTTCGCCACCGTCTCGGGCAATCTCGCCGCGGCGCTGGCGGGGCTGTTCCTGCTGGCGCGGCATTTCGGCGGGGCAAGGCGGCTTTTCGCGCTGATCGTGCCGGCGGAACTGTTCGACGGCGCGGCGCTCAGGCGCATGTTCTCGCTCAGCCGCGACATCACCATCCGTTCCGGCGCGCTGATGGCGAGCTATGCCTATTTCGCGGCGCAGGGCTCGCGGGCCGGCGAGGACGTGCTCTCCGGCAACGCCATTCTCATGAACATGCTGATGATCATGGCCTTCTTCCTCGACGGGCTGGCGCAGGCGGCCGAGCAATTGTCGGGCAAGGCGGTCGGCGCCAATTGGCGGCCGGCCTTCGACCGGGCCGTGCGGCTCGCTTTCGGCTGGGGTGTGCTCATCGGGCTGGCATTGACCGGGATCGCCTGGCTCGGGGGGCGGGAGCTGATCGCCCTGATGACGACGAGCGAGGCGGTTCGCGGCGTCGCCTATGCCTATCTGCCCTTGGCGGCGCTCTCCGGCCTCACCGGCATGCCGGCCTTCGTCATGGACGGCGTGGTCTCGGGTGCGACGCTCAATACCGTCATGCGCAATGGCATGCTGGTCTCGCTGGCGATCTTCCTTGCGGCGGCGCTGACGCTGCATCCGCTGCTCGGCAATACCGGGCTGTGGCTCGCATTCCATGTGTTCTTCATCGCACGCGGGCTGATCCTCTGGCTCGGCACGCAATGGCGCAAATCGCGTCTTTTCAACTAGGCAAGACCAATGCACGGCAATTCTCAGCTCATTTCCTACCTCGTCACCGGCGCGGTCATCGTGCTGATCCTGGCCCTGCGCCTGCGGCGGATGGGGCAGGCCCGGCCGCTCAAGCTCGAGCAGCTCTGGGTGGCGCCGGCGATCTTCCTCGTGATCTGCGCGATATTGTTCCTGCAGTCTCCGCCCGACGCGACCGGCTGGCTCTGGTGCCTCGCCGCGCTGGTGGTGGGCGGAGTGATCGGCTGGTATCGCGGCAAGACGATCACCATCGCCGTCGACCCCGGGACGCATGCGCTCAACCAGACGGCGTCGCCGGCCGGGATGATCTTCCTCGTGGCGCTGATCCTGGTGCGGCTGGCGCTGCGTTCCGTGCTGGCGCAGGAGGCGCAGGCGCTGCACATCAACGCCGCGGTCGTCGTCGACGCCTTTCTGGGGCTGGCGCTCGGCGTGGTCGTGCTGCAGCGGCTGGAAATGCTCCTCAGGGCGCGGCGGCTTCTCGCGGCGGCCAAGGCCCCCTCACCCGGATTGCTGCGCAATCCGACCTCTCCCCCAAGGGAGAGGTGAGCCGGGGCGCGACCTTCCCCCTCTCTTCACCTCTCCCTCGGGGGAGAGGTCGGCGCGTAGCGCCGGGTGAGGGGGCCTAAACTTCTCCCCTGCCCTCGGCCCAATCCGCCGTCCGCCGGCCCGTCAGCTCGGCGATGTTTCTTGCCCCGGCACTGCGGACGGCGGCGGCAAGGCCGCGCTTCAGGCGATCGAGCAGGTCGAGGCCGCCGAAGACCAGCGCCGAATAGAGCTGGATGGCATTGGCGCCAGCCTCGAATTTGGCGAGCGCCGTTTCGGGCGAGTGAATCCCGCCGACCCCGATGATCGGCAGGTCGCGGACGCGCTGGCGCATCTGGGCGAGGCGACGGGTGGCGAGGCCGAAAAGCGGCTTGCCGGAAAGGCCGCCGGCTTCGCTCGCATGGGGCAGCCCCGCCACCGCATCGCGGGAAATGGTGGTGTTGGAGATAATCAACCCGTCGAGATCGGTCGCCAGTACCGTGCGGGCGATCGCATCCATCATCGCCTCATCGAGGTCGGGGGCGAGCTTGAGGAAGACCGGCACGCGGGTCCGGGCCGCGGCCCGCGCCTCGAGCACCGCGCCGAGCAGCGTCTTCAGCGCGTCCTCCGCCTGCAAATCGCGTAGGCCGGGGGTGTTGGGCGAGGAGATATTGACGGTGAGATAGTCGGCGAGATCGGCAAAACGCCGGACCCCGAGCACGTAATCGGCGACGAAATCGCTGCTCGTCTTGTTGGCCCCGATATTGACGCCGAGCGCCGCGGCAAGGCGCAGGCCCTTCAGCCGGGCGAAGACGGCCTCGTGGCCCTCATTGTTGAAGCCCATGCGGTTGATGACGCCTTCCGCCTGGGCAATGCGGAACAGGCGCGGCTTCGGATTGCCCTGCTGCGGCAGCGGCGTCACCGTACCGATTTCCACCATGCCGAAGCCCAGGCGGGCGAGCGGAGCGGGCACCTCGGCGTTCTTGTCGAAGCCGGCGGCCATGCCGATGGGGTTCGGCAGATCGAGGCCGCAGAGGCGGGTGTGCAGCTCCTTGGGATCGGGAAAATCCTGCGCCGGGGCGAGGCCGAGGCGAAGCGCCGAAATGGTCGCGCCATGCGCCGTCTCGGGGTCCATCTTCAGCAGCGAATCGCGCGTCAGCTCGCGGATGCCGGCGAGCCGCAGCAGCGGCGAGAAGGCGGAGAGGATCATGCTCAGCCGAGCCGGGCCGGCAAATTGCAATTGCCGGCTTCGTCCACCTCGATCGGCTCCTGCCAGAGGATGGCCGAAAGCGGCAGATTGCCATAGAGGTGCGGAAAGAGGTCGCCGCCGCGCGAGGGTTCCCAGATCAGGCCGCTGCCCAGCTTTTCCGTATCGATGGCGGCGAGAACGAGCCCGCTGCGGCCGCTGAAGTGGCGCCGCAGCGTCTCGGGCAGCTGGGCGGCGGTCGAGAAATGGATGAAGCCATCCGCGATGTCGACCGGCGCGCCGGCATAGATGCCGTCGGCTTCGGCTGCCTCGAAATCGGCGGCGTCGGCGACCTTGTAGATGGTCGTGGGGTGGGTATTGCTGCTGGTATCGGTCATGGCGGCAACCTAGCGGCTGCGGCGCCAGGAGGCCATAGGCGCCCATCCCCCTATAATGAGGTCGCCTGTCCGTTCGGTGTACGACACCGGACAGAAGCCTGCTTTACAGGCCACGGAGATTCCCTTATAGCTTAGGATTAATTTCCGCCTTTGGGATGATCCTCCTATGCTGTCGCACCAGAGCATCTGGGACGGGATCGATGCGATCGCGCGGCGGCATGGGCTCAGCCCTTCGGCGCTGGCCAAGCTCGCCGGGCTCGACGCCACCGCCTTCAATCCCAGCAAGCGCGTCAGCAAGGACGGCCGCGAGCGCTGGCCCTCCACCGAAAGCATCGCCAAAATCCTCGAGGCGACGGGGGAAAGCTTCGATTCCTTCGTGGCCGGCAGCGGCGCCTATATGCAGGGCGATCTGGCGGGCCGCAGCGTGCCGCTGCTGGGGCTGGCGCAGGCCGGCGTCGGCGGCTTCTTCGACAGCGCCGGCTTTCCCATCGGCGAGTGGGACCGGATCACGCTGCCGACCGACGAGGAAAACATCTACGCCCTCGAAGTGCATGGCGATTCCATGCTGCCGCTCTATCGCGAGGGCGACAAGGTCATCGTCTCCATGACCGAGCAGGTGCGGCGCGGCGACCGGGTGGCCGTCAGGACGCGTTCGGGCGAGGTGATGGTCAAGGTGTTGCAGCGGCAGACGCTGAACCGGCTGGAGCTGGCCTCGGTCAACCCTGACTATCCCACGCGCACGCTCGACGTCGCCGAGATCGACTGGATCAGGCGCATCATCTGGGCCAGCCAGTAGCGCCGGCAACCGCGTCGCCGTCCGTTACGTTGTTGCCGCAAGCGAGGCGACAGCGATGACCGTGGCGCAGTTCGAGGACTCCCATTTACGCCGGCATGGACAATTGGCGGACAGCCCCACCGCAATGGGACTGCTCGGCTGGCGCGACGTGGCGGTGCGGGTCTTCAACGAAGTGATGGAAGACCGAGTCTTGCTGGTTGCCGCCGGCGCCACCTATTACATGCTGATCGCCCTGGTGCCGGCGCTGACGCTGGTGGTGTCGCTCTATGGGCTGTTCAGCGACCCGGCCGATGTGCCCAGGCAGATGAGCCTCCTCACCGGCATCCTGCCGCCGGGGGCGCTGCAAATCGTCAACGACCAGCTCACGCGGCTTACCGCGACAGGCCGGCCGACGCTGGGGCTGACGCTCGTCATCTCCCTCGTCGTGGCGCTGTGGAGCGCCAATGCGGGCGTCGGTTCGCTGTTCGATGCCATGAACATCGCCTATGACGAGGCCGAGAAGCGGAACTTCTTCGTCCGCACCCTGGTGAGCCTCGCTTTCACGCTGGTGCTCGCCATAGCGGGCATCGTCTTTCTCGGCATCGTGCTGGTGATCCCGGTGGTGATGCAGTTCCTCTACCTGCCCGGCGGCCTCGGCTGGGTGGTGAAGATCGTCAGCTATGTGCTGATGCTGATACTGCTGATGGCGGGGATCGGCGCGCTCTATCGCTGGGGGCCGAGCCGGCGCGTCGCCAAATGGCGCTGGGTCGTGCCCGGAGCGGTGTTCGCCGCCATCGGCATCGCCATCGTCTCCGTGGTCTTCTCCTGGTACGCGGCCAATTTCTCCAATTACAACGCGACCTATGGCTCGCTGGGGGCGTTGATCGGGCTGCTCACCTGGATGTGGCTCTCCAATACGGTGGTCATCACCGGGGCGGAGCTCAATTCCGAGCTCGAGCATCAGACGGCGCGCGACACCACGACCGGACGGCCCAAGCCGCTCGGCCGGCGCGGCGCCTATATGGCCGACCACGTGGCGACGGTCGGGCGCGGCGCCCCGGCAGACGGCAAGGGCCAGCCCGGCTTCGGGCGCCAGGCGGGCGACAATTACTGGATGGTCGCCCTGGGACTCCTGGCGCTGCTGGCGCTGGCGAGCGTCCAGCCCGCCCACGACAACCAGGCAGCCCTCAAGCGGGCTCGGCGGTGAGAAGCTTGCCGGCCAGCGCGTCGTCGATCAGCGCCCGGGTTTCCGGCACGCCATAGAGCGCCACGAAGGAGCCGAAGCGCGGCCCCTGGTCCGCCCCCAGCAGCACCTGATAGAGCGCGCCGAACCAATCGCGCAACGGCTCGAACTGGTGCGCCTTGCCCACTTCATAGACGATGTTCTGCAGGTCCTCGGCGGTCCAGTCGTCCTTACCGACGAGCTGCTCGCGCAGGTCCGCGAGGGCGGCCCGCTCCTTGTCCGTGGGGGCGCGGAAGGTCTTGGTCGGGCGCACCTCGTCATTGAAATAGCGCACGGCATAACCCGCCAGCCGGTCGAGCTCGGGATTGCTCTGCGGCGTCTCGCCGGGGAGGCGGCGCGAGAGATAGTTCCAGAGAACGCCCTTGTCGTGGGCGTTCGCCGCCGAGGCGAGATTCAGCAGCAGGCCGAAGCTCACCGGCATATCGAGCACCGGGACCTTGCCCGAATGGATATGGAAGGCGGGATTCTCGATGGCCGCGGCGGCATCCTGCCCGCTGAAGCCGGCGACATGCTGGTAATATTCGTCGACCGCGCGCGGGATGACGTCGAAATAGAGCCGCTTGGCCGCCCTGGGCTTCTGGAACATGTAGAGCGCGAGGCTTTCCGGGGAGGCATAGGTCAGCCATTCGTCGATGGTCAGCCCATTGCCCTTGGACTTGGAAATCTTCTGCCCGAGCTCGTCGAGGAACAGCTCATAGACATAATGTTCCGGCGCCACGCCGCCCAGGATTTCGCAAATGCGGTCGTAGATCGGGGCGTTGGTCTGGTGGTCCTTGCCGAACATTTCGAAATCGACGCCGAGCGCCGACCAGCGCATGCCGAAATCGGGCTTCCATTGCAGCTTCACATGGCCGCCGGTGACGGGAAGCGTGATTTCGGTGCCGTCCTCATCGTCGAAGGTGACGGTGCCGGCGCGGGCGTCCACCTGCTTCATCGGCACGTAGAGCACGCGGCCGCTCCTGGGCGAAATGGGCAGGAAGGGCGAATAGGTCGCCTGCCGCTCCGCTCCGAGGGTCGGCAGCATGACGGCCATGATCTCGTCGTACTTCTCGGCGGCCTTGATCAGCGCCGCATCGAACCGGCCGGACTTGTAATATTGCGTGGCGCTGGCGAATTCGTAATTGAAGCCGAAGGTGTCGAGGAAGCGCCGCAGCATGGCGTTGTTATGGTCGCCGAAGCTCGGATAGTCGCCGCCGAAGGGATTGGGCACCGAGGTCAGCGGCATCTGCAGGTAGGGTTCGAGCGCGGCGCGGTCCGGCACGTTCTCCGGGATCTTGCGCATGCCGTCCATGTCGTCGGAGAAGCAGATGAGCCGGGTCGGGATTTCGTCGCGCGTCAGCAGGCGGAAGGCGGTGCGGACCATGGTGGTGCGCGCCACTTCGCCGAAGGTGCCGATATGCGGCAGGCCCGAGGGGCCGTAGCCGGTCTCGAACAGGGCTTCCTTCTTGCCGGTCCTTTGCAGCCGCGCCACCAGTTTCCGGGCTTCCTCGAAGGGCCAGGCGCGCGCCGACTGTGCGGCGTCGAAAAAGGCGGGGTCGAGGGTCGGCAGGGGTGCGGGCGACACGGAACGGCTCTTTTCTGGGGCGAAAGCCACGCTTGGCGGATTTGCCGGTCTTTGGCATTAGCGCGAGCGCGCCGTCAAGTTCGGCGCGATCTTGCCAAGACCCGGCGATGCTTTCTAGTTAAGGCGTTATCCGAGGAGAAACAACATGCCGCTTTCGCCGCAGCACGCCATGATCCACCTGATGGTGGTCGCCGCCTCCTCCGACAACCGGATCAGCCCCGACGAGATCGAGCGTATCGATGCGCTGATCGGCCAATGGCCGGTGTTCGACGGCTTCGATCGCGACGACCTGCCGAAGGTCGCCAATGAATGCGTCGACCGGATCAATGGCGGGGAGGATATCGAGACGGTGCTCGATAATGCCGTCAAGGCGATCCCGCCCCGGCTGCACGACACCGCCTATGCGCTTGCCGTCGAGGTGGCGGCGGTCGATCTGACGCTGGAGCAGGAGGAGCTGCGGCTTTTGGAGATGATCCGCGACCGGCTCGAACTCGACCGGCTGGTGACCGCCGCCATCGAAGCGGCGGCGCGGGCGCGGTATCGGCGGGCGTAGGGCCGGGCTCGATCGCCCCTCTCCCCTTGCGGGAGAGGGTGCCGGCAGGCGGGTGAGGGGTGAGCCACGAACACAGCCTTCGGCTCACCCCTCATCCGGTCCTTCGGACCACCTTCTCCCGCAAGGGGAGAAGGAAAGAGGGGCGCGGTATCGGCGGGGCGGGTGCGAGGCAGTGCCCGTTCCACGGTGTCATTCCGGCGAAGGCCGGAATCCAGCCACAGGACCTGCCCTCAGTAAAACCCCACCGGAAACCACCGCAGATAGAGATCGTCGAACGTGCCGTCGCGCTTGAGCTTGACGAGGGCGGCGTTGAGCACGTCGCGGACATTGTCATGGCCGGCGGCGACCGCGATGGTGAGGCCGGGTCCGAACAGGTCGGGCCGGAAATAAGGCTCGCCGGCGAAGGCGCAGCAGCCGGGATTGTCGTTGAGCCAGAAGGAGGCGCGCATGGCGTCGCCGAAATAGGCGTCCGCCTTGCCGGCCGAAACCGCCCCAAGTGCGTCCATCTCCGTGTCGAACGTCGCGAGCTTCGCCTTGGGGAGATAGCGGCGCACGAATTCGGCGTGAGCCGTGCCGGCCCTGACGGCGATCGTCTTGCCGTCGAGCCTGGCCGGATCGAAGCCCTTGGCCGCGGCGGCTTTGGTGACGAAGCGGCCCGGCAGGCCGAGATAAATGTCCGAGAAGTCGAAATCATTGCCGTTCTCAGGCGTGAGTGCGAGGCCGGCGATGAGCGCGTCGCCCTGATTGTCGGCGAGCGCCTTGCCGGCCTGCGCCCAGGGCCAGGCCTGGATGGTGCAGCCGATCTTGAACTCGCTGCAGATGGCCTTGGCGAGATCGACATTGAAGCCGACCAGATTGCCGGACTTGTCGCGATAGTTGAAGGGCGGGAAGTCGGCCGTGGTCAGGAAGCGGATCGAGGGCACCGCTTTGAGGTCGGGGGCAAGGTCGCGCGCCGCCGGATCGACGAAATTGGGGAGGTTCTGCGCCTCGACGGCGCCGGAGAAGAACAGCAGGAGCAGGGCCGGAAGAATCGCCAGACGCATGATGTGCCGCAACAGGTGATGCTGCTCGCTTATCGCGCATATTCGGGGCGAAGGCGAGGCGGCGGGCGCGCGTTACAGGAGAGATTTAGCCGTAACTGCAGGTGCTTGCGCCGCCGCGGCGCCGCATTCGAATATCGGCCGATCGAGTTTTCACCGCGCGCCCGGCCAAGCGGCGCCCCAAGCGTAGTCGGATAATGGCGTCGGCATCCCTGGACCTCATCGGTGCGGTGCTTGGGGATCGCTGCCACGCGGAGGAGGACGCCGCCGCGGTTCTGGCCACTGCGCATAGGCTGGGCGTCGATCCGCTCGATTTCTGCATTCACCGCTGCCAGCTCAGCCCCGAGCAGGTCTATCGGCGGGCCGCCCGCTGGGCCGATTTCGCCTTTTCCAACGTCATTCCCAATACGGGCGGCTGGCCGGAAATCCGCCGGCTCGACGGGCTGGCGGAAATCCGCGGCCTGCGCCTGCCCCTTTATGACCGGCAGATCATCTATGTCGCGCCGCGCTTCGAAGAGGTGCTGGACTTGCGGGAGCGCGCCCGGGCGCAGCCAGCCCTGCGGCGGGAAACCTGCATCACACCGCCCGGCGCGATCCGGCGCGCCATTGCCGAAATGGCCGCCCCGCACCTGCTCGATGCGGCCCGGCAGAGGCTGGCGCGGCGCTGGCCGCAGGCTTCGGCGTCTTTCGACCTGCCGCTGCGGGCGCGGCTCGTGCTGCTGGCGGTACTGGCCGCGATCGCCGCCGCCACGGTACTGTTTCCGGCGGCGAGCGGAGCGGTCCTGGTGCCGACGCTCGGCACGCTGCTGGCCGTGCCCGCCCTCGCCAAGCTCGTCGCAACGCTCGACTATCGCGAGCCGCGGACGCGGCCGCCGCCGCCGCTCGGCGAAGCGGAACTCCCCGTCTATTCCATCCTGATTCCGCTGCGCGACGAAGCGCAAATGGTGCCGCTGCTGAAGCGGGCGATGGAAGCGATCGACTATCCGCCGGAAAAGCTCGACATCAAATTCGTGGTCGAGGCGCGCAGCACCGAAACGATCGCCGCCGTCGAGGCGCTGCTGGCCGACCCGCGTTTCGAGCTGGTGAGCGTGCCGGACAGCGCGCCCGCCACCAAGCCCAAGGCGCTCGACTACGCGCTGCCCCTGGTGAGGGGGAGCCATGTGGTGGTTTACGACGCCGAGGACATCCCCAATGCGGACCAGCTTCGCCTCGCGGCTGCGGCCTTTGCCGCCGATCCGGGGATCGATTGCCTGCAGGCCGAGCTATTGGTCGACAATGCGCTCGAGAACGTGCTGACGGGCCTGTTCACCGGCGAATATGCCGGCCAGTTCGGCATCATGCTGCCGGCGATGGCGCGCTGGGGCGTGCCGGTGCCGCTGGGGGGCACGAGCAATCATTTCCGTGTCGCAGCGCTGCGCGAGACCGGCGGCTGGGACGCCTACAATGTCACCGAGGACGCCGATCTCGGCGTGCGGCTCGCAAGGCTGCGCTACCGGGTCGGCGTGCTGCCCTCGCAGACTTTCGAGGAGGCTCCGATCCGGCTCGACGGCTGGCTGCGGCAAAGACGGAGATGGATGAAAGGCTGGATGCAAACCTTCCTCGTCCACAACCGCGATCCCAGGCAATTGCTGCGCGATCTGGGCTGGAAGAACTTTTTGGCCTTCGAATTCCATGTCGGGGCGATGATCGTGTCGCCGATCCTGCACACGGCATTCGGGCTGGCGCTGCTGCTGCGCGGTATCGACGGCGGCGCGGTGATGCCGTCGCTCGCCGATCCCGTGACCCAGTGGTCGGTCCTGGTGCTGATCCTCGGCTATGGGAGCAGCCTGGTCCTGACCGCCAAGGGGCTGGAGCGCATCGGGCACCGGCGGCTCATGGCGCTGCAATGGCTGCTGCCCTTCTACTGGACGCTGCACGCGCTGGCGACGATCCACGCCGCCTATGAACTGGCGACCCGGCCGCATTTCTGGGCCAAGACCACACATGGCCTGACCCGGCTCGAGCGCAATTTCGGCCTCACGCCCCGGCGGCAGCGACAGCAAAGGGAGGTGGAGCGGGTGAAGGGAATCGAACCCTCGTCGTAAGCTTGGGAAGCTTCTGCTCTACCATTGAGCTACACCCGCGCGCCGCCCTTGATGGGGCAAAACCGGGTGACGGTCAAGGGCGCGGGGAGCCGAAATGGCGGCGGCCCCGCTGCGTGCTGCTGCCCGAGGTCGAGGTCCTCCGGCCGGGTACTTAAAGTCCGTGGACTCATCTGCAGCATCGGTGTTCCGACTCTATCGTGGATGACAAGTCAGCAATCGCGATTCGGCAGAATTTCGGATGCCGAGTTCGAGAGGTGCGGCTTCGTGCCGGCCTCTCCCAGGAGGAATTGGCTCATCGCGCATCACTCGATCGAAGCTATGTGGGCGGCGTCGAACGGGGAGAGCGAAACGTCAGTCTTGTGAACATTCACAAGATTGCCAAGGCCCTGAACGTGAGCCCGGAAGTTCTATTTCATGGCACGGGTTGAATGCCGGTCTTCACAACACGGGATTTCCTCGAGCTGGCTTGAGATCGAAAACATAACGGACGAGCAGCTCGCCCAGGGCCGCGCACGACTGGACGAACTTCTTGCCATCGGCGAAGACCAAATATCAACGGCTGTGGCCAGGGCGTTCGTCGAGCTGACAACCGAGTGTCCGAAGGCCAATCCAAGCGATCTTTGGCAGCATGTGATCTACCGCCACTTACTGGAAAGCGGGTGGAGCGATCAGCGGTGGAAGCGCGTATCGGGCTTTGCTCTGGAACGTGTGTTTGTGTCGCTCTATCAGCCGAGATTGCTTCCATACAATATGCGTATGCGGCTCATGAGCAGCCGCGAGGCGAACGGCCTCCTGAGCAAGCTCGGCATTACGGAGACACAGGCATCCAAGGTGGACCTCTTTATCGAGGGGCTACACAACGAGGAATGGCTCGTCTTTGGGGCTGCGCACGTAAAGTCAAGCATCGCAGAGCGCATCCAGGACGACGTACCCGCGAGTCTTGCCTTCATGCAGCGCGGTTTGCTTTCCATAGCGCTGACCATGGATGCGAAGAGCTACCCGCCTCCTCACGGCAACTGCATCAACTACGGCGAGCTTGGTGGAAGGAGCATGGGCGTGGAGAAGGAGCGTGTGAAGCGGAACTACATCGAGGTGACAGGGCAGTTCGATGCACTGTTTTCCTTTAATCTGCGGACGCCGCCAAGCCCCGAACGCACTTTATCTGGCAAACGCATCTATACGATGCCCTTCCATGGCTCTCAGCCGGACCAAATGGTCCAGCTGCTCTCGCAGCGTTGGGAGATTTATAGGGATGGCATGAACGCCTAGCCGACTTGCCTCGAGTAGGTCAGAAGCGGCGCAGCCTCATGTTGGAGTCTGCTGAGACGCTCGTTCGACGCGTTCACCTGATCCGGGTCTATTTCAAACCCCACATACGAGCAGCCGAGCTTAACAGCAGCGATCCCGGTCGTGCCCGAACCCGAAAATGGATCGAGGACTATGACATCCTCGCCGGTCTTGCCGTAGGCCTCAATGCAACGCCGTGGCAGTTCTTCGGGAAACCGGGAGAAGTGTGCAGGCCCCTCAATCTTCTCATTCCCGAACTCCCAGACACTACCGACGGGGGGAGCGACGCGAAACGCGTGGTCCTCTTGCTTGGCCAGAAGATAGATCGGTTCGTGCTGACGGTGCGGCCGCCGGCATCGACCTTCGGGCATAGGATTTCGCTTGCGCCAGATAACCTCGCCGCGAAACATATACCCCCCATCGCAAAGCGCGATAACGAGACGATTGGGCAGGGCGAGCAGGTTGCCATAGCGAAGCCAGCCTGCCTGCTTGTCGACGAAAGCCTTACGCTTTGCTCGCGGCTTGATATATGCCGAGTTATTGAGACCGAGCCCCGTCTTCTCAGCGCCGAGTGAGCTATACACTCGATCGTCGAGCCTCCAATTGACCGGCGTGTTGAACGCATCTCCAAGATTGATCCAAACAATACCTTCGGGCTTCAGCTTTGGAAGAATTGAGGTAAATATCCCGACGAGCGAGGTCAGGTAGTCCCTGGGGTCCTCCTCGATTCCAATTCCTCTCGAGACGCGCTGCCCCCAATATGGAGGGGAGGTCACCACGATGTCGATGCTGGAATCGGGGAGCTTCGCTATCAGTTCAGCGCAATCACCCAAAGCGACCTGGTTCAGTTCAAAATCGCCTATGGTTGGCACCGTTCTTCTCGCTTCGTGGTACTTATAGTCATCGTAAGGTCCGAGGCGGCTTGGTCAAGGATCGGTGTGGTGTCTCTCACATGAAAAACGAACCAGACGATTGGCGGAAAAGCAGAGAGGCAGGCCTCTGTTGCGCGTAGGCGCGCGGCGGTCAAGGGCGCGGGGAGCCGAAATGGCGGCGGCCCCGCTCCGGTTTGGCGAAGCGGGGCCGCTGGCCGGTGGGGAAGCGCGATCAGTGCGCGGTCGAGCCGTTATTGCCCGGCTGCGTGCTGGGTGAGCTCGAGGTGCCCGAACTGGTCGAGGAGCGCGACGCGGAGCTGTAGGAGGTGCCCGTGCCGCTGCTGCCGACCGGGATCGAGGACGACTGGCCGGCGCTGGTGCCGGAACGGCTCGAAGTGTCGACGCGCAGATTGTTCTGCACGTGCTTGACGCCCGAAAGGTTCTCGATGATCCGCTCGGCGCGGTGCTTGTCCTCGATGTCGTCCACGGTGCCGGCGAGCGTCACCTCGCCATTGTTGACCGTAACGTCGATATTGGTGGCATCGAGCTGCCAGTCATCGGTCAGGCGGTCGTTGACGTCCTCGCGGATGCGATCGTCGGAGCGGGTGTAGCCCTTGGGGCCGCGGCCGGCATGATTATGCATGCGGTCCATCTCGCGGCGCCGGCCGGCTTCGTCATCGCCGGCCCAGGAGGCGACCTCGTCGGTGGCCTTGTTCCAGAAATTGCGGTTGTTCCAGCGGTCGTCGCCTTGGTCGCGGCCATAGGAGGAATAGCCGCGATTGCCGTAGGAGCCGCCGTAATTGCCGCCGCCGCTGTAATTGCCGCCGCCATAATTGCCGTAGCCGCGGCCATAGGTGTCGCGGTTGCCGCTATAGCCATTGCCGAAGCGCGGGCCGCCATAGGCGCCCATGGTGCCGTATCCGATCGAGCCCTGGCCCTGCCAGTCCCCATAATCCTGGTAGTCGGAGGGGCCATAACCATAGCTGCCGGCGTAATCGGGGCCATTGCCGCGCTGGCTGGAATAGCCGCCGAAGCCGCGGCCGGCCTGGCCGCTCCGGCTCCAGCCCTGGTTCCAGTCGTCCTGGTCCCGGTTCCAGTTCTGGTCGCGGCCCCAGTTCTGGCCGCCACCCTGGCCGCGGCCCCAGTTCTGGTCCCGCATGCCGCCGGGGCGCTGGTTCATGTCGTCGAAATTGCGCGGGCTGGCATAGCCGGCGCCGTAATCGCTCTCGCGCCCGAAATCTTGCTGCCGGTTGTGGTCCTGCTGCGAGGACTGGCCGCGCCACTCGTCGCCATTATTGCCGCCATAGCCGTAGCGGCCGCCCTGGTTGCGCCCGCGCTGATCGTCCCAGCGGTGATTGTCGTTTCTCCATCCGTAGTCTGCCATCTCGGCCTCCCGTGTTGACATGCGTTCTCGACGCTGAGACGGGAACGGCGGGATTCCGCCGTAGTTCCGGGCTGTTTTGGGGCCGCGGCACGAAGTGAGGACTTGACGGTCCCCACACCGTCACAATCGCGCGGCTCAGGCCGGAAAGCTGCGAAAATGCTTGGAGAGCTTGAGGGTCTGGGCCTGGTAGTTGGAGCCGAGGCCGAGCCCGTAGAGCCGGTCCGGGCGCTCTGCCATGCGCTCATAGACCAGCCGGCCGATGGTCTGGCCGTGGCCGAGCAGAAAAGGTACTTCGCGGCTCCTCACTTCGAGCACGGCGCGGCTGCCGGTGCCGCCGGCGGCGGAATGCCCGAAGCCGGGATCGAAAAAGCCGGCATAGTGGACGCGGAACTCGCCGACCAGCGGGTCGAAGGGCACCATTTCGGCGGCGTAGTCGGGCGGCACATGCACGCTTTCGCGCGAAACGAGAATATAGAATTCGTCCGGGTCGAGGATCAGCTCGGCGCGGCCGCGGCTCATCAGCGGTTCCCAGAAATCGAGCACGTCGAGAGCGTCCTTGCGGTCCACATCGATGACCGCGGTGTGGCGCTTGGAGCGGAAGCCGATGAGCCCGTCCCTGCCTTCCCCCCTGAGGTCGATGGAGAGCGGCACGCCCTCGCCGACTTCGAGATTGCCATCGAACACCAGGGTTTGCCGCGCATGCAGCGCCTTGTGCTCGGCCTCGGTGAGGCGCGGATGGCCGGAGCGGAAGCGGATCTGCGAGAGGCGCGAGCCGGTCCTGACAAGCACGGGGAAGGTGCGCGGTGAAATTTCGATATAGAGCGGCCCGCGATAGCCGGCGGGAATGGTATCGAAGCCGCGCGCGCCATCGGCGATGACGCGGGTGAAGACATCGAGCCGGCCGGTCGAGCTCTTGGGATTGGCGGCGCCGGCGACGCTATCGGGCAGGTCGAGGCTTTCGAGCAGCGGCACGATATAGACGCAGCCGCGCTCCAGCACGGCGCCGGCGGTCAGGTCGAACTGGTGGAGCTTCAGTTCCTCGACGCGCGCGCCCACCGTCTGGCCCGGTCCGGGCAGGAAGCTGGCGCGGACGCGATAGGCGACGTCGCCCAGGCGCAAATCGAGGCTCGCCGGCTGCACCTGGTCGAGATCGAACGGGTGTTCGGTGGCGATGGCGCCGTCGATGGCGAGCTTTTCGATCAGCCGCGCCGAAAATATGCCCTCGGGCCAGGTGGTGGGTGCCGTCGTCATCATCAAAATCCCCGCCCCGCTGCGATAGCAATCGGCGCCGTTGACGCCAAGGCGCAAAAGGAATTTATAGGGCGGGTCGCCGGCCCGCCGGCGGCGGTGGTGATTTGGCCGGTCGCTTGCAGCCACGTTAAACAAGTCGCTAAAGATCCGTCGGAGCTGGCCACTCGCGCCGGCTCTTTTGTTTTTGAGGCTCGAAATGTCGCGCGAAGACAATCCCCTGTTCGATCCCGCCCGCCGCGCCGAAGCGACCCAGCTGGTGCATGGCGGCACGCTGCGCAGCCAGTTCCATGAGACCAGCGAGGCGCTGTTCCTCAATTCCGGCTATGTCTATGACGATTCCGCGGCGGCCGAAGCTACGTTCAAGAACAACGGGCCGGGCTATATCTACTCGCGCTTCTCCAACCCCACCGTCGATATGTTCCAGCGGCGCATGGCGCTTCTGGAAGGCGCCGACGAAGCGCGGGCGGTAGCGAGCGGCATGGCGGCGGTGACCACGGCGACGATGTCGCAGGTCAAGGCGGGCGACCATGTCGTCGCCGCACGCGCGCTTTTCGGCGGCTGCCGGTTCGTCGTTGAGGAGTTCCTGCCGCGCTGGGGCGTCGCCTCGACGCTGGTCGACGGGCGCGATCCGGCCAATTTCGAAAAGGCCATGCGGCCCAACACCAAGCTGGTGTTCCTGGAAACGCCGACCAATCCGACGCTGGAGCTGGTGGATATCGAGGCGGTGGCGAAGATCGCCCACGCGCATGGCGCCAAGCTGGTCGTTGATAACGTGTTCGCGACGGCCCTGTGGCAGAAGCCGCTGGCGCTGGGGGCCGATCTCGTCACCTATTCGGCGACCAAGCATATCGACGGCCAGGGCCGCGTGCTGGGCGGGGTGATCCTCGGCAGCAAGGAGCTGGTCGGCGGGGACGTGCACAAATTCATCCGGCAGACCGGACCGTCGATCAGCCCGTTCAACGCCTGGGTGCTGCTCAAGAGCCTCGAGACCATGCCGCTGCGCGTTAAGCAGATGACCGAAAGCGCGGCACAGGTGGCGACCTTCCTCGCCGACCATCCGAAGGTGGGCAAACTCTTTTACCCGCACCATCCCGCCCACCCGCAATATGAACTGGGCAAGCGGCAGATGAAGTCGGGCTCGACGCTGGTCGCCTTCGAGCTGCGCGGCGGCAAGGAAGCGGCCTTCCGGACGGGCGACAATCTCGCCATCATCGTCACCTCGAACAATCTCGGCGACGCCAAGTCCATCATCGCCCATCCCGCGACGACGACGCACCAGCGCTTCGACGCGGCGACGCGCGCCGAAATGGGCATTACCGATGGCCTGCTGCGGCTTTCGGTCGGCCTCGAGGATGCGGACGATCTGATCGCGGATCTCGAATACGCGCTGGACCAGGCGTAACCAGCCATTCGGCCAGACCGGACTTTCCGCACGCAGGGTGCGCGTGGCCGGATTCCGGCCTTCGCCGGAATGACGTCGTGGCGTTGGCCCGACCTTCGCCCCATACCCACTACCAGCCGGCTCCAATGCCGCCGCATGGCGGGAGGCCGGCGCCGCTCATCAAAGCGCGGCGAGACGGAAACCTTTTCGGCCGAGCCAGCGTTCAGCGCCGGCAACAGGAGAGCCGTCATGAGCCAGGAATTCGTCGAAGCCATCGAAGACATGGAAGCCCAATGGCGCGTGCCCGAGGCCGCCGCGCAGCTCGAGGAGCGCTATCATCTCCCGCCGGACGTGGCGTGGCGCATCGCCGAAATGTCCAACAATATCGACCAGGCGCATGCGATCGCCGAACTGATGCGCTGACGGTTCGATCGAGGCCGATGGACCCATTCGGAAGGCGGGCTGATGGCCCGCCTTCTTGCTGCAACAGAATTTGGCACACGGAACCCCGCCAGCAGGCGGGCCATTGCATCGCCGGTGATGACCGCATTGGCAGGAGGGAAAAATGTCCGAATTCATTGCCGTTGCTTTTGACAGCCCCACACAGGCGGACGAAACGCTGACGCGACTGCAGCGCCTGCAGCGGGAATATCTGGTCGATCTCGAGGATGCCGTGGTGGCGATCCGCGATCCCGATGGCAAGGTCCGGCTCAAGCAGAGCATGAACCTGGTCGGGGCCGGCGCGGCATCGGGCGGGCTTTCGGGCGTGTTGTGGGGCAGCCTTGTGGGGCTATTATTCCTGAGCCCGGTGGCGGGCGCCATTCTGGGCGGAGCGGTCGGCGCCGGCTCGGGCGCGCTGGCGGGGAGCCTCGTCGACTACGGCATCGACGACAATCTGATCAAGGAGATCGCCCAGACGATCCAGCCGAACAGCTCCGCCCTGTTCCTGCTGGTGCGCAAGGCCCAGCCGGAAAAGGTGCTGGCCGAACTCGGCGAGGTCCATGGCGCCCGGATCATCCGCTCCTCGCTCTCCTCCGAGGACGAGCGGAAGCTGCAGGCGGCGATTTCCGGCATGCACGCGGCGGCCGCAGCGCCTGCGGCCTGACCAGCCATTCGGCTGGACCCGATTTCCGACGTGGCGGGGTTGAACGGCTCACTTTTCGACGAGCCTAGGGCAGAGGTGAAGGCATGCCCTCGCAACAACGTCCCCTCGCCCCTCTGGGGAGAGGGTCAGGGTGAGGGGTTCGCGCGCTCAGGTCGTGCCGGCGGCTACCCCTCACCGCCCTGCCGGGCACCCTCTCCCCAGAGGGGCGAGGGTTCCGATCGGACACCCTACCTGCCCGCGACGCCGCGGTTGAGACCGGCGCCCTGCCAATTTCACTTCGTCATTCCCGCAAAGGCGGGAATCCAGTTTGCCGCCATCTCAACGACCGCAGCCCCCCACGATCTTGTCGTCAGCCTGTCGAAGGACGGGCAAGTGCGCCGTCCGACCCAATGACAGAACCTGGTTACGGCAGTGGTTTGGCCGCCGCTACGTAAGCACCGGTCAGATCAGGCAATGCTGTCGTAACTGTAGCCGTGCCGATTCGACTTCTGGCGAAAAGAGCTCGCTGTCGAGGTCGATCAATCTGATAGAACTCTGCCGTTGCCAAACCCTGCGCGTTGGTGCTGACGCCCACAAGAGTCGAATCGCCTATTTGTACGAACTGAACATCGTCTCCCGAGACAGTCCCCGTCTGGCCCTGAAAACATATCAATATTGTTCTCGAAATTGCGTCAGGCGAAAACGCATAGTCGTTGTTGGACATGGCTGCGTAGCCAGAAAATGGCCCAGCCGCCCAACAATCCGCAAACGAACCGACAGGCCAAAGTGCGGCGCCGAGCACTAGCCCGACCAATCCTGTGTGAAGCAAACGTCTCATCGACCGCCCTCCCCATGCGATCAATTGCAGATGCATTAATGCTCGGTGTGCTTGTGGCCGTCGTCGAACTGGTGCGGGTTGAAGTGGTAGGCGGTGGAGCAGAATTCGCAGACGACTTCGATTTCGCCGTCGACCGCCATGTCCTGCCGCTCCTCGGGGGTGAAGCTGTCCTGCAGCATCGCCTCGATGCGCTCGACCGAGCAGGTGCAGCGCTCCTCGAGGTCGACCGGCTCGAACACGCGTACGCCCGTCTCGTGGTAGAGACGGAACAGCACGCGCTCGGCGGAGAGGTCGGGGTCGGCCAGCTCGGCATCCGACAGGGTCGAGAGCATCGCCTTGACGGTCGTCCACTTGTCGTCCTCGACGAAATCCGGATCGGCCGTTTCGGCATTGGCGAAATCGCCA
>DASZUI010000267.1:0-9514 GCA_035547675.1 Devosia sp.
CTTCGCCGGCGTCGGGCAGGTTGCGACGCTGAAGCTCCATATCGACCGCCACCAGCCGCCGCCGCGCGGCCGCCCGCAGGTGCCGCACCGCGTGTTCGCGCATGACGAGACGGGCCAAATCCAGCTGGTTTTCTTTCGCGCAGCCGGCGGCTGGGTGGAGAAGAGCCTGCCGGTGGGAGAGGAGCGCTATGTCTCCGGCGAGATCGGGTTCTTCAACGGCTTCAAGCAGATCACCCATCCCGATTTCGTCGTGGAGCCCGAAAATTTCGAGAGCCTGCCGCTGGTGCAGCCGGTCTATCCGCTGACGCATGGGCTGAGCTCGAAGGCGTTGAGCAAGGTAGTGCGGCAGGTGGTGGACTGGGTCCCCGCGCTGCCGGAATGGGCGCCGCAAATCCGCCTCGACGGCTTCGGCTGGCCCAATTTCCGGGCGGCGATGCGACAGGTGCATCTGCCGCAGACGCCGGCCGAGGGCGGCCTCACCTCCCCTGCCCGCATGCGGCTCGCCTATGACGAATATCTGGCGGGCCAGCTGGCGCTGCTGCTGGTGCGCTCGGCGCTGGTGACGCCGCGGGGTATTGCGCGGCGGCTGACGGGGAAGACTACCGAAAGGATCGAGGCCGCCCTGCCCTTTGCGCTCACCGCCGGCCAGAAGGAGGCCATCGCCGCGATCCATGCCGATCTCGCGGCGCCCGAGCGCATGTCGCGGCTGCTGCAGGGCGATGTCGGCTCGGGAAAGACGGTGGTCGCGCTGATGGCGATGGCGGCCGTAGCGGAATCCGGGGCGCAGTCGGCATTGATGGCGCCCACCGAACTGCTCGCCGCGCAGCACTACCGCACGCTGAAGCCGCTGGCGCAGGCGGCCGGACTGAACACCATGCTCCTGACCGGCAAGATGACCCCGGCCGAGCGGCGTTCGGCGCGCGAGGCGATCGCCAATGGCGAGGTGGCGATCGTGGTTGGCACGCATGCGCTGTTCCAGGCGGACGTCGAGTTCAACGATCTCGGGCTCGTGGTGGTCGATGAGCAGCACCGTTTCGGCGTGCATCAACGGCTCGCGCTGTCCGAAAAGGGCCGGCACGCCGATTTGCTGGTGATGACGGCAACCCCGATCCCCCGCACGCTGGTGCTCACGCATTTCGGCGACATGGCCGTTTCGGTCCTGCGCGAGAAGCCGGCCGGGCGCCAGCCCATCGACACGGCCATCCTGCCGATGAGCGAATATGATCGCGTGATCGCCCGGCTCCAGGCGCGCGTCGATGAGGGGGCGCAGGCGTTTTGGGTCTGTCCGCTGGTCGAGGAATCCGACGTGCTCGACGTGGTCGCGGCCGAAGAGCGCTATGCGGAGTTGAAGGCCGTATTCGGGGATAAAGTCGCCCTGGTGCATGGGCGGCTGACGCAGGCCGAGAAGCAGTCGGCGATGGATCGTTTCGTTGCCGGCGAGGCGCGCATCCTGGTTGCGACAACGGTGATCGAAGTGGGGGTCGACGTGCCCAACGCCACGATCATGATCATCGAGCATGCCGAGCGCTTCGGCCTGGCGCAGCTCCACCAGTTGCGCGGACGGGTGGGGCGCGGCTCGGGCCGGTCGGCCTGCCTGCTGCTCTACAAGGAGCCGCTGAGCGAGACGGCCAAGGCGCGGCTGGAGACGATCCGTTCGACCGAGGATGGGTTCCTCATCGCCGAGCGCGACCTCGAACTGCGCGGCCAGGGCGACCTGCTGGGCACGCGGCAGTCCGGCATGCCCGGCTATCATATCGCCGTGCCCGACGTGCACCGGCACCTGCTTGAATTCGCGCATGCGGATGCGGTGGCGGCGCTCGAGGGCAATCCGGGGCTGACCGGCGAGCGCGGCGAGGCGCTCAGGACGCTGCTCTATTTGTTCCGCAAGGACCAGGCGGTGCAGTTGATACGGGCGGGGTGAAGGTTGTGCCTGTGGCTGGATTCCGGCCTTCGCCGGATGACATGGTGGATGTCGGTACGTCCTTGCCTCAACCCCAACGTCATTCCCGCGAAGGCGGGAATCCAGTTTGAGCGCACTCTGCGCTACTCCACCGTCACGGATTTGGCCAGATTCCGCGGCTGGTCGACATCGGTGCCCATCGCCACCGCCGTGTGGTAGGCGAGCAATTGCACCGGGATCAGCGACAGGATGGGCGCCACGAAGGGGTGCACCTTGGGCATGAGAATCGTATCTGCCACGCCCTTGCCGACGGTGCGGGCCCCCTCCTCGTCGGTAATGAGGATGATGCGGCCGCCGCGCGCGGCGACCTCCTGCATATTGGAGAGGGTCTTTTCGACGAGGTCGTCGGAGGGGGCGACGACAATGACCGGCATGGCTTCGTCGACCAGCGCGATGGGGCCGTGCTTCAGTTCGCCCGCGGCGTAACCTTCGGCGTGGATATAGCTGATTTCCTTGAGTTTCAACGCGCCTTCCAGCGCCACCGGATAGAGCGGACCGCGGCCGAGATAGAGCACGTCGCGCGCCTTCGACACCCGCTTGGCCAGGCGCTCGATCTGGCCCTCGGCGGCGAGCGCCTGCGAGACGGCGCTGGGCAGCTCGACCAGCGCGCGCACCAGTTCATGCGCCCGGGCGCGGTTGAGATGGCCGCGCGCCTCGCCAGCCGCCACCGTAAGCGCCGCAAGCACGACGAGCTGCGCCGTGGTGGCCTTGGTCGAGGCGACGGCGACCTCGGGGCCGCAGAGCGTCGGGAAAACGACATGCGATTCCCGCGCGATGGTCGATTCCGGCACGTTGACGATCGCGGCCAGCGCCTGCCCTTCCCGCCCGCAATAGCGGAGCGCCGCGAGCGTGTCGGCCGTCTCGCCGGATTGGGAGATGAAGAGCGCCACCCCGCTCTTGTCGAGCGGCGGCTCGCGGTAGCGGAACTCCGAGGCCACATCGACGTCGACCGGCAGCCGCGCATAACGCTCGAACCAGTATTTCGAGACCAGGCCGGCCAGATAGCCGGTGCCGCAGGCCGAAATGGTGAGGCGCGGCAGCGCGGCGAAGTCGAAGGGCAGTTGCTCTTTCAGGGCAACGGCTTCGGCGGCGAGGTCGACGTAACGGGTCAGCGTGTGCGTGATCGTCTCGGGCTGCTCGTAAATCTCCTTGGCCATGAAGTGGCGGTGATTGCCCTTTTCGGCCAGCACGGCGGAGGCGCTGGAAGTGGTGCGGCGGCGCTCGACCACCCGGCCCCCGGCGTCGCGGATCACCGCGCCTTTCGGCGTAATGACCGCCCAATCGCCCTCCTCGAGATAGGCGATGGAATTGGTGAAGGGGGCGAGCGCGAAGGCGTCGGAGCCGAGGAACATTTCGGCTGCGCCGAAGCCGATGGCGAGCGGCGAGCCACGTCGGGCGGCGATCAGCAGTTTCTCCTCGCCGGCGAACAGGAAGGCGAGGCCGAAGGCGCCGCGCAACTGCTTCAACGTTTCGGCGACAGCCGCCTCGGGCGGATGGCCGCGATCCAGTTCGCGGGTGACGAGCAGCGCCACGACTTCGGTATCGGTCTCAGTCTTGGGCAGATAGCCATCGGGCGCGAGCTCGGCGAGGAGCTCGCGGAAATTCTCGATGATGCCGTTATGGACGACGGCGACGCGGCTGGTGGCGTGGGGATGGGCGTTGTTCTCGGTGGGCCCGCCATGCGTCGCCCAGCGGGTATGGCCGATGCCTATGGTGCCGGCGAGCGGCTCCGCGTCGAGCCTGGCCGCAAGGTTCGCCAGCTTGCCTTCGGCGCGGCGGCGGGCGATGGCGCCATCCACCAGCGTGGCGACACCCGCGCTGTCATAGCCGCGATATTCGAGCCGCTTCAGCGCCTCGACCAGGCGGCCGGCGACCGGCTCGACGCCGATAATGCCGATGATGCCGCACATGGCCGGCTCCTATTTCCGCTTGCCCGCCTTGAACGCCTCGTTGCGGGCCCGGATCCTCGCCGCATAGTCCGGCTTATTGACCTGGCGCGCGCGGCCCAGCGCCAGCGCGCCCGGCGGCACCTCCTCGGTGATGACGCTGCCCGACGCCACATAGGCGCCGTCGCCGATCGTCACCGGCGCCACGAGCGCGGAATTGGAGCCGATGAAGGCGTTCTCGCCGATGATCGTCCGGTGCTTGTTGATGCCGTCGTAGTTACAGGTGATGGTCCCGGCGCCGATATTGGTGTTGGCGCCCACGGAGGCGTCGCCGATATAGGTCAGATGGTTGACCTTGGCGCCCTGGCCGATGTCGGCCTTTTTCACCTCAACGAAATTGCCGATATGGGCCCCCTCCCCGATCACTGCCTCGGGCCTCAGCCGGGCGAAGGGGCCGACAGCGACATTGTTGCCGACCACGGCGCCCTCGATGTGGCTGAAGGCGCGGATGGTGACATTGTCGCCGATCCTTACGCCCGGACCGAAGAACACCGAGGGCTCGATGGTGACGTCCCGGCCGATCTCGGTATCGTAGGAGAAATGCACGGTCGAGGGGTCGTGCAGCGTCACGCCCGCCTTCATGAAATCGTCGCGCCGTACCTCCTGGAACAGCGCTTCGGCGCGGGCGAGTTGGGCCCGGTCGTTGACGCCGATCACGTCGCGCTCGGGCGCCACGGCATAGGTCACCTTGCGGCCGGCGGCATTGGCGAGGCCGACGAGGTCAGTGATGTAGTATTCGCCCTGGGCGTTGTTGGTGGTCACCCGGTCGATCAGCTCCCGGAACACCTCCGCCCGGAACCCGAGGATGCAGGCATTGCAGAGCCCGATCTTGCGTTCCGCCTCGCTGGCATCCTTGTGCTCGCGGATCGCCAGCAGCTTTTCGCCATCGGTGATGAAGCGGCCATAGCCCGTGGGGTCGGCGGGGATGAAACCGAGGATCGCCGCGTCCCAGCCGGCATCGAGCCGCTGGGTGATGAGGCTGAAATTCTCGGGCCGGAGCAGCGGGTGATCGCCATAGACGACGGCGACATAGCCCCCAGCGCCTTCCCAGAGGGGGCGGGCCATGGCGGCGGCGTGGGCGGTGCCTTTGCGCTCGACCTGTTCGAAGAACCGGGCATCGGGCGCCAGCGCCGAAATCGTCTGCCGGACGCGATCGGCGCCCGGCGCGGTAATCACGCCGACCGTGCTCGCGCCGCCCCCCACCGCTGCCCTCACCACATGGCCGATGATGGGCATGCCGCCGACCGGATGCAGCACCTTGGGCGTGGCGGAGCGCATGCGCGTACCCTCGCCCGCGGCCAGAATGATCGTCAGCAGTTCCGTCATGGCTCACCTCGTGGCCGGCGCATGCCCGGCGGTTCGCGCAAATTTATGGCAGCAAAAGGCAGGCAGGCCAGCACGCCCCGTCAGCTTTGGTAAACTGCCCTCAAGCCTCGTGATTCGAGGCCGTTTGGGGGATTTTAAGCCTTGGTACGCGCGACTGACCAGTTTCGACAATCCGATGTGACGCGATGGGGCATGGTGGCAGTGCTCACGATCGGCCTTGCGGTCGCATCCGCCGGCCTCTCGCCCATGCTGCCGGACGGGTTTTTGTCCGGCCTGCACGATTCCCGTTCGGCGAGCGCCAGCCGTGCGGAATTCGACGATGCGATCGCCAGGCTCGACGATACGCGGGCGCAGTTGGCCGAACTGACCAAGAGCCAGCAGAAGCTGCAGGAAACCAGTGCCGCGCTCGGCACCCGCTTCGACGGCTTCGTGCAGCAGGCGAGCGGGGTGCGCACGCATCTGGAAACGCTGGAGAAATCGCTGCCGCAGATCATCCGTACACTGCAGCCGCTCGAGCCGAACGACACCAGCATCATAACCGGCTCGATCGGCAATTCGCCGGAAAGCTCGAGCTTTGATGCACCGGGCGGCAGCGTAACGGTTTCGCGGGTGCCGCTGCCGGCCAATCTTTCCGCGTCCAGCCCGCTGCCGGGCGAGGCGGCGGCCGAAGCGATGCCCACCGCCCCGGCCGACTTGCCCAGCAACTGGCCGAGGCTGACGCCGCGGAAGCAATAGGCCGGGATCAGCCGGCGAGCCGGTTGCGCAGTTCGTCGAGGCGGCGCATGGCGAGTTCGATCTCGGAGCGCAGCGCTCGGCGATCGGTGTCCTTCAGCCGGGTGCGCAGCGCTGCCGCGACGTTTTCCTCGAGTTCGCCGATCTCGTGGTTGAGCTTGGTGAGGTCGGCGATTCCGGGCATGGGCGGGTTCTCGTCTGGAAATGGTACGCCCGCCGGGATTTGAACCCGGGACCATTCGATTAAAAGTCGAATGCTCTACCACTGAGCTACGGGCGCCCATGGCCGCCGGGAAAGCCGGCAGGATGCCGATCACCGGCGGGCCGGGTCGGCGCGGAACATAGTGACTGGCCCCCCGCTGTCAACCGCTATTCGCCGAGCGCAGGCAATCGCGGGCAGCCGCCTCAGCCGCGCAGCCTGTGGTAATGCGCAAGCAGGCCCCGGGTCGAGGAATCGTGGGTCGCGCCATCCTGCTGCCCCTCGACGGCCGGGAGCAGCGCCCGCGCCAGCTGCTTGCCGAGCTCGACGCCCCATTGGTCGAAGGAATTGATGTTCCAGATCGTCCCCTCGACGAACACCTTGTGCTCGTAAAGCGCCACGATCCGCCCCAGGGTCTCGGGGTCGAGCTGGCGATAGAGGATCGTGGTCGACGGCCGGTTGCCCTCGAAGACCTTGTGGGGCGCCAAGTCCTTGATCGCGCCCTTGTCGAGGCCCTGGTGCTCCAGCTCGGCGACGACTTCGTCCTCGGTCTTGCCGAGCATCAGGGCCTCCGATTGGGCCAGCACATTGGCGACCAGCTTCGAATGATGCGGCGGCAGCGCCTCGTGCGGCACGGCGGCAATGAGGAAATCGGTGGGGATGACATCCGTCCCCTGGTGGATGAGCTGGAAGAAGGCGTGCTGGCCGTTGGTTCCCGGCTCGCCCCAGAGCACGGGCCCGGTCGGATAATCGACCGCCTTGCCCGAGAGCTGCACATGCTTGCCGTTGCTCTCCATGTCGAGCTGCTGGAGATAGGCGGGGAGCCGCAAGAGCCGCTGGTCGTAGGGGATCACCGCGTGGGTCGGAAAGCCCCAGCCATTGCGGTACCAGACGCCGAGCAGGCCCATGATGACGGGCAGGTTCTGCTCGAGCGGCGCGGTGCGGAAATGCTCGTCCATCGCCGCTCCGCCCTTGAGGAAGCGCTCGAAATTATCGAAGCCGACGGCGATCGCGACCGGCAGGCCGATCGCCGACCACACCGAATAGCGGCCGCCCACCCAGTCCCAGAAGCCGAAGGTCCGATCCTCGCGGATGCCGAACTTGCCGGTGCGGGTGAGGTCGGAGGAGACGGCGGCGAAATGGTCGTTCACCGCGGCCTCGCCCAGAGCGCCGGCGATCCAGGCGCGGGCCGAGGCGGCATTGGTCATCGTCTCGTCGGTGGTGAAGGTCTTGGAAGCGACGATCACCAGCGTCTTCTTCGGATCGAGGCCCCTCAGCGTGTCGCCCATATGGGCGCCGTCGACATTGGAGACGTAATGGGCGTGCAAATCCGGCCGGCCATAGGGCGCGAGCGCCAGCGTCACCATGGCCGGGCCGAGGTCCGAGCCGCCGATGCCGATATTGACGATATCGGTGAACTGCTCGCCGGTCGCGCCGCGGATGGTGCCGTCGCGGACCTGGTCCGAGAAGGTTTTGATGCGCGCCAGCACGGCGCGGACATCGGGCATCACGTCATGGCCGTCGACCATGACCGGCTGGTCGCCCTGATAGCGCAGCGCCATGTGCAGCACGGCGCGATCCTCGGAGGTGTTGATATGCTCGCCGGCCCACATACGGTCGCGGCGGCCCTCGACATCGGCCTCACGCGCCAGTTCGAAAAGCGCCGCCATCGCCTTCTGGTCGACGCGGTTTTTGGAATAATCGAGCAGCATGTCCCCGAGCGTTGCGGAGAAATGCGTGAAGCGGTCCGGGTCGTCGGCGAAGAGCTGCCGCAGCGGCTTGCCTTCGAGACGCTTCACATGCTTGTCGAGGGATTCGAGCAGAGACTTACGCTTGGAAGCCATATCCAGCCCCTTAGATCGGTGGCAGATCGCCGGCAGCCCAGCCGGCACGGGTTTGTGCCGCATAATCGGTGAAAGCGCCAGCCTCGATCGCGTTGCGGGCGCCGGCGACCAGCTCCTGATAATAGTGCAGATTGACCTGGCTCAGGATCATGGCGCCGAGGATTTCCTCGGTCCTCACCAGATGGTGGAGATAGGCGCGCGAGAAGCGGCGGCAGTTCGGATTGGGCGAGGTGTCGTCGAGCGGCCGCGGGTCGTTCTTGTGGCGGGCGTTCTTCAGATTGATGACGCCGAAGCGCGTATAAGCGTGACCGTGCCGGCCGGCCCGCGTGGGATGCACGCAGTCGAACATATCGATGCCGCGCTCCATGCCGCCGAGAATATCGTCGGGCTTGCCGACGCCCATGAGGTAGCGCGGCTTGCCGGCGGGCAATTCCGGGGTGATTTCCGTGAGCACCCGGAACATCACCTCCTGCGGTTCGCCCACCGCGAGGCCACCTACCGCATAGCCGTCGAAGCCGATCGATTTCAGCCCTTCGGCCGATCGGCCGCGCAGTTCGGCGTCGTCGCCGCCCTGGTTGATGCCGAAAAGCGCCCGGTGGGGCTGGTGGCCGAAAGCCGCCTTGGAGCGGTCGGCCCAGCGCAGCGACAGCTCCATGGCCCGGATCATTTCCTTGCGCTCGTTCGGCAGGGGAATGCACTCGTCGAGCTGCATGATGATGTCGCTGTCGAGCAGCGTCTGGATTTCGATGGAGCGCTCGGGGGTCAGCTCGTAGGCGGTGCCGTCGAGATGGGAGCGGAAGGTCACGCCCTTTTCGGTCAGCTTGCGCAATTGCGCCAGCGACATGACCTGGAAGCCGCCGGAGTCCGTGAGGATCGGCCGCTGCCAATCCATGAAGTCGTGCAGGCCGCCGAGCCTGGCGACCCGCTCGGCGCCGGGGCGGAGCATCAGGTGATAGGTGTTGCCGAGAAGGATATCCGCGCCGGTCTCCCGCACCTGCTCGGGATACATGGCCTTGACGGTGCCGACGGTGCCGACCGGCATGAAGGCCGGCGTCTCGACCGGCCCGCGCGAGGTCGTGATGCGCCCCCGGCGGGCCATGCCGTCGGTCGCGAGAAGGGCAAAGCTGAAGTCTGTCATGGCGGGTGATTAGTGGGTTATGGGCGGGAAGGAAAGGTTGGTGCGCGTGGCCCATCCTTCGAGGCTCCCTTCGGTCGCACCTCAGGATGAGGTCGTGGAAGTGAAGACGGCGCAGCACCCCCGACCTCATGGTGAGGTGCGAGGCGAAGCCGAGCCTCGAACCATGGGCAGCGCGCGCCGTGCGCGCTGCTGGATTCCGGCCTTCGCCGGAATGACGGCGGGGCGGGGGCGAGGCGGTGCCCTGTTCCCGTGGCGTAGGGCAAGGCCGTGCCTGTTCCACGACGTCATTCCGGCGCAGGCCGGAATCCAGCAGCAGGCGCGCACCCGCCATTCGGGCGCAGCCCTCATGGCCTTCTCCGCTGAAATCGC
>DASZUI010000268.1:0-22860 GCA_035547675.1 Devosia sp.
CCGCGGCGGATGCCGCCGGCATGGCGGCGCGGGCAAGGCTCTCATTCGCCATCGCCGAACCTCCGCCGGCTCCAGCTCTGGAGCAGATTGATCACCAGCAGCATGACGAAGGCGATGACCAGCATCACCGCCCCGATCGCCGCCGCCGCCGGCTGGTTGAACTCCTGCAGGCGGATGACGATGAGCAGCGGCGCGATCTCGGATTTGTAGGGGATATTGGAGGCGATGAAGATCACCGAGCCATATTCCCCCACGGCCCGCGAGAAGGCGAGCGCGAATCCCGTCAGGATCGCCGGCAGCAGGCGCGGCAGGATCACCTGCGTGATGGTCTGGAAACGGTTGGCGCCGAGCGTCGCCGCCACTTCCTCGACATCCATGTCCATCTCTTCCAGCACCGGCTGGACGGTGCGGACGATGAAGGGCAGGCCGACGAAGATCAGCGCCACCACGATCCCCGCCGGCGTATAGGAAATCTTCACCCCCAGATGCGCGAGCGGCGCCCCGATCCAGCCCGTCGGGCCGTAAAGCGTCGACAGCGAAATGCCCGCAACCGCGGTGGGCAGGGCAAAGGGCAGATCCACCATGGCGTCGAGGATGCGCCGGCCGGGAAAGTCGTAGCGCACCAGCACCCAGGCCACGACGAGCCCGAACACCACATTGACCAGCGCCGCGACGAAGGACGAGCCGAAGCTCGTCTCGAGCGCATCGGCGACGCGCGAGTCGGCCACCACGTTCCAGAACTCCGTCCAGCCGAGCGAGGCCGCCTTGAGCGCCAGGGTGGCGAGCGGAATCAATACGATCAGCGCCAGATAAAACAGCGTATAGCCCAGAGTGAGCCCGAAGCCGGGGATCACGCTGGGCTTGGCGAAGCGCCAGCCCTGCCGGCGGGGAAGTCCCGCCGGCAGGGCGATTGCCGCATTATTTGGCAGGCTGGTAGATCTGGTCAAAGATGCCGCCATTGCCAAAGTGATAGGGCTGTGCCTTGGCCCAGCCGCCAAAGATCGGGTCATCAATAGTAACCAGATTTACCTTTGGGAAGGCGTCGAGGAGCTTCTTGTCCGTGACCAGATCGGGATAGATTGGGCGGGAGTGGTTCTCGGCGATGATGGTCTGCCCTTCGGGCGAATAGAGATAGTTGATGAATTCGGTCGCCAGCGCCCGCGTCCCATGCGCGTCGACATTCTTGTCCACCACCGCGACCGGCGGCTCGGCCTGGATGGACTGCGGCGGATAGACGATTTCGAGCTGGTCGGCGCCGAATTCGCCGATGGCCAGCTGCGCGTCGTTCTCCCAGGCCAGTTCCACGTCGCCGATCCCCTTCTGCGTGAAGGTCACGGTCGAGCCGCGGGCGCCGGAATCGAGCACCGGCACATGGCTGTAGAGCGTTTTGATGTAGTCTTTGATCTTGGACTCGTCGCCATTGTACTGCTTGGCCGCCCACGCCCAGGCGCCCAGATACGCCCAGCGGGCGCCGCTCGACGTCTTGGGGTTGGGCGCCACGACCTCGATGCCGTCCTTGATCAGGTCCGGCCAGTCATGGATGCCCTTGGGGTTGCCGTGCCGCACCAGGAACACGATGGTCGAGGTATAGGGCAGCGATTTGTGCGGGAACTTGCTTTCCCAGTTCGCATCGAGCAGCCCCTTGGCGGCGATGGCGTCGATATCGCTCTTGGCGCCCAGCGTCACCACGTCGGCGCCAAGCCCGTCGATCACCGCCTGCGCCTGCGACCCCGAGCCGCCATTGGACACCTGCAGGGTGAGATTGTCACCCGGATGCGCCGCCGCCCAATGCTTGGCGAAGGCGTCGTCATATTGCTGGTAGAGCTCGCGGGTCGGATCGTAGCTGACATTGAGCAGCGTCTTGTCGTCCGCCCGGGCGGTAATCACACCGGCAAGGCCAATGGCAGCTACGAAGCCGGCAAGCGCCAGGAATTGGGCCGTTCTCTTCATCCCGTCCCTCCATGGTGAAGATCAACGCCTGATAGACTACTTACCTGGTAGGGAATTCCAAGGGCGTGCCCTGTCGCCGATTTCACCGGCAGAGGAAAAGCATTCCGGAAAGAAAGGTTCCGCCGGAAAGATGCACACCTGCAGCCGCCGCGATGACGGCCGGCGCGCCATCGCATTTCAAATCGTCACTCACTTCGGTGCACGGCGGTGCCAAATCCCCACCGTCATTCCCGCGAAGGCCGGAATCCAGCCGCGCGCCCCCCGCCGATCGGAGCGCGCTGCCAAACTGGATTCCCGCCTTCGCGGGAATGACGCCGGGGTCGGAGCGAGGCTGTGCCACGTTCTGAAGGCTTGAGCGCCGTCAGGCGATGAGGGCTGCCGGCACCGCCGCCGCGGCGGCGAGCGAGGTGGTATCGAGCACGTCGCGCGTGGCCGTCGCGACGCGCGCGAACACCCGCCTGATCTCGCAGGACTCCTCCTCGGCGCAGTCCGCGCAACGGCGATAGGCGGTGCGCGACAGGCAGGGCAGCAGCGCCACCGGCCCGTCGATGAGGCGCAGCACCTCCCCGAAGGTGACCGCCTCGGCCGGCCGGGCCAGCACATAGCCGCCCAGCCGTCCGCGCCGGCTGTCGACGATTCCGGCGCGCTTCAGCTCCAGCAGGATCTGCTCGAGGAATTTCTTCGGGATCGCCTTGCGGCGCGAAATTTCGGAGATCATCAGCGGCTCGCCCGCCGGTGCCTCGGCCAAGACCAGCAGGGCGCGCAGCGCATATTTCGCTCTTTGGGAAATCATATCGGAGGGGCCGGCACGAGGATACGCTTCGGCCCCGAGTATATAGCGGACGGCGGATTAGTCATCCACCGCCCGGGTCGGCGGATTGGTGGCCGGCATGGGCTGGGGCGAACCCGGGATTTCCGGCGGCATCGGCGGCTCGATCGGCTGCGCCGGCGGCACCGGGTCCTCGGACGGCCGGGGTGTCTCGATGGGCTGCGGCGCGGGAACCGGATCTTCCTGCGGGGCCGGCGGGCTCGACGGCTCCGGCGGCGGCGGGCTCGGCGGCGGCGGATCGCTGGCCAGGCCGGCAAAGCCTTCGCGCTCCAGCGTCTTCAGCCCAAGGCTCTGGGTCATCTCATCCTCCCTCGGCGGCATACCTGCCTGCTGAACAGGTTCGGCCCGCTCCGCGTTCCCCGCCGCAGGCGGCGCCTCGGCCGGCGCGCCGCCCGCGACCGGCGCCTCGTCATCCCAGAAGGCGCTGCGGAACGGCAGATCCGAAACGCCCGATTGATTGCGCTCCGTCCGGGCGCCGGGCGGCAGGATGATGATTTCCGACGACGGCACCACACGCGCCGCCGGAACGCCCGGCCGCTCGGGCAAGGGCGCCAGCGGCGTATCGGCGGGGGCAGCCGCCTGGGCGGGGGCAGACTCCTGGGTGGAGGGCGCTTCGGCCGCCAGCACCGAAGGCGCATCCGGCAGCTTCGCGCCGCCGGCAACGGCGGGCGCGACGCTCCGGGCCGCGACCAGCGCCGTGCCCGGCGACATATCCGCGGGATCGGCAGCCGCCGCGACGGGTTCCGCCGGCTGCGCGGGCGGCGGAACCGGCTCCAGAACCGGCTCGACCCGCCCCGGCTCGCTCTCGGGCGCGGGCGCGCTGGCCGATGGTGCCTCATGGCGGGGGGCGCCATTGAGCCAGGCGATCATGCCGAGCCCGATTTCGCGCTCGCCCATGATCACCTCGTCGGCGCCCAGCCGCTCGAGGTAATTCACCTCTTCGTCCGAATGCGCGCGCGCGATGATCCTGAGCCCTGCATTCAGCTTGCGGCACTGCTCGGTCGCCTGTCCCGCCTCGAAGGCGTTGGGGATGGCGATGACGGCGCAGCGCGCGCCCGTGACATTGGCGAGCATCAGCGTCTCGCGTGTCGCCGCATTGCCGACGATCACCTCGAAGCCGGCCTCGCGCGCCGCCAGCACCCGGCCCTCGGCATCCTCGATGACGACGAAGGGCACCTGCTCGCGCCGGAGCTCGGCGGCGACCACCCCGCCCACCCGGCCATAGCCCACCAGCACGATGTGCCCGGTGAGCCTTGTCGGCTGCTGCGCTTCCTCGAGCACCGCCTCGGCATCGCCTGCCTGCGGCACGGCATCCTCCGGCCGGTCCGGCACCACGGGGCCGAGTTCCGGCTCCGTCCGCCGCGCCGCGGCCTTCGCCTCGAACCGCGGCCGCAGCCGCTCGCTGGCCCAGAACACCAGCGGATTGACCACGATGGAAACGATGGCGCCGGCCAGGATCAGCCCGCGCCCCTCCTCGGGCAGCACGTTGAGGCTGATGCCGAGCGCGGCGAGGATGAACGAGAATTCGCCGATCTGCGCCAGGCTGGCCGATACGGTCAGCGCCGAGCCCACCGGCCGCCGGAACAGCAGCGTCAGCAGGAAGGCGACGATCGATTTGCCGAAGATGACGATGGCGAGCGTCCCCAGCACCGGCAGCGGGTCCTTGAAGAAGATCGAGGGGTCGAACAGCATGCCCACCGATACGAAGAACAGCACCCCGAAGGCGTCGCGCAGCGGCAGCGTTTCCTGCGCGGCGCGCTGGCTGAGCTGGCTTTCCGACAGGATCATGCCGGCAAAGAACGCGCCCAGCGCCAGCGATACGCCGAACAGATAGGCCGCCCCCGCCGCAACGCCCAGCGCGATCGCCAGCACCGCCAGCCGGAACAGCTCGCGGCTGCCGGTATGCGCGGTGGTGTGCAGCACGAAGGGAATGATCCGCCGGCCCACCACCACCATGAAGCCCACGAAGGCGAGCAGCTTGAATATGGTGATGGCGACGATCTGCCAGAGCACCAGATGGGTGTGCAGCATTTGCTGCGCCAGCGCCACGAAGGCATCCGATTGCTGCGCCGCGCCGGCCGCCGCGCCCAGCCGGTCGGACCCCGCAAAGGCGGGGATCAGCACCAGGGCGAGCACCATGGCGAGGTCCTCGACCACGAGCCAGCCCACCGCGATCCTGCCGCGATCGGAATCGACCAGGTGCCGCTCCTGCAATACCTTGAGCGTCACCACGGTCGAGGAGACGGCGAGCGCCAGTCCGAACACCAGCCCGCCCATTGGCGGCCAGCCCATCACCGTGGCAAGCGCCAGCCCCATGCCCGTCACCAGCGCAATGCGGATCAGCGCCCCCGGCACCGCCACGGCCTTGACCGACAGCAGTTCGGCGGGCGAGAAATTGAGCCCGACGCCGAACATCAGCAGCACCACGCCCAGATCGGCCAATTGGCTCGCCAGCGTCTGGTCGGCCACGAAGCCAGGCGAATGCGGGCCCACCACGACGCCGGCGATCAGGTAGCCGACGATCGGCGGCATCCTGAGCCGGTTGGCGATGGCGCCGAAGATATAAGCCAGCACCAGCGCCGCAACGATGGTCGTGATCAGGGGCGTATCGTGAGGCATGCGCTCCTCGGGGTTCGCGAAACAATGGTGCAGAGGGCCCGCCGGCCCAATGGGGCACACGCCGTCGGCATGCACAAGTTGAGCACCAGACAAGTGCGGCGCTTATAAGGACCAGCCACCCGGCTGGACCGTTTTTTTGATTGGGCGCTAGGCGCAGGCCAGCTCTACCCGACCTCGTCCGCCCCTATCGAAGCCTCATCCTGAGCCTGTCGAAGGATGGGCCGCGCGCGCTGCCGCTGCTCAACACCTATTCCCCCGCCGGCCGGGGTCACAGGCCCGGCAGCACCATCGTCTTGATCTCGCCCAATGGCACGGGCTCGGCCAATACCCTCGGCAGGTCCCGGAGCGGCACCGTCCGGCTCACCAGCCGGTCGAGTTCGAGGCGGCCCGAGGCGACCAGTTCGACGGCGCGGGCATGCGTCATCGGATTGAGATAGGCGCCCTCGAGCCGCAATTCGCGGAACAGCAGGTCGAACGGCTCGACCCCGACACGCGTGCCCTGCGCCATCACGCCGAACACCACCACCGCCCCGCCGCGCCGCGCGACGGCGATCGACTGCGCGAACGTTTCCGGCACCCCCGCGCATTCGAGCACCACATCGACGCCGGAGGGCGCAATGTCGTCTATGGCCGCGACGGCGTCGCCCGCGCCGGGATCGACCGCATGCGTCGCGCCCAGCTCCAGCGCCAATTGCCGGCGCGGCGCCTGCCGGGTCGAGAGGATCACCTTGTCTGCCCCGGCGAGCCGCGCCAATTGCACCATCAGCATGCCGATGACCCCGCCGCCCAGAACCGCGACCGACATGCCGGGCTGGATGCGCGCCACGTCGAGCCCGTGCAGGCAGCAGGCCAGCGGCTCGGAAAAGGCGCCGTGGATCGCCGGCAGGCCCTGCGGCAGCTCGAAGGCCTGCAGTTCCGGCACCACGACGTAATCGGCAAAACCGCCGTCGCGGAAGACGCCGATGGCAATGAGGTTGTGGCAGAGATTCGGCCGCCCCATGCGGCAGGCCGGGCAGTATCCGCAGGCGATATTGGGGTCGACCGTCACCCTGGCATCGATGGCGAGGCGTTTCGTCCCCTCGCCCAGCGCCTCCACGATGCCGCAGAACTCGTGGCCGAGCGTTACCGGCAGCGCCGTCGGATATTCGCCGCGGAACATGTGCCGGTCCGATCCGCAAATGCCGGCCGCATCGACCCGGATCAGCACCTCGCCCGGGCCGGGCCGAGGCATCTCCACTTCTTCGACCACCATGTCGCCGATGGCCCTCAGCCGCGCCGCCCGCATGCTGTCCTCCGCCTTTGCTCTAGGGAAAGGCTAGAGCATTTCCGTGCCGCCGGCCAAACGGAGATTCCCGCTTTCGCGGGACTTCGAGCCGTGCCGAAGGCCAAATCGATCCGGTGGATCGATTTGAGGCGAGAAGGCCATGAGAGCTGTGCTCGAATGGCAACGGGCCACGCGCGCTGCTGGATTCCGGCCTTCGCCGGAATGACGTGATGGTTGGGCCACGACCTTGGCACAACCACCGCCGTCATTCCCGCGAAAGCGGGAATCTCTGTTTGCTACCGCGGCACTCCCGCCGATTGCGCCAAACCCGACAATGCGTATTGTGACCGGATCAGTCCGCCGGAGCCTCCATGGCCGCCTATATCCTGCGTCGCATCCTGCTGATGATCCCCACCGTTTTCGGGATCATGGCGATCTCCTTCGTGGTGGTGCAGTTCGCCCCCGGCGGTCCGGTGGAGCAGGTGATCGCCCAGCTCACCCACCAGGCGAACCTCTCGGCGACCGGCAGCTCTTCCAGCGACAACGCCGCGCCGGCGGCAGGCGGCGCGAACGGTTCGGCCTATCGCGGCTCGCAGGGCCTCTCGCCGCAGTTCATCGCGGCGCTCAACAAACAGTTCGGCTTCGACAAGCCGCCACTCCAGCGCTTCGGCATGATGCTCTGGAACTATCTGCGCTTCGATTTCGGCCAGAGCTATTTCCGGGACGTTTCCGTGCTCGAGCTGATCCGGGAGAAAATGCCGGTCTCCATTACCCTCGGCCTCTGGATGACCGTGCTCAGCTACGGCATCTCGATCCCGCTCGGCATCGCCAAGGCGGTGCGCGACGGCACGCGCTTCGACGTGTGGACCTCGTCGGTGATCGTCGTCGGCTACGCCCTGCCGGGCTTCCTGGTGGCCATCCTGCTCATCGTGCTCTTCGCCGGCGGCAGCTTCTGGTCGATCTTTCCGTTGCGCGGGCTCGTCTCGGACAATTGGGCGAGCCTCCCCTGGCCGCAGAAAATCCTCGATTACCTCTGGCACATCTGCCTGCCCGTCATCGCCATGGCGCTCGGCGCCTTCGCGACCACCACCTTTCTCACCAAGAATTCCTTCCTCGACGAGATCAGGAAGCAATATGTCACCACCGCCCGCGCCAAGGGGCTGACCGAGGGCCGCATCCTTTATGGCCACGTCTTCCGCAACGCCATGCTCATCCTGATCGCGACCTTCCCCGGCGCCTTCATCTCGAGCTTCTTCGGCGGCTCGCTGCTGATCGAAACCATCTTCTCCCTCGACGGGCTCGGGCTCTTGGGCTTCGATTCCGTGGTGAAGCGGGATTATCCGGTCGTCTTTGCGACGCTCTACATCTTTTCGCTCATGGGCCTCGTCATCGGGCTCATCTCCGACCTCACCTATATGTGGGTCGATCCGCGCATCGACTTCGAGAGCCGCGACATATGACGGGGCTGTCGCCGCTCAACCGCCGCCGGCTGAGGAATTTCCGCGCCAACCGTCGCGGCTGGTGGGCGCTCTGGCTGTTCCTGATTCTCTTCGTGTTGAGCCTGTTTTCCGAGCTCATCGCCTTGGACCGCCCGATCGTCGCCGTTTACAAGGGCGAGTGGCTGTTCCCGATCGTCGTCAACTACCCCGAAGCCAAATTCGGCGGCTTTCTCGCTACCACCAATTTCCGCGATCCGGCCAATCGCGACGAGATCAACACCCATGGCTGGATGCTCTTTCCGCCCATCCGCTATTCCTACAACACCAAGGACGAGAACCTGCCGGCCCCCTCGCCGCCATCCTGGACGATGACGGCGCAGGCGCGCTGCGCCGGCTATCCGCAGGGCCTGGCCGACCCCGATTGCACGCTCGGCAATTACCACTGGCTCGGCACCGACGACCGCGGCTTCGACGTCGTCGCCAATCTGCTCTACGGCTTCCGCATTTCCGTGCTGTTCGGCCTGGTGCTGACCATCGTCTCCTCGGTCGTCGGCGTCATTGCCGGCGCGGTGCAGGGCTATTTCGGCGGCTGGACGGACCTCCTGTTCCAGCGCTTCATCGAAATCTGGACCTCGATCCCCTCGCTCTATCTGCTGCTCATCATCTCCTCGGTCATCGCGCCGAGCTTCTGGAGCCTCCTCATCATCATGCTGCTCTTTTCCTGGGTGGCGCTGGTGGGGCTGGTGCGCGCCGAATTCCTGCGCGCCCGCAATTTCGAATATGTGGCGGCCGCCCGCGCCCTCGGCGTCTCCAACCTCACCATCATGTGGCGCCATCTGCTGCCCAACGCCATGGTTGCGACCCTCACCTTCCTGCCCTTCATTCTTTCCGGCTCGGTCACCACGCTCACCTCGCTCGATTTCCTCGGCTTCGGTCTCCCGCCGGGCTCGCCCTCGCTCGGCGAATTGCTGCAGCAGGGGACTGACAATCTGCAGGCGCCCTGGCTGGCGCTGACCGGCTTCGTCGTCATCGCCCTGATGCTGAGCCTCCTGATCTTCATCGGCGAGGGCGCCCGCGACGCCTTCGATCCCCGGAAGACCTTCTCGTGAGCGAGGAACTGCTCGCGAGCGGGGAGATTCCGGCGGAGGCGCCGCTGCTCTCGGTCGAAAACCTCGAAATCACCTTCGGCGGCAACGCGGCGGTCAGGAATATCTCCTTCGACATCCCGGCCGGCCGGACCGTGGCGCTGGTGGGCGAATCCGGCTCCGGCAAATCGGTGACGGCGCTCTCCATCCTCCGCCTGCTGCCGCCCTCTGCGCGCGTTTCGGGCCATATCCGCTTCCGCGGCCAGGACCTCGCCACCGCCGGGGAAAGGACGCTGCGCCAAGTGCGCGGCAACGACATCTCGATGATTTTCCAGGAGCCGATGAGTTCGCTCAACCCGCTCCACACCGTCGAGCGGCAGATCGGGGAAATCCTCTCCGTTCATCGCGGCCTCGGCCGGACTGCCGCCCGCAAGCGCACGCTGGAGCTGCTGCGCGAAGTGGGCATCCCCGATCCCGAGAGGCGCCTTGCCGCCTACCCGCACCAGCTCTCGGGCGGCCAGCGCCAGCGCGTCATGATCGCCATGGCGCTCGCCAACGAGCCGGACCTGCTGATCGCCGATGAGCCGACCACCGCCCTCGACGTCACCATCCAGGCCCAGATTCTGGACCTGCTCAAAGACCTGCAGCAGCAGCGCGGCATGGCGCTGCTCTTCATCACCCACGATCTTGGCATCGTCCGCCGCATCGCCGATTTCACCTGCGTGATGACGCAAGGGCGGATCGTCGAGCGCGGCTCCACCGAGGCGATCTTCAAGGCCCCCCGCAACGACTACACCAAACACCTGCTCGCCGCCGAACCAAAAGGCAATCCGCCCGAGGCCGACCCCAAAGCGCCCGTGCTGCTCGAAGCCTGGGACCTCAGGGTCTGGTTTCCCATCCGCCGCGGGCTATTGCGGCGCACCGTCGGCCACATCAAGGCGGTAGACGGCGTGAACCTCACGATCCGCCGCGGCGAAACCCTGGGCGTGGTCGGCGAATCCGGCTCCGGCAAGACGACGCTCGGCCGCGCCCTGCTGCGGCTGATTTCGTCCGAGGGCCATATCGGCTTCGACGGGGTGGCGCTGGAAAGCCGCTCCTGGCGCGACATGCGCCCGTTGCGCCGCGACATGCAGATCGTCTTCCAGGACCCCTTCGGCTCGCTCTCTCCGCGCATGACCATCGGCGACATCGTGGGCGAGGGCCTTGCCGTGCATTTCCCCGAGCTCGGCGCCGCCGCCCGCGCCGAGCGCGTAGCGCAGGCCTTGGCGGAAGTCGGCCTCGACCCCGAAACCCGCCACCGCTACCCGCATGAATTCTCGGGCGGCCAGCGCCAGCGTGTCGCCATTGCCCGCGCCATGGTGCTGCAGCCCCGGCTCGTCGTGCTGGACGAACCTACCTCGGCCCTCGACATGAGCGTCCAGGCCCTCATCGTCGACCTGCTGCGCGAGCTGCAGCGCCGGCACGGGCTGACCTATCTGTTCATCTCGCACGATTTGCGGGTCGTCCGGGCCCTGGCCAGTGATCTGCTGGTGATGCGGGATGGCCGGGTGGTCGAGGCAGGACCCGCCGCCCAGATTTTTGCCGCTCCGCAGTCCGACTACACGAGAGCACTGATGGCGGCTGCGTTCGAGATCCGGGAGTAGGCGCGCATTGCCACCCCCACCCCATCCCTCCCCGCAAGGGGGAGGGAGTGCCTGTGGCAAGGCGGTGCAACAGCATCTCGCTCCCCCTTGCGGGGGAGGGGACAGGGGTGGGGGTTACGCCCTCGAATATCTCATTGCGTTACGGCGGCCGGCAGATAACCTAACCGTCACACGCCCATCGCAAGAGGCCGCCGATGTCCTCCCTGAAGCCCGCGCTCATCCTCGCCGCCCTGCTCGCGTTCGCCACGCCCGCCCTCGCCGACCCGGCGCAGAACGGGCCCTGGCTCCATGCCACATCGCTGATCGGCCAGCCGAAATATCCCGAGGGCTTCAAGCATTACGACTACGTCAACCCGGATGCGCCCAAGGGCGGGCTGGTGCGGCTTTCCGCCATGGGCAGCTTCGATACCTTCAATCCCATCCTGCCGCAGGGCGAACCGGCCGAAGGCCTCGGCCTCGTCTACCAGACCCTGATGGACCGCTCGCTCGACGAGGATTCCACCGAATACAGCCTGCTCGCCGACGCCGTGGCCTTCCCGCCCGACATCTCCTCGGCGACCTTCCGCATGAACCCCAAGGCGAAATGGCAGGATGGCACGCCGGTGACCGCCCAGGACGTCGTCTGGTCGTTCGACCAGCTGATCAAGCTCAACCCCAGCCAGGCGCAATATTACCACGACGTCACCAAGGCCGAGGTGACCGCGCCCGACCAGGTGACCTTCACCTTCGACGTCAAGAACAATCGGGAGCTGCCCAATATCCTCGGCCAGCTCACCGTGCTGCCCGAGCACTGGTGGGAGGCCAAGGACGCCAATGGCAAGCCGCGCAATATCGGCGCCTCGACCCTCGAGCCGCCCATGGGCTCGGGGCCCTACAAGATCAAGTCGTTCAATCCCGGCTCGAGCATTTCCTATCAGCGGGACCCGAACTACTGGGGCGCCAACGAACCGGCCGGCATCGGCGAGAATAATTTCGACGAAATCCGCTACATTTATTTCCGCGATCTCGACGTCAGCTTCGAGGCCTTCAAGGGCGACCAGTTCGACTGGTGGAGCGAGAACCGCGCCAAGCGCTGGGCGACCGCCTATGACTTCCCCGCCGTGCAGCAGGGCAAGGTGGTGCGGGAGGAGTTCCCGCAGAGCTACGCCAATATGGGCCTGATGGTCGGCTTCGCGCCCAATCTGCGCCGGCCGCAATTCAAGGACCAGCGCGTCCGCCAGGCGCTCAACTATGCCTTCGATTTCGAGCAGCTCAACAGGACGCTGTTCTATGGCCAATATGAGCGGATCAGCTCCTATTTCTACGGTACGCCGCTCGCCTCCTCGGGCCTCCCCAGCGGGGCCGAGCTCGACATGCTCAATTCCATCAAGGACAAGCTGCCGCCCGAGATTTTCACCACGCCCTATGCGAACCCGGTGGGCGGGGATTCCACCAAGCTGCGCGCCAATCTGCGCCAGGCGCTGAACCTGCTGACCCAGGCCGGCTACAAGCTCAACGGCAACCAGCTGGTCGATGCGAGCGGCAAGCAGCTGAGCTTCGAAATCCTGCTCGACGGGCCCACCATCGCTCCGGTCGCCGAGGCCTTCCAGACCAATCTCAAGGCAATCGGCATCAACGCCTCGATCCGCTCGGTGGATTCGGCGCAATATGTGAACCGCGTCCGCTCGCGCGATTTCGACATGATCTATACCGGCTGGGCCGAGTCGCTGTCGCCGGGCAATGAGCAGCGCGATTTCTGGAGCTGCGGCGCCGCGCAGGACCCCAACACGTCCAATTACGGCGGCATCTGCGATCCCGGCATCGATGCGCTGATCGACAAGGTGGTCTTCGCCAAGGACCGCGACACGCTGATCGCCGCGACCCATGCGCTCGACCGCGACCTCCTCGCCCATTACTACGTCATTCCGAGCTATACCCGGCGCAAGGAACCCGTCGCCCGCTGGGACCGCTTCGGCCAGCCGGCCCACCTGCCCGACTACAATATCGGCTTCCCGACCGTCTGGTGGTACGACAAGGACAAGGCGGCCAAGACCGGCGTGGCGCAATAAGGCAGGGCAAGGGCGGAGCGCGCTGCCCATGGTTCGAGGGTCGCTTCGCTCCCACCTCACCATGAGGTCGGTCTAGGCGTCACGACCTCATCCTGAGGTGCGACCGCAGGGAGCCTCGAACGATGGGCACCGCACGCCCTACCTGGCCACATCGAAAAGCCGGTCCAGCCGAATGGCTGGCTAGAGCGAAAATCCCCCATCCGCCATGAACACCGCGCCGGTGGTGAAGCTCGCCTCCTCGCTCGCCAGATAGACCGCCAGCATGGCGATCTCGCGCGGCGTGCCGAGCCGGCCGAGCGGCTGGCGGTCCTCGAAATCCTTGCGCACATCGGCCTCGCTGCGCCCGGTCTGTTTCGCGAGCGCCGCGATGCGGCCGTCGAGCGAGGGCGAATCGACCGTGCCCGGACAGATGGCATTGGCCCTCACGCCGCGCCGGATGAAATCGGCGGCCACCGCCTTGGTCAGCCCGATCACCGCCGCCTTGGAGGCGCCATAGGCATAGCGGTTCGGCAGGCCGCGCACCGAGGAAGCGCCCGAGGAAATATTGACGATCGCGCCCTTCCCCCGCGCCAGCATGCCGGGAATGAACGCCTTGATGGTCCGGTGCATCGACTTCACATTGACGTCGAAGGAAAAATCCCAGTCCTCGTCGGAGCACTCGAGCACCGAATTGTGCGCTACATAGCCCGCCGCGTTGACGAGGATGTCGACCGCCCCCGCTTCGGCCGCGAGCGCATCGACCGCGGCCGTCGAGCGCACATCGAGCGGCCGCACCTCGGCGCCGGCGAGCCCGGCGAGCTTGCCCGCATCGATATCGGTCGCCCAGACCTTCGCGCCCTCCTCGATGAACGCCTCGGCAATCGCCCGGCCGATGCCCTGCCCCGCCGCCGTGATAAAGGCGGTCTTGCCGCTCAATCGTCCAGTCATGGTCTCCTCCTTCTTATGGTCGAGTTTGCCTATTGGCCGAGTTTGGCCGCCCAGGCCGAAAAGGCCGGCAGCATATTCTTCACGATCACCACGACCCCCGCCGCATTGGGGTGCATGAGATCGGGCTGGTTGAGCTTGGCATCGAGCGCCACGCCGTCGAGGAAAAACGGATAGAGCGTTGCGCCATATCGCCTCGCCAGCGCCGGATAGAGCGCATCGAACGCCGCCACATAGTCCGGCCCGAGCCCCGGATTGGCCTTCATGCCGGCCATGAAGACCGGCAGCCTCGCGGCCTTGAGCTTGTCGAGAATGGCGGTGAGATTGGCCCGGATGGTCGCCACGTCCACCCCCTGCAGCATGTCGTTGGCGCCGAGCTCCAGCAGCACCCCGTCCGGCCGGTCGCCCAGCGCCCAGTCGAGCCGCGCCAGCGCCGTCGTGGTGGTGTCGCCCGAAACCCCGCCATTGACGAGGCCGACCGCCACGCCAGCCTTGTCGAGCGCTGCCTGCATCTGCGCGACGAAGCCATCGGCCTCGCTGAGACCCAGGCCCGCCACCAGCGAATCCCCGAAAACCAGCACCTTGCGCGGCGCGGCGCGCGCCGGCGCCGTCAAAGTCACGGCGAGCAGGCCGGCGAGGGCGGCGCGGCGGGAGAGGGGCCGGGAAAAGCGAAATGACATGAAAAGGCGGGAATGTTCGGCGATGGTGTCGCCCGGACGTTGGCCCGCCCGTTTGGCGCAATCAAGTCCATTGGCGCGATAACCGGATGCCGGCATGAAATCTCTCCTGGGCTGGCTCCGCGTCGCCCTCATCGACCTCAAATTCGATCTGCGGCAATTCGCCGTGCTCATCGCCTGCGTCACGCTGGGCGTGGCGACCATCGCCGCCGTCGGTTCGGTCGGCGCCGCGCTGGACGGCGCCATCGGCCGCAATGCCCGCGGCTTTCTCGGCGGCGACCTCGAAGCCTCGATCGGCTACCGCCCGGCGACCGACGCGGAGCGCGCCCTGTTCGACAGCCTCGGGCGCACCGCCGCCATCGCCGAGATCACCTCCCGCGCCAGCCTGGGCACGGCCAGCACGCTGATCGGACTGCGCGCCGTCGAGGATTCCTATCCCCTCGCCGGCACCCTTTCGACCACGCCGGCCAAGCCGCTGCCCGATTTGCTGCGCCGGCAGGATGGCCTCTATGGCGCCGTCGCCGATCCGCTGCTTTTCGACCGCCTTGGGGCGAAAACCGGCGATACCATCCGCATCGGCAATGAGAGCTTCCGCCTTGCGGGCACGATCGACGAACTGCCCGACGGCGCGACACGCGGCTTTTCCATCGGCGCCACCGTCCTCATCCCCATGGCGGGCCTGCCGCAGACCGGCCTGATCGCGCCGGGCGTCCTCGCCCGCTTCCGCTACAAGATCGACCTCGCCGGCAAGGACTATGACGCGGCCGCGCAGAAGATAAAATCGGCCTTTCCCGATGCCGGCTGGCAGGTGCGCTCGCCGCGCGAGGCGGCGGCGAGTCTGACCCGCTATCTCGACATCTTCGACCGCTTCCTGATCCTGGTCGGCCTCGCCTCGCTGCTCGTCGGCGGCATCGGCGTCTCCAACGCCGCCTCGGCCTATATCGCCGCCCGCGAGCGCTCCATCGCCACCATGCGCAGCCTCGGCGCCACCGCGGGCCGCATCATGGTGCATTTCCTTGCCCAGATCATGCTGCTCGGCCTTGTCGGCACGGCGCTGGGGGTGCTGCTCGGCACCGTCTCCACCCTGCTGCTCCTGCCCATCCTCGCCGCCTATTTCGGCATCGGCCTGCCCGCGGCGCTTTATCCGGGTCCGCTCGCGACCGGCGCCGCCTTCGGCCTCGTCACCGCCTGCGTCTTCGCCTATCTGCCGCTGCTGCGCGCCACGCGCCTCAGGCCCGCCAGCCTGTTCCGCGCCGCCGGCGCGCCGGCGCCGCTGCCGCGGCGCGAGCTGCTCCGCCCCGCGACGGGCGCGCCGCTCGCCATCGGCATCCTGCTGCTGGCCGGGCTCGCCCTGCTCGTGACCCGCGCCCCCACGCTGGTGCTCTGGTATGCGCTCGGCGCCGTCGCCGCCTTCCTCGCGCTGCAAGGCGTGGCGCTGCTGCTGCAGCGTCTGCTCCGGCTGCTGCCCCCGGCGCGCGGGCTGATCCCGCGGCTGGCGCTCAGGAATATCCACCGCCCCGGCGCCCCGACCGGCACGGTGATGCTGTCGCTGGGCCTGGGGCTCACCCTCATGCTCGCCATCGCGCTGATCGAAAGCAATGTGCGCGGCCGGCTTGCGGGCGAGATTTCCCAGAGCGCGCCGAGCTTCGTGCTGATGAACATGGACAAGCCCACTTCCGCCGCCGTCAGCGCCTTCGCCAAGGCCGACAAGGACGTGAGCTCGTTGGAACTCGCCCCCTTCCTGCGCGGCATCATCTCGAAGGTGAACGGCACGCCCGTTTCCAGCCTCAAGACGCTCGATGCCGAAGGCCAGCGCCTGATCGGCGGCGACCATTCGATCTCCTGGCGCCCCGACCTGCCGCCGGGCGACCGCCTGCTCCAAGGCAAATGGTGGGACGCCAACTATGCCGGCCCGCCGCTGCTGTCGGTCGACGAGGACTTCGCCACCCCGCTCCACCTCAAGGTCGGCGACAGCTTGGAGATCGCCATCTCGGGCCGCCCGGTCACCGCGACAATCGCCAATATCCGCTATGTCGACTGGCAGAATGCCAGCATCAGCTTCGCCATCCTGTTCTCGCCCGGCCTGATCGAAGGGGCGCCCGCGACCTATATCGGCGCGCTCAAGACGCCCCCGGCAGAGGCGCGCGAGGTCGAGCGACAGCTCGTTGCGCAGTTCCCGACCTTGGGCTTCATCCCCGTGTCCGAGGCGCTGGCGCAACTCTCCGCCATGATCGGCGCGCTCGCCAATGCCGTGGCGATGGTCGGCGGCGTTGCCGTGCTTTCGGGCATCTTCGTGCTCGCCGGTGCCCTCGCCGCCGGCCGCAAGGAACGCGAGGCCGACGCCATCGTCACCAAGGTGCTGGGGGCGACGCGGGGCCAGATCGCCGCGGCTTTCGCGCTGGAATACGGCCTGCTGGGCCTTCTCGCCATGCTGGTTTCGGCGGTCCTCGCCGCCGTCGCCGCCTGGGCCGTGAGCACCCATGTGCTGATGCTGGACTTCGCCCTCGATCCGGTCCTGACCCTGCTCGTCGCGCTCGCGACGGTAGCCGTTACAATGGCCGTGGGTCTCGCCATCACCTGGTCCGCGCTTGCCGCCCGCCCCGCCGCCTTCCTCCGCGCCGAGGAATGACGGGTCCGGGCCCGGCCCGATGATGGGGCGGGCGGCTTTGCTTCCCGCCGCGCCACGGAATAATTTGCACCGGCGTGTCGTTTCCGGCCGGCGCCATTCGACCGATTGCCGGAAGCATCGGGCTTCCCGAGCAATGGAGACGAAAATGCAGTATTTGCTGATGATCTATGTCAACGGCGCCCAGATGGCGACCATGTCGGCCGATGCGCGGCAGCAGATGAGCGAGGACTACGCGGCGTTCACCCGCGACATCGTCGCCAGCGGCCATTTCAAGGGCGGCGAGCGGCTGCAGCCCCAAGCCAGCGCCACCACCGTCCGGGTGCAGAACGGCAAGACGCTGATGACCGACGGTCCCTTCGTCGAGACGCGCGAGCAGCTCGCCGGCTACTATGTGATTGAGGCCAGGGACCTGGACGAGGCGGTGTCCATCGCAGCCCGCATTCCGAACGCCTCGTCCGGGGCCATCGAGGTCCGTCCGATCGCGCTCATGGACGAAGCCCAGTTGCGGGCCTATGGCCGCGCCTCCTGACAGCGCCGCCATCGAGGCGGTCTATCGCGGCGAGGCGGGGCGGGTGCTGGCCACCCTCATCCGCCTCCTCGGCGATTTCGAATTGGCGGAGGAAGGCGCCCAGGACGCCTTCGCCGCCGCCCTCGAACGTTGGCCGCGGGACGGCATTTCGCAGAACCCGCGCGCCTGGCTGGTCAATGTCGGGCGCAACCGCGCCATCGACCGGCTGCGCCGGCGCATCAGCCTGCGCGGCAAGCTCAGGCTTCTGGCCGCCGAGCCGCCCGATGCCCCCCAACCGGCCCAATCCTGGGGCAACGACGAGGACATCCCCGACGACCGGCTGCGCCTGATTTTCACCTGCTGCCATCCTGCCCTCGCCATGGAATCGCGGGTGGCGCTGACGCTGCGCGTGGTCTGTGGGCTCGAGATCGCCCAGATCGCGCGCGCCTTCCTGATCGGCGAGACGGCGCTGGCGCAGCGGCTCGTCCGTGCCAAGGCCAAAATCCGCGACGCCGGCATTCCCTATGAGGTGCCGGAGCGCGCCATTCTGGGCGAACGGCTCGCCGGCGTGCTGGCCGTGATCTATCTCGTTTTCACCGAGGGCTACGCCCCCACCTTCGGCGACGAGCCCGTGAAACCGCAGCTCTGCGAAGAGGCGATCCACCTCGCCCGCCTGCTCGACGCACTGCTGCCCGATGAGGCGGATGTCGAGGGCCTGCTCGCCCTGATGCTGCTGCATGCCGCCCGGCTCGACGGCCGCGCCGGCGCCGATGGCGAATTGCTGCTGCTCGAGGAGCAGGACCGCTCGCGCTGGAACCGCGCCCGCATCGAGGAAGGCCGCCGCCTCGTTGCAACCGCGCTTCGCCGGCCCGCCATTCCCGGCCCCTACGCCGTGCAGGCCGCGATCGCCGCGCTCCACGCCGAAGCCGCCGATTTCGCGGCGACCGATTGGCGCCAGATCGCCGGGCTCTATCAGGTGCTGCTGCGCCTGCAGCCCTCGCCCGTGGTCGAGCTAAACGCAGCCGCGGCGCTCTCCATGGTCGAAGGCCCCGCCCGGGCGCTCCACCTCGTCGACGCGCTGGCTGCCCGCGGCGCCCTCGCCGGCTATTGGCCGCTGGCGGCCGCCCGCGCCGACCTGCTGCGCCGGCTCGGCCGGCTGGAGGAATCCCGGATTGCCTATGGCGAGGCGATCGCCCTCGCCCGCTTCGCCCCGGAGCGCCGGTTGCTCGAAAGGCGGCTCGGCGCGCTCGGTTCTATATCGCCGAGCCGGTCCGCCCCAGAAACGGCGTCTGGCTGACCTCGTAGATCTGGCCGGTGACCGGCGCCGACTGCTCCGACAGCCAGAACAGGATGTGCCTGGCCACCAGGTGCGGCGTCAGCAGCCCGCCGGTCGGCGCCACGGCTTTGGGCAGGTTGAGGTACCAGTCGTCCGGCCGGCCCTCGCTTTTCTGCACCGCCTTCTCGCCCTCGGTCAGGATCCAGCCGAGATTGAGCTGATTGACCCGGATCAGTTCGGCCGCGCCGGCATCCGCGAGATTGCGCGTCATGGTCATCAGCGCGCCTTTGCTCATCGAATAGGCGAGCAGGTTCGGCGCCCCGGCATAGGCATTGACCGAGCCGATATTGACGATCGAGCCGCCCCCGCCCTGCGCCTTGAAGGCGGCGAATGCCCGCTGCGCGACCATGAGCGGCGAGCGGACATTGATCGCGAAGATATGGTCGAAAAAGGCCGGCGTCGTCTCCTCGAGCCGCGCGCGCGGATAGATGCCGGCATTGTTCACCACCCCGTCGATGCGGCCATAGGCGGTGAGCGCCGCTTCGATGACGTCGCGCCCGGACTCCGGCTCGACGAGATCGGCCGCCAGCCCCGGCACGCCGCCCAGCGCGATCGAGGCGCGCTCCACTTCCTCGGCCGTCGGGCCATGGATGAACACCCTGGCGCCGGCCTTGCGCGCCGCCTCGGCCGCCCCGAACCCCACGCCCGAAGTCGAGCCGGTAATGACGATGACGCGGCCGTCCAGCATCTTGAGAACTCATCCATTTCGGTCAATGATCGCGGGCAGAGACTATCCTCAACCGCGCCCGGCGCAATCCCTCACCGCCACGATCACCGCAACCGCCCGGAGGACTCCCATGAGCCAGGAAACCATGAGCTTTGCCGGCCTCGCCATTCCCGACCTCAAGGGTAAATCCGTGCTCATCACCGGCGCCTCGACCGGCATCGGTGCGGCCCTCGTGCTCGGCTTCACGCAAGTCGGAACCCGCGTCGGGCTGCATTACAATGCGAGCGCCGAAGCCGCCGAACAGGTGGCGCGGCAGGCCCGCGAGCTCGGCGGCGACGTCTTCCTCGTCCGCGGCGATTTCTCCAAATCGGAGGAAGTGCGCCGCGTCGTCGCCGAAACGGTGGACCATTTCGGCGGCCTCGACGGGCTCATCAACAATGCCGGCGGCATGGTCGCCCGGCAGACCTATGCGGACTGGACCGACGAGCACTATGATGCCGTGCTCGACCTCAATGCCCGCTCCGTCGTCGCCGCGACGCATGCCGCCCTGCCCTATCTCAAGGCGTCGAAGGGCTTCGTCATCAACACCACCTCGATCGCCGCGCGCAACGGCGCAGGTGGCGGGGCCGGCATGTATGGCTCGGCCAAGGCGTTCGTCTCCAACGTCACGCGCGGCATGGCCAAGGAATGGATAAAGGACGGCGTGCGGGTCAACGCCGTGGCGCCCGGCGTCATTACCACGCCTTTCCACGAGCGCTATTCGACCGACGCCCAGATGGCCGCCATGATCGCCACCATCCCCGCCGGCCGCGCCGCCACCGCCGAAGAATGCGTCGGCGCCTATCTCTTCCTCGCCTCCAACCTGCTCGCCAGCTACGTGACCGGGCAGGTCATCGAGGTGAACGGCGGCCAGCTGATGCCTTAATCGCCTCGGACCGCGCAATTCACACCGACGTCACTCCGGCGAAGGCCGGAGTCCAGCAACAGGCGCTGCGCTTGCTTCTGGATTCCGGCCTTCGCCGGAATGACGTCGGGGTTGAGGCAGTGGGCGTGCTACATATGCGCCGTCATTCCGGCGAAGGCCGGAATCCAGTCACAGCTCAGACCGTCGTTATTCGTCCCCCAGATCCGGCAGCTTGCGCTCGAATTCCGAGGGATCGACCTCGCGCGCCTCGTCGAGGCTGAGCAGCGGTACGCCCATGCGGATCGGGAAGGCGAGCCGCGCGGCGACCGAAATCAGCTCGGTGCCGTCGGCGGAGAGCGTCAGCCGCGTCTTGGTCAGCGGGCAGACCAGCATTTCGAGCACCTGGCGGTCGATCTCGAGCGGGCGGGCCATTATTGCAGCGGCGCGCCGGCGCCGCCCCGTGCCATTTCGTATTCGGCCATGGCGATCAGCGTCTCCGCCCGATCCTCGAGCGAGCCGGCCTCGAGCAGCGCCTGCTTTTCCGCCGCGCCATAGGGGCTGACCATGCAGCAGAAATTGACGAGATCGGCGGTCGGCGTCTTGGCGATCTCGTCCCAGTTCATGTCGATATTGGCGAAATCGGCATAGTCGCGCATCATTTTCTCGAAGCGCTTCCGGTCGACCTCGTCCGCCCCGTGCCCGCGCTCGAAATCGGAGGCGAAGGGCAGGGCATCGAACGACGCCTGCCGATAGGCCGAGATCACCGTCAGCTCCTGCTTCAGCCGGAAGCGGCAGATGCCTTCGAGGATGATGAAATAGCCGCCCTCCCCATGCTCCTCGAAATGGGTGAGCCGGCCGATGCAGCCCACCGGCTGCAGCGGCGCCCGGCCGCGCGGGCTTTCCACCGAGGTGTCCTGCGGCTGGATCAGCCCGATCAGCCGGTCGGTCCGCAGCGCGGCATCCACCATCTCGACATAGCGCGGCTCGAAGATATTGAGCGGCCGATGCGCGAAAGGCAGCAGCAGCGCCCCGCTCAGGGGAAAGATCGGGATCGCCTGCGGCAGATCGGCAATAGAGGCGGGGCGCTTGGCCATCGGAACCCTTCCCGGAGCGCTTCGAGGAAAAGCGGAATCCCTTTTCCGGTGCGGAAGCGCCCCCAGTCTTACGAGAACAGCAGGCCCGAGAGCAGCCGCCGGCCGCGCAGCGTCGCCGGGTCCTTCGGCCCCCAGGCCTCGAAGAATTCGAGCAGCTTCCTGCGCGCGCCGTCGTCGTTCCAGGTGCGGTCGCGCCGCATCAGGGCGATCAGCGCTTCGGCGGCTTCTTCGCGGCGGCCTTTGGCGTTGAGCACCACGGCGAGATCATAGCGCGCCCGGTGATCGTCCGGGTTGGCCGCGACCTGCGCCTCGAGCGCCGCCGTCCCGGAGAGGTCGGCCGCCTCGCTCTTGAGCTTCAGCGCCGCGGCGAGCGACTGGTAGTCCTCGCCCTTGCGCTCGGCTTCCGGCACCATGTCGAACGTCGCCTGCGCCTGTTCGATTTCGCCCGCCTCGAGATAGACCCGCGACATGCCGATAAGCGCCTTGGCGTTTTCGGGCGCATGCTGCAGCACCATGCCGTAAATCTGCGCCGCCTGGCCGAGATCGCCGGCCTTGAACGCTTCTTCGGCGGCAGACAGCGCCTCCCCGATCTGCTCTTCGAGCGAACCGGCCGCCGGCCGGCCCGCCGGGGCTGCGGCGATCACCTTGTCGGCGAAGCGGCGCACCTCGCTCTCGGGAATGGCCCCCAGGAACGCATCGACCGGCCGCCCGCCGGCAAAGGCGAATACGGCCGGAATCGACTGGATGCCGAGCTGGCCGGCGATCGAGGGATTTTCGTCGATATTGATCTTCACCAGGCGGATCTTGCCGCCCTTCTCGTTCACCACCTTTTCGAGGCTGGGGGTGAGCTGGCGGCAGGGGCCGCACCAGGGCGCCCAGAAATCGACCATCACCGGCGCCTCCAGCGAGGCATCGATCACATCGGCCCGGAAAGCGCGATCCGAGGACTCCCTGATGAGATCGGCCGGCGGCGGATTGGCGGCGGCGCCCGAAACATTGACGTTCATTTGCTGCCCTTCTGGCGGATATGACCGCCTATTGTGACGCTGGGTTCTGCCCATGCAAGCCCCAAAACCGAGGGTTTTTGAGGGCACGGAGAAAGCCCGAGATTAGGGTTGCAATCAGCAATTCGATTAGGCATATAGGCGCGCATCGCGGTGCTGCCAAGCCAATCGGCGGCACCGGCGTGTTGGGGCGCGGGTGTAGCTCAGGGGTAGAGCATAACCTTGCCAAGGTTAGGGTCG
>DASZUI010000269.1:0-39422 GCA_035547675.1 Devosia sp.
GCCCGGTATGGCGCCGAGATAGGCGGAATCATAGCTGCCGGCATGGGTCGGCCCGTCGGCGCCGACATAGCCGGCGCGGTCGATGGCGAAGCGCACGGGCAGGTGCTGCAGCGCCACGTCATGCACCACCTGGTCATAGGCGCGCTGCAGGAAGGTCGAATAGATCGCACAGAACGGCTTCAGCCCCTCGGCGGCGAGACCGGCCGAAAAGGTCACCGCGTGTTGCTCGGCAATGCCGACATCGAAGGTGCGGGCCGGGAAGATTTCGGCGAATTTGTCGAGCCCGGTGCCCGAGGGCATGGCGGCGGTGACGGCGACGATCCGCTCGTCGCGCTGCGCCTCCCCGATCAGGCTTTCGGCGAAGACCGAGGTATAGGAGGGGGCATTGGAGGGCGCCTTGGCCTGCGCGCCGGTGATAACGTTGAAACGCGAGACGCCATGATATTTGTCGGCCGAGTTCTCGGCCGGCTCGTAGCCCTTGCCCTTGCGGGTGACGACATGCACCAGCACCGGGCCGTCATCGGCGGTGTCGCGGACGTTCTGCAGCACGGGCAGCAGGTGATCGAGATTGTGGCCGTCGATGGGGCCGACGTAATAGAAGCCCAGCTCCTCGAATAGCGTGCCGCCCGTCCACCAGCCGCGCATGAATTCCTCGGTCTTGCGCGCCTGCTGATGAACCAGCGGCGGCAGGATCTTGGTGATCTGCTTGGCGGTGTTGCGCAGCCCGCGATAGGCGGGACCGGAGACGAGGCGCGCCAGATAGGCGCTCATCGCCCCGGTGGGCGGGGCGATCGACATCTCGTTGTCGTTGAGGATGACGATGAGGCGGGCATCCATCGCGCCGGCATTGTTCATCGCCTCATAGGCCATGCCCGCCGACATGGCGCCGTCGCCGATCACGGCAACGACATGGCGCTTCTCGCCCTTGAGCCCACTTGCCACGGCCATGCCGAGCCCGGCCGAGATCGAGGTCGAGGAATGGCCCGCGCCGAAGGGGTCGTAGGGGCTTTCCGCCCTTCGGGTGAAGCCGGACAGGCCGTCCTTCTGGCGCAGCGTGCGGATGCGATCGCGGCGGCCGGTCAGCACCTTGTGGGGATAGGCCTGGTGGCCCACGTCCCAGACGATGCGGTCGTGCGGGGTCGAAAACACGGTGTGGAGCGCCACGGTCAGCTCGATGACCCCGAGCCCGGCGCCGAGATGGCCGCCGGTCACGGAAACCGCGTCGATGATCTCGGCGCGAAGCTCGTCGGCGAGCTGGCGGAGCTGCTCGCGGCTCAGCGTCTTGAGCGCGTCGGGGCTGTCGATGGCGTCGAGCAGGGGGGTCAGCGGCTTGTCGGTCATGCCGATCCTTTGCCGGCCGGGGGGATTTGGCGAAATCTAGGGGTGGCGCCGGTCCGATGCAACCGGATGAACCGCTTCCCATGCAATTCCGTTGCAATTGCGGCGGGCGGGTCTTCGACTAAAGCAAAATGAGGGCGCCGGTCAGCGCGAGGCGACCAGCAGCGAGGTCCGCACGAAGCCGGCATCGCCGACCGAGGCGGTCTGCGGACGGAACGAAACATGGGCAACCATTGCGCCCAATTCGGTCGCCGGGCTGATGTCGCGGGCCGCGGGCATGGTGAAGACGGCGAAACCGGCCGAGGTCATGGCGACGGGCGCAATCAGCGCGCCATCGAGGCCGGGCGCGACCAGCCGGGCTTCGCGGATCGCGAATTTGGCGGTGAGCGGCGGCGGCATGTTCTGGTGGCTGCGGCGTAGGGCTGCATAGCTCTTGAGCGCATCGGCGCCGAGCGGCGAGCCGACCGAATTGGTGAGCGCCGTACCGCCCGGCCGCGCGCCGATGGCGCCGGTGGTTTCGTTTTCGATGATCGCCTGAAGCTGGCTTTCCGCCACGCCGGCCGGCGCCGCGGCCGCATAGCCGAGCGCCGCGTCGCTGCCGCCGGGGGCGGGCGGCTCTTCGATCGAGGCGATGGCCGCTACGGCGTTTTGCGGCTTGCCGCTGCGGTCGAATTCGCCGGTCGCCACCATCATGTCATAGGATTTGTGGGCCGGGATCGGCGCTTCGCTGGGGGGCAGCGGCGCGAGCGGCACCGGCTCGGTCGGTGCAGCGGGCTTGCCGGCGGGGGGCGGCGCCGCGTCGTCATAGGCCGAAGGGAAGAGCTTGTCGAACGGCACCTGGGCGGCGGCAATCAGCGTCGGGTCGTCGACGCTCGCGGTCCGTCCGACCGGCTCGAGCCCGGCCGGGCGCGGCAGCGGCACGGGGGCGGCGACGGCAATCGTGGCGACGGCGGTTTCCTGCGGCCCGGCAGGCTCGCGGGCATCGGCCAGTTCTTCCTCGTCGCCGGCGGGCGGCACATAGGCGCCCGGATTGCGGATCGAGGGATCGCCGGGATTCACCCCGGCATGGATGTCGGCAAAGGTCTTGCCCGTCGCCGAAGTGGTCGCCACCGCCACCATGGTCGTCCGGCCGAGCGCGGCGGCGCCGCCCTGCAGCGCGGCCGGGTTGGAGCAGGGTACGGCGTGGCACTGGTTCCACTGCGCCTCGGCATAGGCATAGCCGGCCTGCGACAGCACCTTGCCGTCGGTGGGCACGTGCAGCGTCTTGCCGTCGGGGAAGATCGCCTGCAACTGCGCCTGGGTCATGCGCGGCCAGGCGCGGACCGTGCCGACATCGACATGGACGAACGGGCTGCCGGAGGTGGGATAAAAGCCCACGCCGCCCACCTGCTGCTGCATCGCCACCTGGCGCAGGCGCGTCAGCGGCACGCCGGGGATGAAGAAATCCATGGCGTGGCCCAGCATGTGCTGGGAGTTGTTGGCGACGCCCGCCGAATGGGAGTGGAGATAGGCGTTGGTGACCGGCGAGCGATAGGCCGACACGATGTTGATCGGCTGGGTGGCGCCCGATTTCTGGTAGATTTCCCAGACCAGGTCGAAGAGCTGCGGCGCCATCTGGGTGGGCTGGTTGTTGCGCCAGTCGCGCAGGAACCAGTCGAGCTGCTGCAGCCCCTTGGCATCATAGACGCCGTTGCGCTTGAAGGTGATGCGCGCCGTCTCATGCGTGTGGGTGTGGTAGAGATAGAGCGTGCGGTCGCCCATTTCGGCGTTGACGGGCAGGGCGGTGGGCGGCAGCAGCAGGACAAGGGCCATGGCAAGCGCCAGCGCGAGCCGTCCCAGTTCCCGCCAATCCAGCAGCCTTTTTCCCAACACCACCCGCCCTGGCATCCAGCGCGCCTTCCGGCCTGCCGTCCGGCGAACGGCGCCGGACCTGCTGCAGCCGCTCGTGGAACAGCCGTTCGGCGGCTTGCCGAACACGCTTTACGGGGAAATGCTAGCGCCGAGTCCGAAAGACTCAATTAACGCTAACGCTCTCCCAAGCCCTTGTGCGATCACGTCAGTGGCGGGATTTCTAAAGGAAAAACCGGGCTGAACCAAGGCCAAAGTCTTAACGACAGGTTACCGGCCCGGGGGGCCGGCCGGATGGTGGTTACACCCCCGCGACGATCGGCGTGTTGGAATGGGCGACGGCGCCGGCCTTGCCTTCGAGCATGTCGATCAGGCGCTTGTTGTGGCCGTAAATGTCGGCATAGGAGTGCAGATTGCCGTCGGCATCGGCGCGGATGGTGAAATAGGCGATGTGCACCGGCACATGCGTCTTGAGGTTCACCCAGCGCTCGCGCGAGCCGAACATGGATTCGAGCATGCCGACATCGAGGCCGGGCTCGTATTTGAGCAGGGCGTTGGCGAAATCCATCGGGTTCTGCACGCGTACGCAGCCATGGCTGTAGGCGCGCACCGCATTGGCGAAGAGCGACTTGGACGGAGTGTCGTGCAGGTAGACGTCGTGCGGATTGGGGAAGAGGAACTTGATCTGCCCGAGCGCATTGCCGCGCCCCGGCAATTGCCGCAGCGTGTAGTGCCAATTGCCTTGGGTGACATTGCCCCAGTCGATCGCCGAGGCGTCGATGACGTGAGCGCCGGAGACGATCTCCATGTTCTGGCTGTCGATATAGCCGGGATTGCGCAGCATGTCGGGCGCCACTTCCTTGGCGACGATCGAGGCCGGCACGTTCCAATAGGGATTGACGACGATGTTCTTGATCGAATTCGAGAACAGCGGGGTCGGGGTCGCGGGCTTGCCGACCACGACGCGGGTCGAGAACACCGTCTGGTCGTTCTCGATGACGGCGACACGGAATTCGGGGATGTTCACGAGCACGTGGAAATCGCCGAGATCGTGCGGCAGCCAGCGCCAGCGCTCCATATTGGCGATGATGTCCTCGCGGGAAATCTTGCCGCCGACATTGTTGAGCGCACCGAGCGTCGCCGGCCCGACGATGCCGTCGGCCGTGAGCCCGGCATTGGACTGGAAGTCGGTGACGGCGCTGACGAGATCGTCGTCATAGGTATCGGCTTGACCGTCGGCCAGCACGGGGGCGGCGACGTTGAGGCGCTGGCGCAGCAGGGCCAGGCGCTTGTCCTTCATGCCCGGTTTCAGCGTGGGTCCGGGAGGAATGATGATCGGGGTCGCCTGGTCGGCTTCGTTGTAGCGGGCGAGGGCAGCCTTGAGCGCCTGGAATTCATGGCCGGGCGGATCGAGCGAGGCCATCACCTGGGCCGGATCGCCGCTGCTTGCGAGCTGGGTCAGCACGTCGGCGGCGTCGAGGTCCTTGGTCTCGGGGTCGATGGCGTTGGAGACGTCCTCGGGCGCGATGCGGCCCATATAGGCGTCGTGGGCGTAGCGGATGGCCGATTCGGAGAAGGCGGTCTCGAGATTGGCGAGCTTCTGCGGGTCGGTGCCCGCGGCGGAGACGTCGAGCGCCGGCGTCAGATAGTCGGAGGGATTGAAGCCTTCCGAGGCGGCATTCTTGAAGACGTCGATCAGCTTGAGCGCGTTGGGCGAGAAGCTCTCGCTGCCATCGGCCTGCTTGGCGAGCCAGATCGGCTCGAAATGGCGGGCCCCGTAAAAGAAATAGAGCTTTTGCGCATCGGCATAGGCGCGGCTCGTCGGGACGGCGCCGTAATAATCGGCGGAGAGCCGCTGCTTGATGATTTCGGCAACCGGCGAGTCCGGCGGCGCGATGACCACCCGTGTCGCCTCGGCGCCGTTGACCGTGACCGTTTCCTGCGCGGCGGCCACACCGGCTCCCGCTGCGATGAACGCCCCCGCCGCCAGGCACATCATCAATCTACGCATTTGAGCTCCAGTCGTCAGGCCAGTCACAAGGCCAGGTTATCCGGGCCAATTTTCATGCGGGGAGGGCGGAAGGAGAGCCTGCCGGTGGCTCGCTGCGCATGAAAACTGGCTTACCTCACAAAAGTTAACCCTGACAACGCCTCGCAATTTTGTGAATCGGCGTTGTGGCGTCGCTGCAACTTTGCCCGCCGGCGGGCGGTCTATCCCACGCCCGCGCGCTTCCGGGCGGCCGTTGCCGGCTCGCCGGCGGCGCTGTCCATAGCGCCGCCGTCGAGGCCCAGTTCCCGCAGCTTGCGGTAGAGCGTGGATCGCCCGATGCCGAGCGTCCGCGCGAGCCGCGTCATATGGGCGCCATGCCGGCCGAGAGCGAACAGGATCAGCTCCCTTTCGATCTCGGCGAGCCCGACGACCTCGCCCGCGGCTGTGAGGAAGCGATCGGGCGCAGCGCCCGCTCCTTCCGTTTGCTTGTACGCAGGAGTAACGCGCTCAAGCTGAACGGGTTCTGAAACCGGGGTTGGAATTCGTACAGCTTCCGCTAGCCCGTCGCGCCCGTCCCGCGCGGCCAGCAATTCGGGGAAATCGATCGGCTCCAGCCCGGCGGACGCCGCGAGCGCCACGGCGCAGCGCACCGCCCGCTCGAGGCCGCGCAGATTGCCCGGCCAGTCATGGGCCGCGAGCAGCTGCATGGCGGCCGGCGAAATGTCGGTGATGCGCCGGCCCATGCCGGCGGCATGGCGAATGAGGAAGCGGCGGGCCAGGAACGGGATATCCTCGCGGCGCTCGCGCAGCGGCGGCAGGAAGGCGGGCAGCACGTTGAGCCGGTCGAACAGGCGCGGCTCGATCTCGCCGGCGCGGGCGAGATCCACCAGGCGGACGGCGGAACTGGCGATCAGCCGGACCTCAAGCCGGGTGGGTCGCGCCGCGCCGGGTTGGCGGATGGCGCCGGTTTCGAGAAAGCCGAGCAAGGTGCGCTGCATCGTGGGGGAGAGGCGGCCGATCTCGCGGACGAAAAGGGTGCCGCCCTTGGCCCTGAGCAGACACGCATCGAGGTCGTCCGGCTCGCCGTCGCAGATGACGAAGGGCTTCGCCCGACGCGGGCCGGCCGCGTGCACCTGGCGGGCAAAATGCTCGCGGCCGGTGCCCGGCTCGCCTTCGATGAGCAGCGGCAGGCTGCTGCGGGCGAATTTGGGCAGGCTCGCGCGCAAGCGGGCCATGGCGGGGCCGGTGGTGATGAAATCCGCTGTGCCGTCGGCCGGCGCGCGCCGGAATTGGGCTTCGAGTTCGGCCAGCCGCAGCGCGTTGCTGAGCGCAAGCCCGAGCCGAACCGAGCCGACCGGCTTTTCGACGAAATCGACGGCGCCGGCGCGCAGCGCAGCGGAGGCGGCATCGGGCGGGGCCATGACGATGGCGGGGAGGCCGGCATGGTCGCGCTTGATGGCGTCGAGCACGGCCATGCCGTCGAGATCGGGCATGACGAGGTCGAGCAGCACGGCTTCGAGCAGCCGGTCGTTCCGCAGCAGGGCCAGCGCCGCCTCGCCGCCGGCGGCCGTCACCACCACATGGCCGAGGGAGCAAGCGGCAGCGGCGGCATGGCGCAGCGCCTCGGCATCATCGTCGACGATCAGGATACGCGCCATGAACAGCCAGCACTCGGGCCCGGCGGCGATTCGCCGGGGTTCCGTCGAGCATGAAAACTCTAGGGTTAAGCGGGTCTTAAGCTCCGAGAGCCGGTGGGGCGGCCTATCCTTCGACAGGCTCAGGATGAGGTTCGTACTGCGAGCGCCCACCTCGCCCCGCAACGCGCCTGACGGCTTGAGCCTGCTGCACGCGCTGCTATGGTCCGTCGTCGCCAAGGAGAAAGACATGACCGAAGCCGCGAGCCCGCGCGGGCACAACGAATTCGGCAGGCTGCCGGAATGGGATCTGTCGGACCTCTATCCCGGTCCTGATTCGCCCGAGCTCAAGGCCGATCTCGAGCGGGCCGCCGCCGAAGCCGCAGCCTTCGAGGCCGATTACAAGGGCAGGCTGGAGCGGCTGGCGCGCGATGGCGGGCTGGTGGCCGCTGTCAAGCGCATCGAGGCGCTGACCGATTTGACGGGGCGGCTCGGCTCGTTCGCCTATCTGCGCTATGCGCAACAGACCACCGATCCCGAGCGGGCCAAGTTCCTCGGCGATGTCAGCCAGGCGCTGACCGACCTTTCGACCAAACTCATCTTCTTCGAGCTGGAGCTGAACCGGATCGACGAGGCGGTGCTCGAGGCGGCTTTTGCGGCCGATCCGGCGCTGGCGCATTACCGGCCCTGGTTCACGGAAGTCAGAAAGGCCAAGCCCTACCAGCTCGAGGACCGGGTGGAGGAGCTGTTCCACGAGAAATCGACGACCGGCGCCTCGGCCTGGAATCGCCTGTTCGACGAGACGCTGTCGGGGCTCAAGTTCACTGTCGAGGGCGAGGAGCTGGGCCTCGAGGCGACGCTGCACCTGATGTCCGAGCGGGACGCAAAGAAGCGCGAATCGGCCTTCCACGCCCTCTCCAAGACGCTGCACGCCAATGAGCGGCTGTTCACCCACATCACCAATGTGCTGGCCAAGGACAAGGAAATTTCCGACCGCTGGCACGGCTTCAGGGACATGGCCGACAGCCGACACCTGGCCAATTCGGTCGAGCCGGAAGTGGTCGATGCGCTGCAGAAGGCCGTGCGCGCCGCCTATCCGCGGCTCAGCCATCGCTATTACGCCATGAAGGCCAAATGGTTCGGCAAGGACAAGCTCGACAGCTGGGACCGCAACGCGCCGCTGCCGGCGAGCGACGACCGGACATTCGGCTGGCAGAGCGCGGTCGATACCGTGCTTGCCGCCTATGGCCGCTTCTCCCCGCAGTTGGCCGAACAAGCGCGGCCGTTCTTCAATTCCGGCTGGATCGATGCGCCGGTGCGCGACGGCAAGGCGACGGGCGCCTTCGCCCATCCCACCGTGCCTTCGGCGCATCCCTATCTGATGCTGAACTATCTCGGCAAAGCGCGGGACGTGATGACGCTCGCGCACGAGCTCGGGCATGGGGTGCACCAGCGGCTCGCGGCGCCCCAGGGCGCGCTGATGGCGCCTACGCCGCTGACCCTCGCCGAGACGGCGAGCGTATTCGGCGAAATGCTCACCTTCCGGTCATTGCTGGACAATGCCGCGACGCCGCAGCAGCGCTTCGCGCTCCTCTCCTCCAAGGTCGAGGACATGCTCAATACGGTGGTGCGGCAGATCGCCTTCTACACCTTCGAGCGCGAGGTGCACGGGGCGCGGCGCAAGGGCGAGCTGCGCAGCGAGGAACTGGGCCGAATCTGGCTCGAGGTACAAGCCGAAAGCCTGGGGCCGGCGATCCGGCTCAATGAGGGCTATGAGGTGTTCTGGGCCTATATCCCGCACTTCATTCACAGCCCGTTCTATGTCTACGCCTATGCCTTCGGGGATTGTCTTGTGAACTCCTTATACGCACAGTATGAGAGGGCGAATGAGGGGTTCGCGGCGCGTTATTTCGAGCTGCTGAAGGCGGGCGGGTCAAAGCACCATTCGGAGCTGCTCAAGCCGTTCGGTCTGGATGCGCGGGATCCCGAATTCTGGTCGCTGGGGCTGTCGATGATCGAGGGATTGATCGACGAGCTCGCGGCAACCGAGCCCGGCCGGAGCTGACCGCGTCCGACCTTGCCTGCCCGATCTTTGCCTGTCGTTGAGGAATCCCATGGCCAGAAATCCCACCCCATCCCACTCCATCGCCGGGCACGGCCATGCCGACGCGGGCCCGGTCGATGACGGGACTGTCCCGGAGATGGACTATCCGGCGCACGAGGCGATGTATCACCGCTTTACGGGCCTGGTGAAATGGGCCATCGCGGCGTGCCTGGTGGTGCTGATCCTGCTCTTCATCGTCGTCCATCCGATGATTCCGGCGGCGGCGAGCTGACCCGCCGGGCCTGAGGCCGGCACCGACTTCCTGGAGAGTTCGATGAAGATCGCAATTGTGCGGGAGCGCACGGAAGGGGAGACCCGCGTGGCGGCGACTCCCGAGACGGTGGGGCGCTTTATCGCGCTGGGCAACAGCGTGGCCATCGAGGCCGGGGCGGGGGTGCTGGCTCGTTTCCCCGATGCCGACTACAAGGCGGCGGGCGCCGAGGTCGTCGGCGACGCCGCTGCGGCGCTCAAGGGTGCCGACATCGTGCTGACGGTCAGGCGTCCCGAGGCATCGCTGCTTTTCGGTATCGCCAAGGGCGCGCTGGTGGTGGGGGGGATGGACCCCTATGGCCACGAGGCGGAGATCGCCGCGCTCGGCAAGGCCGGCGCGACAGTCATCGCCATGGAATTCATGCCGCGCATCACCCGCGCGCAGGTCATGGATATTCTCTCCAGCCAGGCCAACCTCGCCGGCTACCAGGCGGTGATCGAGGCGGCGGCGGTCTTCGACAGGGCCTTCCCGATGATGATGACCGCGGCGGGCACGGTGCGGCCGGCCAAGGCCTTCATCATGGGCGCGGGCGTTGCGGGCCTGCAGGCGATCGCCACGGCGCGTCGGCTGGGCGCCATCGTGACGGCGACGGATGTGCGCGCCGCGGCGGGCGAGCAGGTGGAATCGCTGGGCGCCAAGTTCATCATGACCGATGCGCTCAAGGATGCCTCGGGTTCGGGCGGCTATGCCCGCGAACTCACCAAGGAGGAGCAGGCGGCGCAGGCGGAGCTCGTCGCCGGCCATATCTCCAAGCAGGACATCGTCATCACCACCGCCCTGATCCCGGGCCGGCCGGCGCCGAAGCTGGTCAGCCGCGCCATGGTCGAGTCCATGGCGCCGGGCTCGGTGATCGTCGATCTGGCGGCGGAGCGCGGCGGCAATGTCGAGCTCACTTCGCCGGGGCAGTCGATCACGACGCCCAATGGCGTCACGATCATCGGCTACACCAATTTCGCCGGGCGCCTGCCGAGTTCGGCCAGCCAGCTCTACGCGCGCAATCTCTACGCCTTCATCGAGACGCTGTTCGACAAGAAGAGCAAGGCTTTCGCCATCAACTGGGACGACGAACTGGTCAAGGCGACGCTGCTGACCCGCGACGGCGCCGTGGTCCATCCCAATCTGCTGCCCAAGCCGGGCGCGGCGACCGCCGCATCCGCGGCAACGCCCCCGGCCGCCCCCGCGGCAAGCGTGCCGAGCACCGAAGTGGCCTCGGCGCTGCCCGTCAAGGCCGAAAAGCCGGCGACCGCGCGCAAGCCTGCGGCCCGCAAGGCGGCGCAGCCCAAGCCCGCCGCACCTGCCGAAATGGAGCCGCCGGTTGCCAAGCCGCCGGCCAAGCGCGGCGCCGCCACCAAGACCGGCAAGCCGGCCGCCGCTTCCGCAAAGCCCAAGGCGCCGCCGCGCGCCCGCGCGCCCAAGGCTGCCAAGCCGGCCGGTGGGGAATCGGAAACGCCCAACCCCTCCAAGTCCGAACCCCCGAAGACCGGAGACTAAGCGATGATCGATCCCTTCATCTTCCAGCTTTCGATCTTCGTGCTGGCGATCTTCGTCGGCTATTTCGTGATCTGGTCGGTGACGCCGGCGCTGCACACGCCGCTGATGAGCGTCACCAACGCCATTTCCTCGGTGATCGTGGTGGGGGCGCTGCTCGCGGTGGGCGCGCATCTTGCCGCGGACGCCAACATCGCCAGCAAGGTCTTCGGCTTCTTCGCGCTGATCCTGGCCAGCGTGAATATCTTCGGCGGGTTCCTCGTCACCCAGCGCATGCTGGCGATGTACAAGAAGAAGGGCTAAGGCGTCATGATCTCTGCCAATCTCGCGGCGCTGCTCTATCTCATCGCCGGCGTCCTGTTCATCCTTGCGCTGCGCGGGCTGTCGAGCCCGGCGAGTTCGCGGCGGGGCAATACGCTCGGCATGATCGGCATGGCGATCGCCGTGCTGACGACGCTGGCGGTCACCGGCCCGTCCGACGTGCTCTCCTGGGTGCTGATCGTGGCGGGGATCGTGATCGGCGGCGGCATCGGCGCCTATCTGGCGCGCAACGTCAAGATGACGCAGATGCCGGAACTGGTCGCGGGCTTCCACTCGCTGGTGGGCCTCGCCGCCGTCTGCGTCGCCGCCGCCGCGCTTTATGCGCCGCAGGCCTTCGGCATTCTCGAGGGCGACCGCATCCGCGCCGAAAGCCTCGTCGAAATGAGCATCGGCGTCGCCATCGGCGCCTTCACCTTCACCGGCTCGATCATCGCCTTCCTCAAGCTTTCCGGCCGCATGGGCGGCAAGCCGATCCTGCTGCCGAGCCGGCATGCGCTCCATATCGTGCTCGGCATCGTGCTGGTGGCGCTGATCGTCACCTTCTTCCTCACCTCCAATCCGCTCTGGTTCTGGCTGATCACGATCGTGGCGCTGGTGCTCGGCGTGCTGATGATCATCCCGATCGGCGGCGCCGACATGCCGGTCGTCGTCTCCATGCTCAATTCCTATTCGGGGTGGGCGGCGGCGGGCATCGGCTTCACGCTGGGCAATACGGCGCTGATCATCACCGGGGCGCTGGTGGGCTCGTCGGGCGCCATCCTCAGCTACATCATGTGCAAGGCGATGAACCGCAGCTTCATCTCCGTGATCCTGGGCGGGTTCGGCGCCGACGAGAGCGCCGCCGCGGCGGGCGAGGAGGAGACGCGCACGGTCAAGCAAGGCTCGGCCGAGGACGCCGCCTTCGTGATGAAGAATGCCGGCAAGGTCATCATCGTGCCGGGCTATGGCATGGCCGTCGCCCAGGCGCAGCATGCGCTGCGCGAGATGGCGGATCTGCTCAAGGCCGAGGGCGTCGAGGTCAAATACGCCATCCATCCGGTGGCGGGCCGCATGCCGGGCCACATGAATGTGCTCCTCGCCGAAGCCAATGTGCCTTATGACGAGGTGTTCGAGCTCGAGGACATCAATTCCGAGTTCGCCCAAGCCGACGTGGCCTTCGTCATCGGCGCCAATGACGTGACCAACCCGGCCGCCAAGACCGACAAGAGTTCGCCGATCTACGGCATGCCGGTGCTCAATGTCGAGGATGCGGGCACGGTGCTGTTCATCAAGCGCGGCATGGCCACCGGCTATGCCGGCGTGCAGAACGAGCTGTTCTTCCGCGACAACACCATGATGCTCTTCGGCGACGCCAAGAAGATGACCGAGGACATCGTCAAATCGCTGGGCCACTAGCCCCAGCCATTCGGCTGGACCTGATTTCTCGAGCTGGGCAGGTAGGGTGCGCGCTGTCCATGGTTCGAGGGTCGCTGCGCCTGACCTTCGAGCATAGCTCTCCGGGCCTTTTCCGCTCAGATCGCTCCACAGGAGCGATTTGCCCTTCGGGCCGCTCCAAAGCCTCACCATGAGGCGGTGAAAGTAACTCCGACCTCATCCTGAGGTGCGACCGAAGGGAGCCTCGAAGGCTTCGAGCCGTACCGAAGGCCAAATCGATCCCGTGGATCGATTTGAGGCGAGAAGGCCATGAGGGCTATGCCCGAATGGCAGTGGGCAGCGCGCGCTGCTGGATTCCGGCCTTCGCCGGAATGACGCGGTGGAATTGAGCACGGCCTTGCCTCCACCCCGACGTCATTCCGGCGAAGGCCGGAATCCATGACGGGCACGGATTATCCTTCCGGTTACCTTCAGGTGCCTTCTTGCGGCGCGTGCGGGGCAAATCCACCTTGGCGGCAAACAGTTTGGATCGCCTCATGCCCAAGACTCTCAAGATCGATATCTTCACCGACGTGGTCTGCCCCTGGTGCCTGGTGGGCATCGCCCGGCTCGACAAGGCTGTTGCCGCGCTGCCGGAGGATGTCAGCGTCGATATTGAGACGCATCCCTTCTATCTCGATCCCAATGTGCCGCCCGAGGGCTATGAGGTCGGCCCCATGCTGCGGCAGCGTTATGGCCGCGATCCCAAGGAGATGTGGGCGCGGGTCGAGGGCGAGGCGAAGAAGGCGGGGATCGATCTCGATCTGTCCAAGCAGCCGCGCGTCTTCCGCACCGCCAAGGCGCATACGCTGGTGCGCCTCGCCAAGGACCACGCGACGCAGCATGCGCTCTCCAATGCCTTCGCCAAGGCCTATTTCCTGGACCACCGGCCGGTGAACGAGGATGAGGTGCTCGCCGATATCGCCGCCGAGCACGGCTTCGATCGTGCCGAGGCGCTGCGGCTGGTCAACGACCCCAAAGAGCTGGCGATCACCGAACGACTGGCCCGCGACGCCGCCGAGCAGGGGATCCAGGGCGTGCCGTTCTTCGTCTTCGGCCAGAAATACGCCATGAGCGGCGCCCAGCCGCAGGAAGTCTTCACCATGGCGCTCGAGAAGACGCTGTCGGATCCAGGCATTCGCCTGGACTGACTTTTCGCGACGGGCACGTAGAGCGCGCGCGGCCCATGAGGTCGAGCGGGTGGCGGCGCCATTAGCCAGCACCACCTCATCCTGGGCCTGTCGACCAGGCATTCGCCTGGACTGACCTTTCGAGGCGGGCGCGTAGAGCGCCCGCTGCCCATGGTTCGACAGGCTCACCATGAGGTCGAGTAGGGGGGTGCCATAGCCAGCGCGACCTCATCCTGAGCCTGTCGAAGGATGGGCCGCGCGCGCCCGCCCGACCAGGCATTCGCCTGGACTGGCCTTTCCCGATGGGCACCTAGAACTCGCGCTGCCCAGCCGTTCGGGCATAGCCCTCATGGCCTTCTCGCCTCAAATCGATCCACCGGATCGATTTGGCCTTCGGCACGGCTCAAAGCCTTCGAGGCTCCCTTCGGTCGCACCTCAGGATGAGGTCGGAGTTACTTCCACCGCCTCATGGTGAGGTGCGAGGCATAGCCGAGCCTCGAACCATGGGCCGCGCGCTCTCTACGTGCCCACCTCGAAAGTTCGGTCCAGCCGAATGGCTGGGCGACTCGCACAAGCAAAAACGCCGCCCCGGAAGGAGCGGCGTTCGCAAATTCGATGGCGGAATTACGCGCGGGGCTGCGGACGCGCGGCGGCTGGGGCGGGCAGGCCGCTTTCGCGCTGGGCGCGCTTGCGCGCAAGCTTGCGGGCGCGGCGCACGGCCTCGGCCTTCTGGCGCGCCTTCTTCTCGGAGGGCTTCTCGTAGTAGTTGCGAAGCTTCATCTCGCGGAAGACGCCTTCGCGCTGCAGCTTCTTCTTCAGGGCGCGAAGCGCCTGATCCACATTGTTATCGCGAACGACTACTTGCAAGCGTCAACCGCCCTTTCGAACCGGATCATCAGTGTTGGATGGAAGCGCCACAAAAATACCGGCGCCGACTGGCTGACCAGTCACCGTGGACGGGGTGAATAGCAGATCGCCGCATCGATGTCCACAGCCAGCTGCAGGAAAACTCAGCCGTGCGAGCGCGGTTCCCGGACGTGGTTGAGGTGCCCCATCTTGCGCCCCGCCCGCGCCTCGCGCTTGCCGTAGAGGTGGGGGCGGATGCCTGGGCCGAGACGCGCGGCAAGGCCGAGCGCCTCCTCCCCGATCAGGTTTTCCATGACCACCGGGGCGAGCCGCGAGGGGTCGCCGAGCGGCCAGCCGCAAATGGCGCGAATGTGCTGCTCGAACTGGTCGGTGATGCAGACGGCTTCCGTCCAATGGCCGGAATTGTGGACGCGAGGGGCGATCTCGTTGACCAGCAGGCCGTCGCCGGAAACGAAAAACTCGACCCCGAGTACGCCGATATAATCGAGGGCGCCGGCGATGCGGGTTGCCGCCTCGACGGCTCGCGCCGCGAGCGCGGGCGAAATTGCGGCCGGCACGGTGCTAGTGTGGAGGATGTGGTTGCGGTGGACGTTTTCGGCCGGCTCGAAGGCGGCCACGCCGCCGTCGCCGCCACGCGCCACGACCACCGAGATTTCGCGGTCGAAGGGAATGAAAGCCTCGAGCACCAGCGGTTTCGGTTCGAGGGCGGCAAAGGCGGCGGGCGCCTCGCTCGCATCACGGATGATGCGCTGGCCCTTGCCATCATAGCCGAGCCGCGTCGTCTTGAGCACGGCGGGCGTGCCGAGTGCTACTAGCGCCGCCCCGAGCTCGCCGAGGCTTGCCACCGGGCGCCAAGGCGCCACCGGCAGGCCGAGATCGCCGATGAAGGATTTTTCCTTGAGGCGGTCCTGGGCGATTTCCAGCGCCCGGGCGCCCGGCCGCAACGGGGCGTGCCCGGCGATGGCGGCAGCGGTTTCGGCCGGCACGTTCTCGAACTCGTAGGTCACGACGTCGACCGAATCGGCGAAGCGGGCCAGCGCCGCGAAATCGTCATAGGCGGCGACCGTCTGCCGCGGCGTGACGTCGAAGGCGGGGCTTTCGGGATCGGGGCAATAGATATGCGCCTTCATCCCCAGCCGGGCGGCGGCGAGCGCCAGCATGCGGCCGAGCTGGCCGCCGCCGAGAATGCCGATGGTGCTGCCGGGCGGCAGCGGCTCAACGGTCATCGTCGTCGCTTGGAAATTCGGCGACCGCGGCGCTTTGCGCCTGGCGATAGGTTTCGAGCGCGGTCTCGACCTCGGCATCCGAAAGCGCCAGCACGGCGGCGGCGAGCAGGGCGGCATTGGTGGCGCCCGCCTCGCCGATCGCGAGCGTGCCCACCGGCACGCCGGCAGGCATCTGCACGATGGAGAGCAGGCTGTCCTGGCCCGAGAGCGCCTTGGAGCGGACGGGCACGCCGAAGACGGGGAGGGTCGTGAGCGCGGCGATCATGCCCGGCAGGTGCGCCGCGCCGCCCGCCCCGGCGATGATCACCTTGAAGCCGTCGGCCTTGGCGGCGGCCGCGAACTCATAGAGCCGGCGCGGCGTGCGATGGGCGGAGATGATCCGCGTCTCATATTCGATCTTGAGGGCATCGAGCGTTTCGGCGGCGCATCGCATCGTGGGCCAGTCGGACTGGCTTCCCATGACGATGGCGACGGGCGGCAGGGTCAGCATGGCACCTTCAGGCAATGATGTCCGGCAGGAGAATCTGCTCGAGCTGGACGATGCGGTCCTTGAGCGCGAGCTTACGCTTCTTGAGGCGCTGCACCAGCATCTGGTCGGCGACGCTCGAGGCGACCAGCGTCTGGATGGCGGCATCGAGGTCGGCATGCTCCTGCCGCTTGGCCGCCAATTCGAGCCCCAGGGCTGCTTCCTGTTCCTTGGTCAGCGGTAGCATGGAATTCCGGTTCGCCCCGGCGATCGGTGTTTCATCCCGTTTCTGGGTTAGCCTAAGGACAAAAGATTTGCATCCGGTTTTCCACCGCCCGGGATTGCCATCGACTTGCCGTGAATTTTTTGTGACGATAGGCGGTTCTTGAAGCTGGAAAGGAGTTGTCATGACGACTGAAGGCCACATCGCCGCGCTGGAACGGCGTCATCAGGAGCTTGAGCGACAGATCGAGGCCGAGATGGCACATCTCAGCCATGACGACATGCTCATCGCCGCGCTGAAGCGCAGGAAGCTCGAAGTCAAGGACGAACTCATGAGGCAGCAAAGGCGGACTGCCGCCTGACAGCACTCCATCAGAGGCCTTATGAGGCCGGGGCCTGGGCCCGGCCTTTTTTTATTCCAGGCATTCGCCTGGACCGGATTTCCCGCATGAGGGCAGGTAGGGAGCGCACGACCCATGGTTGGACAGGTTCACCATGAGGGCCTGGAAGCCTGTACCTCCCTCATCCCGGGCCTGTCGAAGGATGGGCCACCTACACGGCCCTACTGTCGTTGATCTCGATCCAGTAGCCATTGGGGTCCTGGAGGAAGATGGCGCGCATGCCATCCGGGCGGCGATTGACGGCGCCGGGGGTGCCCTTCATGTCGGAAAAAGCGAAGCCCTTTGCCTCGATCTCGGCCAGCACGGCGTCGAAATCGTCGGCCGAAAAGGCGAAATGAGTCTGCTTCTCGACATGGGTTTTCGAGATGTCGCCGGCCTGCATATGGAAGCGCTGGCCGTTGCCGTATTCGAACCAGCGGATGAAATCGCCGCCCATCGGATTGGGCACTTCGCGGATGCCGGGCAGGCGCGTGTAGAAGCGCGCGCTTTCCTCGAGATCGCGGACCAGCAGCGCGATGTGGTCGAGCGTCAGCTTCATGCGAACCAGATCCCCTTTATGCCTTCATAGATCAGGTCGAGGGCGAGCAGGAAGATCAGCACATAAGCGAGCTGGTAAAAGAACGCGGCGCTGACGCGCTTGACCAGCCAGACGCCGGCGGCCATGCCGATCAGCCCGACCGGCAGCAGGGCGGCCGAGAGCTCGAGATTGGCAACCGAGAGCTGGCCGAGGAAGTAGAAGGGCACCAGCTTGACGTAGTTGACGGTGGCGAAAAACACCGCCGTCGTGCCGGCGAACAGCACGGGCCGGAGTTTCAGCGGCACGGCGTAGATCTGGTAGGGCGGGCCGCCGGTGTGGCTGATGAAGCTGGTAAAGCCGGCGACGGCGCCCCAGAACGTCCCCCAGGGCCGCGAGGCCGGCACGCCTTCGAGCTTCTTCCTCAGCGGCAGCCAGGCATCGAGCACGAAGAGCAGGCTGATGATGCCGACGGCGAGCCCCACTGCCGCTTCGGTCACATGGGCCGAGATGAGCCAGGCGATCGCCGTGCCGATCAGCGCGCCGGGGAGCATGATCCAATAGACGCGCCAGTCGACCTCGCGGCGATAGATGAGCACGCCGACCACATCCATGCAGCAGAGGATCGGCAACATCATGCCGGCCGCATCGCGCGCCGGCATGACCACGGCCAGCAGCGGCACTGCAACCGCGCCGAGGCTGACGGCGAAGTTCGACTTGGAGAGGCCGGCCGCGAACACGGCCAGCACGGCGATGACGATGAAAAGCGGGCTCATCCGGCAGGTTCGTCGAAGGCGGGACCGCATTCCCACCCGGACGGGCCGGTTGTGTCAATGGCCTCAAACTGGATTCCCGCCTTCGCGGGAATGACGACGTGTTTCGCGGGATGACGACGTCTAGCGGGAATGACCTGGAAATTTGGCAGGGGTCCGCCCCACCATCGACGTCATTCCCGCGAAGGCGGGAATCCAGTTTCAGGCCTCCAAAGCAGCAGGGCGGCCTTTCGAGCCGCCCTACATATCCGCATCGAAATTCAGGTCCAGGCGAATGCCTGGTTATTCCTCGTCGTCGCGGCGCAGGGATTTGAGCTTGGCGAAGACGGAGTCGGCGTGGAGTTCCTCTTCGTGCTCGGTGCGCTCGCCTTCGTCCGCGGCGAGGGCGCCGGGATGGGCGCGATTGGCGCCGGCGAGGGCTTCCTCGGCGGTGAGCAGCATGGTGCCCTGTTCCACTTCCTCGCCGGGGACGGCGCCCTTGCTGGCGCGGGCGACTTCGAGGTCGAGGTCGATCTGCGAGCAGAGGCCGAGCGTCACCGGGTCCATCATGGTGAGATTGGCCGAGTTCCAGTGCGTGCCCTCGCGCACCGATTCGATCGTGGATTTGGTGGTGCCGACCAGCCGCATGATCTGGGCGTCCTTGAGCTCGGGATGGCTCTTGAGCAGCCATTTGATGGCGTTGGGACGCTCGTTGCGGCGCGAAATCGGGGTGTAGCGCGGCCCTTTCCGCTTGGACTGGGCGACGCGCACCTTGGGCTCGCTCATCTTCATGCGGTAGTTCGGATCGGCTTCGGCGGCCGCGATTTCCTCGCGCGTCAATTGGCCGTTCTGGATCGGGCTCACGCCCATGATGCCGCCCGCGACGTCGCCGTCGGCGATGCCCTGCACCTCAAGCGGGTGCAGCCCGCAAAAGGCGGCGATCTGCTCGAAGCTCAGCGAGGTGTTGTCGACCAGCCAGACGGCGGTCGCCTTGGGCATGAGAAGAGCTGTGCTCATGGGTAATATCTCCTTCTGGGGCGCGCCGGGGCCTTCCGGTGCGCTCCGCCTCGTGCATCATGCTGAGGGGGAATGCCCGCAATATAGGGTGACGGAGCCCGTGCCGCAATGGATTTCCGATTTGTTAGGCATGAGCGGCCGCTCAGGCCGGCAAATTGCGCCCGAAATCCGTGACCAGCACGGTCTTGCCGTAATGGGCGGGCCGCTCCATCGAGCGGTGCGCCTCGGCCGCCTCTTCCAGCCGGAAGGTTTCGACGGCGGGCTTCTCGACCTCGCCGCGCGACAGGGCGGGCCAGACCTTTTCCATCAGGCTCGCGGCGATGGCCGCCTTCACCTCAGGCGGCTGCGGCCGCAGGGTCGAGCCGTGCAGCGTCAGCCGCTTGCCGACGATGTAGCCGGTATTGATATCGGCGTGGGCGCCGGAGAGCGCGGCGAGGAGCAGCAGATGCGCCTCGGTCGCCGCCGCCTCGAGATTGCGGGCCAGGGTCTCGCCGCCGACGATGTCGATGATGCGCTCGACGCCGCCGCCGGCGATTTCGCGGGCGCGCGCGACGAAATCCTCGCGGGTCCGGTCGATGGCCGCCACGGCGCCGAGCCGCAGGCAGTAGGCCTGTTTGTCCGCCGACGAGACGACGGCGATGGGTTTGGCGCCATGGAGCTTCGAAATGGCGATGGCCGCGCCGCCGATGCCGCCGGCGCCGCCATGGATCAGCACATGCATGCCCGGCGCGAGGTCGGCGCGCATCACCAGGGTCTGCTGGATGGTGAAATAGGTTTCGGGCAGTGCGGCGCCTTCGGCGAAACTCCAGCCTTGCGGCAGGGGCAGCACCTGGCCTTCCGGCACGGCCGCATATTCGGCATAGCCGCCGCCATTGCAGAGCGCGACGACCCTGGCGCCGGGCGCGAACCGGCCGGCATCGGGGCCAAGTGCCGCGATTTCGCCGGCGACTTCCAGCCCCGGCAGCGGCGAGGCGCCGGGCGGCGGCGGATAGGAGCCGCGGCGCTGCTGCAGGTCGGGCGAATTGATGCCCGCGGCGGCGACGCGGATCAGCACCTCGCCGGGGCCCGGCTGCGGCACGGGCTCGCGCACCGGCTGCAGCACTTCCGGTCCACCGGGAGTTGCGATGGCGATGGCCAGCATGCGCTGAGGCAGAGTGCGGTCGGGTGTGCTCATGCGGCGAGTTTGAGCCGGCCAAGCTTGCCGGGCAAGGGGCGCGATGCGATGCTGGCGGCAAACTCAGGAGGCCGCCATGGATGAAGACGACCGCAAGAAGCCAATTGCCCATGAGGTGGGCATGCCGATCGATACCATGTCGGTCGAGGAACTGGGCCAGCGCATTGCCCTGCTCGAGGCGGAGATCGCGCGGCTGCGGCAGGCGATCGCGGCGCGGCAGCAGAGCCGCTCGGTGGCGGATTCGCTTTTCAAGTTCTGAGCCACGGCTTTCCACCGCCGGCGCCCGGTAGGGTTAAGAAAGCGAGTCCTGTTAATCAGCAATTAAGACATTCGCATTAACTTAAAACTGTCCAGTGTTTCTGGACTTTGCAGAGCGGTTTCTCCCTCTGTTTGACGCCTCCCTGTTAACTTCGAGAGCCGTGTTTTACGGCTCTTTTCTTTTATGCAGGGAGACGGACGGCGAAGCGCAGGCGGCGTTAAGGCTTGCGCAAGAGTTATGGCATGGCGGGCGTGACGGACGCCTGCCAAAGGCGTAGCATTCGATCATGGCGCAAGGAATGCGAACGTGACCGAGCCGAACGAGAAGAGCAATGCCATCGCCCTGGGGCCGCGCATCGTTGCCTCGGGCGGCTTCGACCTGCTGTACCGCGAAGGCATGGGGCTGATCGAGGAGGTTGCCTCCTATCTCGATGGCGACGGGCGCGACGAGAGTCGCAGCCTGCCGCGCGAGGCCTCCTTCTCCTACGCCACCGAATCGATGCGCCTCACCACGCGGCTGATGCAGCTCGCCTCCTGGCTGCTGCTGCAGCGCGCCGTGAACGAGGGCGAGATCAGCGCCGAGAACGCCCGCGTCGAGAAGGCCAAGGTCAAGTTCTCCACCACGCCGGCCGAACGCGGCGGGCCGGGCTTCGAGGGCATGCCGCCGCGCCTCAAGGCGTTCATCGACCGCGGCGATCGGCTGTTCGAGCGCGTGCTGCAATTCGACCGGCTGGAACGCGGCATCGCCGTCGCGCCGGCACGCGGACCGGAGAACGGCGTCGCCGACCAGATGGCGCGGCTGAAGGCGGCGTTCCGGACGTAGCTGCGCCGATCTTTCGAGGTTGTCGCTGAACCTGGATTCCCGCCTGCGCGGGAATGCGGTCGTGGTTTTGGCGAAGGCCGTGCCCCACTCTCGTCGTCATTCCCGCGAAGGCGGGAATCCAGTTTTCACTCCGCCAAAGCCAGCACCAGTTTCGGCAGCCGCGCCGGCTTTCCGGCCGTGGTGATGGCCACCACCGTTAGTCTCGCCTCGACCAGCCGTTTGTCGCCGCGCCAGATCGACTGCTCCAGCAGCAGCCTTGCGCCGGTGGCGCCGGCCGGCGTGGTGAGTACGGTGAGGAGGTCGTCGATATGGGCGGCGGCCTCGAACTCGATTTCCATCCGCCGCACCGCGAAGGCGATGCCCTCCAGCGCCAGTTCGGAATGATGCACGCGATGGGCGCGCAGGAATTCGGTGCGCGCGCGTTCGAGGAATTTCAGATAGGCGGCGTGATAGACGTTCCCCGAAAAATCGGTGTCCTCGTAATAGACGCGGACGCTGAAGCGGAAGGGCTCGGGCATGGCTGGTCCGGCGCTCACGGCAGCTCGTGCATGACGAGGTGTTCGGTGGCCGGCGGCAGGCGCGCCAGCCGGTCGATCATCCAGCGCGGCAGCAGATTGGCCTCGCGCAGCGCGGGGCCTGTCAGGGGCAGCCAGGAGAAGCGCAGCAGATGGCCCTCGTCGAAGGTCTCGAAGGCGACGCCCTCGGCGCGGAAAGGGAAATCGGGGGGCAGGTCGACGCGGTAATAGGCGGCGAGCTCGTGGAAACGCTGGCCTTCGCGCTCGAAGAAATTCTCGACCGTATAGACCAGCGGGCCGATATTGCCGGTTGCGTGCAGCTCCTCGGCGATCTCGCGGATGATGGCCGAATGGCTGGTCTCGCCCATCTCGACGCGGCCTCCGGGCAGCATGACGTAATCGTCGTCATCCTCGCGGCAGACGAGCACATGGCCGTCGCGGACGATGATGGCGGCGGTGCGGTAATTGAAGCGGTTCGCCCCGACGACGAAGCTCAGCATGATGCGCTCGGGGAGGCTCATTCTTCGTCCTCGAACAGGCTCGCTTGCAGTCCGGTGAAGCCCTGCGGGACGGCGAGGCCGAGATGCTGGAAGGCGAGGGCGGTGAGCAGGCGTCCGCGCGGCGTGCGCTGGATGAAGCCCTGCTGGATCAGATAGGGCTCGACGATTTCCTCGAGCGCGTCGCGCGGCTCGCTGAGGGCGGCGGCGAGGGTATCGATGCCCACCGGGCCGCCGCCATAATGGCCGGCGATGGTGTTCAAATAGCGCCGGTCGAGCTGATCGAGCCCGCGCGCATCGACATCGAGGCGCAGCAGCGCCTTGTCGGCGACCGCGCGGGTGATTTCGCTCGCGCCGTCGACCAGCGCGAAATCGGTGACGCGGCGGAGCAGGCGTCCGGCGATGCGCGGCGTGCCGCGCGAGCGGCGGGCGATTTCGATGGCGCCGTCGGGCGCCATGCCGACGCCGAGCAGCCGGGCGCCGCGCTCGACGATCCGCACCAATTCCTCGGGCGTATAGTAATTGAGCCGGATCGGGATGCCGAAGCGGTCGCGCAGCGGCGTCGTCAGCAGGCCGGCGCGGGTGGTGGCGCCGACGAGGGTGAATTTCGCCAGCTCGATCTTCACCGAGCGCGCCGCCGGGCCCTCGCCGATGATGAGGTCGAGCTGGAAATCCTCCATGGCGGGATAGAGGATTTCCTCGACCGAGGGGTTCAGCCGGTGAATCTCGTCGATGAAGAGCACGTCGCGCTCCTCGAGATTGGTGAGGAGCGCCGCGAGGTCGCCGGCCTTGGCGATCACCGGGCCGGAGGTCGAGCGGAAATTGACGCCGAGCTCGCGGGCGACGATCTGCGCCAGCGTAGTCTTGCCGAGGCCGGGCGGGCCGACGAACAGCACATGGTCGAGCGGCGCCTTGCGGCGCCTGGCCGCCTCGATGAAAACCTCGAGATTGGCCCGCGCCTCGGCCTGGCCGATGAATTCGGCAAAGCCCGAAGGGCGGAGCGAGACATCGAGCGGATCGTCGCGGCCCGCGGCGGCGGAGGTGAGGGAGGTCACAGGCGAGCCTCGACGGCGATCATGTGTTCCAAGCGCTGGGCGTCTGCGTCGAAGGTCGCGGTCGCTTCGCAACCGGCGTGGTGATTGAGCAGGGCGATCAAGGCGTCGGCCAAGTCGCTTCCCGTGGCCTCGGCCTGTTCGAGGGCCAGAGCGACCAGTTCAGCTTCCTCGATGACGAACTGACTGCTTTGTAGCAAATCGCGGAAGGCTGCGAACACGCGCGCTCGAGGGAATTTCTTTGTCTTGGTCAGCACCCAGAATGCCTCGACGATAACGATCAATGCGATCCTGACTGGCTGGTTTTCGGCGCGCGCCATAAAACGCCCGGCCATCGGCGTCTGCCTGTCGTCATCAATGGCGAGAAAGCGGACTATAACGTTCGTATCAACGCCCAGCACGAATGCGCTCGTCGTCTTCGGTCAAGGCCTGTCCCAGGGCTTCGTCCATTTCCTCGACAGTCATGCCCCTGCCTGCCGGTGGCTCGCCCAGAATACCGTAAAGATCGACTGCTCTTTTGTTGCGCGGCCGCAAAACGTACTGACCATTTTCTTTGACGACATCAATCCTGTCGCCGGGCTTGAGCTTGAGGTCGTCACGTACTGCCTTTGGCAAGGTCATCTGCCCTTTCGATGTCAACGTCGCGATCATTCCTTACCTCTCGTGCTTTCCTTACCGCGCTAAGCTAGTAAGGATGCTCCCGCTTCGCAAGGCTAAGCGCTCAATTCCCTCAGCCCCAGGCGGATGAGCTTTTCGGTCGCGGCGTCCTCGCCTTCCCTGGCGACGACGCGGGCGATAGCCGCCGACGCCTGGGCGCTGGAATAGCCGAGATTGGCGAGCGCGGAGACGGCGTCGGCGACATTGCCGCGCGCTGCGCCATCGCCAAGCGCGGCCTGCAGGCTGCCGGCGTCGATGGTACCGAGCGCCGGCGCCTTGCCCTTGAGCTCGGTGACGATGCGGATGGCGAGTTTTGGGCCGACGCCATTGGCGCGGCCGACCATGGCCTTGTCGCCGAGCGCCACGGCGCTGGCGAGCTCGCCGGGGGCGAGCACGGAGAGGATCGAGAGCGCGACGCGCGCGCCCACCCCCTGCACGGTGGTCAGCAGCAGGAACCAGGCCTTCTCGGCTTCGGTTGAAAAGCCGTAAAGCCGGATCATGTCCTCGCGCACGATCATCTCGATGAAGATGACGGTGGCCTCGCCGACGCGCGGCAGGGTCGCCATGGTCTTGGCCGAGCAGAAGGCCTGGTAGACGACGCCGCCGACATCGATCTCGACATAATCGTCGCCGAAGCCGTCGACGAGGCCCTTGAGCTTGGAAATCATCCGGCGATCCTGAGGCGGGCAGCGCTGCGGTGATGGGCGTGGCAGATGGCAATGGCAAGCGCGTCGGCGGCATCGGCGCCGTCGAATTCGGCCTGGGGCAGCAGCACGCGGACCATCATCTGCACCTGCGCCTTGTCCGCATGGCCGGCGCCCACGACCGATTTCTTGATGAGGTTGGCGGCATATTCGCCGACCGGCAGGCCGAGCGCGGCCGGGGTCACCAGCGCCACGCCGCGCGCCTGGCCGAGCTGTAGGGCCGAGCGCGCGCCTGCGGACACGAAAGTTTCCTCCACGGCGGCCTCGTGCGGCTGGTGGCGCCGGATCAGGTCGGAGAGGCCCTCGAACAGCAGGCGGAGCCGCTCGGGCAGGCCGAGCTTCACATCGGGCGTGATGGTGCCGGCTGCGACGAAGCGCAGCCGGTTACCCTCGCTCTCCACGATCCCCCAGCCGCAGCGGCGCAGGCCGGGGTCTATGCCGATGATTCGCACGCTTGCCATGTTGGCCCAAGTCTAAGGTTCGGCGCGTAAGGTACCAAGCGGGAAGTGAACAAACCGGCAACCAGCCATTCGGCTGGGCCGGATTTTGGAGGTGGGCAGGTGGGGCGCGCGTTGCCCATGGTTCGAGGCTTGGCTACACCTCGCACCTCACCATGAGGTCGTGAAACAAACACCGACCTCATCCTGAGGTGGGAGCGAAGCGACCCTCGAAGGATGGGCAGCGCGCACGTCAAACTGGATTCCCGCCTTCGCGGGAATGACGTCGGTGGCGGCGCAAGCGCGTGCCATATCCACCGCGTCATTCCCGCGAAAGCGGGAATCCAGTTTTCTGGCTATCTGGGATCGGCGGGCAGCGTGATACCCGCCCGGATTAGGCGGAAGACGTTGAGGGCGGCGGCCATGGCGTCGGGGCGGGTGGCGCAGTTGAGGGTGGTGCGGCCCGTTGGGGTGTCGATCAGCGAGATGAAGATGGCGGAGGCCGCGGTCATGTCCTTGGGCGTGCCGACGAGCTCGACGCCGGTGGCGCCGTCGAGCCAGAACGTGCCTTTGCCGGTAATGTCGAAGCTGCGGGACAGGGCAGCGGCGACGTTTTCCACCCATTCCGGCCGCTGCACGGAAAGATTGATCTCCTCCTGCGACAGGGCGGCATTGGCCGGTGCGGCCTTGTAGCCGATCTGGCAGAGGTAATTGGTGCCCGGGCCGAGCGGCGGCGTGCCGGTCAGGGAATTGATCCGTACGGCGATGTCATAGGTCGGCGATTTCACCGGCCGGACGGTGAAGGATTTGGGCGGTTCGACGGCAAAGCCGGTCGCCGGGTCGGTGAAGGCAGCGGCGAGGGCCGGCGCGGCGGCGAGGAGGGAAAGCCCCGCCAGCAGCACGCCCCAGCCCAAACCCCACATCGAAACGCCGGCCCGGAACGGCCGTCAGAGCGTCTTGGCGAAGGCAACCGCGGCGTCGGCCATGCGGTTGGAGAAGCCCCATTCGTTGTCGTACCAGGCCAGCACGCGCACGAACTCGCCGTCGATGACCTTGGTCTGGTCGAGATGGAAGGTCGCCGAATGCGGGTCGTGGTTGAAGTCGTGCGACACATTGGGCTGGTCGGTCACGGCGAGAATGCCCTTGAGCGGGCCGTCGCCGGCGGCCTTCACGAAGGCGTCGTTGATTTCCTCCTTGGTCGTCTGCCGGGCGGCGGAGACCTTGAGGTCGATCAGCGACACGTTCGGGGTCGGGATACGGATCGAGGAGCCGTCGAGCTTGCCCTTGAGCTCGGGGATGACGAGGCCGATCGCCTTGGCGGCGCCGGTCGTGGTCGGGATCGAGGAGAGGGCGGCGGCGCGAGCGCGGTAGAGGTCCTTGTGCAGCGTGTCCTGCGTCGGCTGGTCGCCGGTATAGGAGTGCACCGTGGTCATGAAGCCGTGCCGGATGCCCACCGTGTCCTGCAGTACCTTGGCGACCGGCGCCAGGCAATTGGTGGTGCAGGAGCCGTTCGAGATGACGATGTGCTCGCGGGCGAGCCCCTTGTCGTTGACGCCCATCACCAGCGTGTAATCGGCGCCGTCGGACGGGGCCGAGACGATCACCTTCTTGGCGCCGGCCTCGAGATGGGCGGCCGCCTTGTCGCGGGCGGTGAAGATGCCCGTGCATTCTAGGACGATGTCGATGCCCATGTCCTTGTGCGGCAGCTCGGCCGGGTTGCGGACGGCCGTGACCTTGAATTTCTGCCCGTTGCCGGCATCGATCACGTCGCCGGTGACCTTCACTTCATGGGGAAAGCGCCCATGCACGGAATCGAAGCGCAGCAGATGCGCATTGGTCTCGACCGGGCCGAGATCGTTGATCGCCACCACTTCGATGTCGTTGCGACCGGATTCCACGATGGCGCGGAGGACGAGGCGGCCGATGCGGCCAAAACCGTTGATTGCGACGCGAACGGCCATGGGAGGCTCCTTGACGGCGGGGGGATTCAGAGGAAGGCGGCGGCTTCTTACAACTGTGCCTTGACCGCTTCAACAACCGCCTTGGCGGTGATGCCGAAATGGTCATAGAGCGCATCGATCGGGGCGGAGGCACCGAAGGAGTGCATGCCGACGAAGCGGCCGGTCTCGCCGAGGAAGCGGTCCCAGCTCATTCGCACGCCTGCCTCGATGGCCACGCGCGCCCGCGGGCGGCCGATGATCTCGGCGCGATAGGCGTCCGACTGCTTGAAAAACAGCTCCTGCGACGGCACGGAGACGACCTTGCTGGCGATACCCTCGGCGGCGAGCGCCTTCTGCGCGTCGACGGCGATGGAAACCTCGGAGCCGGTGGCGAAGATCACGATGTCGGCGTTGGGATCGCCGGCGATGACATAGGCGCCCTTGGCCGACAGGTTCTCCTTCACATATTCATTGCGCAGGGCCGGCAGGTTCTGGCGGCTCAGGGCGAGCAGCGAGGGCTGGTCCTTGCTCTCGATGGCGATCTGCCAGCATTCGAGGGTTTCGGTGGCGTCGGCGGGCCTGAGCACCAGCAGGTCGGGAATGGTGCGCAGCGCGGAGAGGTGCTCGACCGGCTGGTGGGTCGGGCCGTCCTCGCCCAGTCCGATGGAATCGTGCGTCATCACGTAAATGACGCGCTGGCGCATCAGGGCGGAGAGGCGGATCGCCGGGCGGGCATAGTCCGAGAAGGTCAGGAAGGTGCCGCCATAGGGGATCAGCCCGCCATGCAGCGCGATGCCGTTCATCGTCGCGGCCATGGCGTGCTCGCGCACGCCGTAGCGGATATAGCGGCCGGCATAGTCGCCCGGCGCGATCGGCAGGGTCTGGCTGGTATTGGTGTGGTTGGACGAGGTGAGGTCGGCCGAGCCGCCGATCGTCTCGGGCAGCACGCCGTTGATGATTTCGAGGGCGTTCTGGCTGGCCTTGCGGGTGGCGATCTTGGGCTTGTCGGCGGCGACCTTCTGCTTGAAGGCGTCGATGGCGCCGGCATAGCCCGCCGGCAGCTCCTTGCGGTCGCGGCGCTCGAATTCGGCGCGCTTTTCGGCATTGGCCGCGTCGAGCCGCTGCTGCCATTCGGCACGGGCCGAGGCGCCGCGGCTGCCCGCCTTGCGCCAGGCGTCGATGATCTGGTTGGGGACGACGAAGGCCGGATAGGTGATGCCGAGCTTCTGCTTGGCGCCGGCCAGCTCCTCGGCGCCGAGCGGCGAGCCATGGGCCTTGGCGGTGCCGGCCTTGGTCGGGGCACCGAAGCCGATGGTCGTGCGGGCGGCGATCATGGTCGGCCGGTCGCTCCGCTTGGCTTCGAGCAGGGCCTTTTCCACGGCGTCCTGGTCGTGGCCGTCGACCGCGATGGTGTGCCAGCCCACCGCCTGGAAGCGGGCGATCTGGTCGGTCGAATCCTCGTCCTCGAGCGCGCCGTCGAGGGTGACGTGATTATTGTCCCAGATGATGGTGAGCTTGTTGAGCTTGAGGTGGCCGGCAAGCGCGATCGCTTCCTGCGAAATGCCTTCCATGAGGCAGCCGTCGCCCGCCAGCACCCAGGTATGGTGGTCGACGAGGTCCTTGCCGAATTCGGTGGCGAGGTGCGCCTCGGCAATGGCCATGCCGACGCCGTTGGCGATGCCCTGGCCGAGCGGGCCGGTGGTGGATTCGACGCCGGCGGCGAAGCCGTGTTCGGGGTGGCCGGGGGTGCGCGAACCCCATTGCCGGAAATTCTTGATCTCGTCGATCGTCATGTCCTCGTAGCCGAGGAGGTAGAGCGCCGCATAGAGCAGCATCGAGCCGTGGCCGGCCGAGAGCACGAAGCGGTCGCGGTCCGGCCAGTGCGGATCGGCGGGATCGAATTTCATGACCCGGGTGAAGAGGGCGACGGCGACGTCGGCGGCGCCCATGGGCAGCCCGGGATGTCCCGAATTGGCCTTTTCCACCGCATCCATGGCCAAGGAGCGGATCGCATTGGCCATGTCGTCGGGGGTGACTTGGGCGTTTACCTGGTCGATCGCCTGGTCTGTCATGAGGATCTCTGGGGCTTCCCGTCAGGGCGGCGAGTGCCGCATTTGCCGCCTCCGGAGCCTCCTCCGAGGGCCGCGTGAGGCATAGCAGCTTGGCGTGACGTGTCAATGATAGGGCGGCCGGGGTTTGGATGCGCCCGGCGGGGGCCTGCCGCGGGCTGTTGCGGCGGCGCGGGCAGGGGCTATGATGAGCCGCAGCGTTTCCCGACCGCAAAAGCGTCCACTTTTGCTGGAAACGGTCAAGGTGAAGCAAGCCGAGGCGAAGCGAGTGGCGGATACGAGCGAAGACGGGGGATTTGCCGGCGCGGCGGCGCGGTTCGACCGCGCCATCGGGCGCCTCGAGGCGAGCGTCAGGACGCTCAACGGGCGGGTCCGGGCCCATGCGCGGATCGAGCTCGATACGCAGCGCCTGTCGGCGGAGCGGGCGCGGCTCGCCACCGAGCTCGACAAGGCCAACGCCAAGGCGCGCCGGCTCGACGACAGCGCCGCCGACGTGTCGCGGCGGCTGGTGGACGCCATGGAAACGGTAAGGCAGGTGCTGGCCAAATAGGACGGTATGTCCCGGGGCCGCGAAGGGGAGAGCCGAATGCCCGAGGTCAATGTCGAAATCAACGGCCGCAAGTACCGGATGGCCTGCGACGAGGGGCAGGAGCCGCATCTGGAAATGCTGGCGGAAAGCTTCAACCGCAAGATCGACCAGCTGCGGGGCAGCTTCGGCGAGATCGGCGACAACCGCCTTACCGTCATGGCGGGGATCGCGGCGCTCGACGAACTTTACGAGGCGCAGGCCGAAATCCAGAAGCTCCGGCAGGACGTTGCCGATCTGACCCGCGCCGGCGAGGCGATGGCCGCCGAGACCGAGGAGATCGAGCAGAAATTCGCCAAGCAGCTGTCGGAGGCCGCGCGCAAGATCGAATCGATCGCCACGGCGATCGACGATACCGGCCTGCCCAACAGCTGACCGAAGACGCCGGATTTTTGCCGGAAACAAACAGAAAAGCTGCAACACGCGGCAGAAATACGGCGGCGAAGGGCATTAAACGTTAATGCCGCCTTAAGGTTCCCCTTTACCGAAATGTAACCTCCAAGCAAGATTTCGCCAGCGTCGTGCGGCCGGAGCACACCCCCGGTCATGGCTTTCGAGGGGAAATCGAAGTGAAAAGAATTTGGGCTGCCGGGATCGGCTTGATCCTGGCGCTGTGGTCGGGCTTTGCCTATGCGGCGATCATCGGGCCGACCGACGACTGGCGGCCGTTGCGCCAGGGCGCCAGGGCGCTCGGGATCAGCGACGCCATGGTGCAGCGCATCCTTTCGGCCGGCGTCGAAATGAGCTGCCCGGGCACCGTCTATCGCAATGGCGGGGCGCTCAACGGCTGGTTCCTGGGCGCGGATACCACCAGCTTTTACACCAATGCGCATGGCGTGATCGACACTGGCTCGGACCGGCGGTCGAACTTCATCGAGCCGCTCGACAAGTGCACCGTCCACTCCTATCGCGACCTGGTTTCCAGGGGGGCCGGCGCCGCCAGCTACGCCATCGACGTGCCGCAGGACCGCACCCGGCTGGCGCTCGCGACCTTCCAGCCGCAGGGCGATGCGCCGAGCCGCGACCGGGCGCGGCTGCGGCTCTCCCGGCTGATCGCCGGGGCGCGGGCGCTGGCGGTGCCGAACCTCGGCAGCGTGGGCCTTGCCGTCGGGCAGGAAGTGATCCTGGTTTCCGTACAGCCGCCGTCGATGCGGGAGCCCGAGATCGAGGCCTGCCACATCCGGTCGATCCGGCTGAGCGGCGGCCCCGGCCAGCTCTATTCCGATTGCGACAACGGCTTCGGCAATTCGGCCGGGCTCTATTTCGTGCGCGATCCCGGCAATCCGGGGATGCTGGTGCCGGTGGCGCTGCACGAGGGGTGCTATGAAAGGCTCGGCAACTATAAGGACTGGAGCCTGACCGACAACACGGCCATGGGCATATTGCTGCGCGGCAGCTTCTTCAGCTTCCCGCGCGGGGCGTCCTGAACTCGGCTGGCAACGAAGGCGCGTCCGGCGCAGCACGCCGGCCCGGCCTACTCGGCGGTCGTCACCGGCGCCGCGGGCAGGCCGGCCGCCTCGCTCGTCTTGGCGACCCATTGCTGGCCGATGAGCACGAAGGCGATGACGAAGGCCGAAGCGATGAAGCTGCGCATGGCAGGTGTCCCGAGGTTTTCCCGAAATTTCCTTTCGAGCCTCGTCAATGCGACCTCAGGCGTGAACGGGTCCTGAATGGCGGCGGCGCAATTGCGCCATGCTGAATCCTCCGCTAACGCCCTTTGCGTCGCCGGTGCGAAGCGCCTATATGACGATAGCTGCCCGGTGCGTGAGGACTTCAATATCCCCGGGGCCTTATCGATCCTGAAGGGAGCTGTCCCTGACCGGACCCGTGGGTCCGGACATACGGCGCCCACCTACGTGAGTAGGTTCCCGGGATCGCATGTCCCACGGCCAGGGCGGCACCTTATTGACCGCGCCCCATATCCTTTCCCAGACGCATTATGGCCGATGCCGATACCGACAGGACCAAGGCGCTGCTCAGGGAGCAGGCGAGCGCGCGCCGCGCCGCGCTGGGGGAGGATTTCCGGCAGGAAGCATCGCGCCGGGCGGCGGCGCATTTCGCCAAAGACGTAACGCTGGAGCCGGGCGCGATCGTCGCCGCCTATTGGCCGATGCGCGACGAGATGGATTGCCGGCCGCTGCTGCTCTGGCTCGCCGAACGGGGGCAGCCCATCTGCCTGCCGGCGGTCGTCACGCGTGAAAAGCCGCTCGCCATGCGGCTCTGGGTGCATGATGCGCCACTTTATCCCAATGGTTTCGGCACGCTGGCTCCCGCAGACGATGCGGCGCTGGTCGAGCCGGACGTGGTACTGCTGCCGCTCCTCGCCTTCGACCGGACGGGCACGCGGCTCGGCTATGGCGCGGGCTATTACGACCGGACAATGGCCGCGCTGAGCAAGCCGGTCCGGCGCATCGGCTATGCCTTCGCCGCGCAGGAAATGCCCGTGCTGCCCCGCGAGCTGCACGACGTGCCGCTGCAGGCGGTGGTGACGGAAGAGGGCATTCGCCATTTCATGGACAATGGCGAGGCGGCATGAAAGCATTGTCCGCATGAAATTATTGTTTCTGGGCGATGTGGTCGGCCGCTCGGGCCGGGACGGGGTGAGCGAGCGGCTGCCCGGCATGATCGCCGACTATTCCTTCGATTGCGTGGTGATCAATGGCGAGAACGCCAGCCATGGCCGCGGGCTCACCGAGCCGCATTACGAGGCGCTGAAGGCGGCGGGCGCCGACGTGGTGACGCTGGGCGACCATGCCTTCGACCAGCGCGACACGCTGACCTATATCGAGCGCGCGCCGAGCCTGCTGCGGCCGATCAACATGGCCCCCGGCACGCCGGGCCGCGGCGCGACGCTGATCGAGACGCGGGGCGGCTATCGCGTGCTGGTGATCACCGCGCTCGGGCGGGTGTTCATGGGCCCGGCGGACGATCCGTTCCGGGCGGTCGAGGCAGCGGTCGCCGCCTGTCCGCTGGGCGAGCAGGCTGATGCGATCATCCTCGATTTTCATACCGAGGCAACCTCGGAAATCCAGGGCATGGGCTATTTCCTCGACGGGCGGGTGAGCCTGGTGGTGGGCACGCACACCCATATCCCCACCGCCGATGCGCGCATCCTCAAGGGCGGCACGGCGCTGATGGCGGATGCCGGCATGTGCGGGGATTTCGATTCCGTCATCGGCGTCGACCCGGAAGAGCCGGTCAACCGCTTCCTGACAGGCATCTCCAATGGCCGCTTCACGCCGGCCGAAGGCGAGGCGACATTGTGCGGCGTCGCGGTCGAAACCGATCCCGCGACCGGCCTCGCCCGTCGCGTCAGCCCGGTGCGGATCGGCGGCGTATTGTCCCAGGCGCGGCCGGAGTTCTAGGTCGGAACCCTGATGGGAATTCCCTAGGCGGCATGAGCCGCGCGCTCGACCAATTCGGGGTTTTGTTCGATCAGCTTCAGCAGCAGCCGGGCCGCCGGATCGGGCTTGCGACGGCCCTGTTCCCAATTGCTGACGGTCGAGGCGGGAATACCAAAGCGTTCCTCAAATTCGCGCGCCGTCCGGGCCACCTTGCGCCGGATCGCGCGGATGCGCTCGATCGGCATGGGCTCGATTTCGACCACCTCCAGCTCGATTTCGCCGCGCTTCCAGCGCAGCGCTTCTTCGAGCCCTTCGAGAAGGCCTTCGGCGAAGTCGGACTGCTTCTCAGTCATTGGTGAATCCCTCATAATCAACAGGGCGGCTCGGCGCTGTTCCGGCGTCAAATCCTCCTGCTCATTCTTGGCGTAGGCGAAGATCATCACCGCGACATCGTCCGCCAGCATCAGAAAATGGACCGCCCGCCCGCCACCGCGCTTGCCTCGATGGCCCTAACCGAAGCGGAGTTTGCGGATGCCGCCGAGCCCCGGAATGACATCTCCCGACAGGGGATCGTCGGCAATGGACTGCTCCAAAGCGGCAATTTCATCGGATGATGCGCGCAGCCGTTTCAGGTCGCGGATATAGCGGCTGGTGCGAACGATCCTCATCTGCGACATGTTTACGCCATTGGCGTAATTCGCTCAAGGTTGGCTTCGGGGCGCCGTCGCCGGCAAGCCTTCACATTTCGCCCGCGCGACACTATAAGGCGCGCCAAATTCAATTCCGTCGAATGAAGGAGTGACCGCATGGCCGGCCATTCGCATGCCAAGAACATCATGCACCGCAAGGGCAAGTCGGATGCCGAGCGGAGCAAGGTCTTTTCCAAGCTCGCCCGCGAAATCACCGTGGCCGCCAAGCTCGGCGTGCCGGACCCGGCGTTCAATGCCCGGCTGCGCCTGGCGGTCGCCAATGCCCGCGCGCAATCCATGCCCAAGGACAATATCGACCGGGCCATCAAGAAGGCGGCGGGCGCCGACGGCGAGAGCTACGAGTCGATCCGCTATGAGGGCTATGGGCCGGGCGGCATCGCCATCATCATCGAGGCGCTGACCGACAACCGCAACCGGACCGCCTCCAATGTCCGCTCCACGCTCTCCAAGAACGGCGGCGCGCTGGGCGAAACCAATTCGGTCAGCTTCATGTTCGACCATGTCGGGGAAATCTTCTATCCGCGCAGCGTCGGGGACGACGACAAGGTCATGGAAGCCGCCATCGAGGCGGGCGCCGACGACGTCGAGAGCGACGAGGAAGGCCACTGGATCTATACCAGCTTCGAGGGCATGAGCGAGGTCGCGGCGGCGCTGGAGAAGTCGCTGGGCGAGGCGGAATCGGTCAAGGCGATCTGGCGGCCGCAGAACACCGTCGAGGTCGACGCCGAAAAAGGCGCCTCGCTGATGAAGGTCATCGGCCTGCTCGAGGACGATGACGACGTGCAGAACGTCTATGCCAATTTCGACATGGACGACGAGACGCTGGCCAAGATCGAGGCCTAGGAGGGCCGCGTTCCCGGAGGTCGCATGGGCAAGGGCCGGGTCGAGGCTTTCAGCGACGGCGTGATGGCGATCATCATCACCGTCATGGTGCTGGAGCTGCACGCGCCGCACTCGCCCGATTTCGAGGCGCTGCTCGAGGTGGCGCCCGAATTCCTCGCCTATGTGCTGAGCTTCGTCTATATCGCCATCTACTGGAACAACCACCACCACATGTTCCAGGTGGTGCGGCGGGTGGATGGCGGCGTGCTCTGGGCCAATAACGCGCTGCTGTTCTTCCTGTCGCTGGTGCCCTTCACCACCGACTGGATGGGCGAAAACCATTTCGTCGCCGCGCCGGTGGCGCTTTACGGCGCATCGCTGCTGCTGCCGGCCATCGGCTATTCGGTGCTGCAGGCGCGCATCATCCATGTCGAGGGCCAGCAGTCGGGGCTCGCCCAGGCGCTCGGCACCGACTGGAAGGGCAAGCTCTCGCCGGCTCTCTATCTGCTCGGCATCGTGCTGGCGTTCTTCCTGCCGGCGGTATCCGAAGGCCTTTATGTCCTCGTTGCGCTGATCTGGCTGATCCCGGACCGACGCATCGAGCGCTGGCTCGCCAAGCGGGAGAGCGAGGGCAAAGAGGCCTCGCCCGCCTCCGAATGACCGCTGTGGTTCAGGCGGCCGCCAGCGCCTCGGGGGGCAGGTCGAGCGAGAAGGCCACCTTGTTGCGTCCGAGGCGCTTCGCCTCGTAGAGGCGGCGGTCGGCCTCGCGATAGAGCGCGGCGAAGGGCACGACGCTGCCGAAGCCGGTGCCGCCCACGCTCACCGAGAGCGGATAGCGCCGGCCATTGGGCGCGAACTCCAGGGCGGCCACGGCCGCCCGAACGCGCTCGGCGGCGGCCCAGGCCTGTTCCGGCGAGGTGGCCGGCAGGAAGGCGCCGAATTCCTCCCCGCCCATGCGGCCCACCATGTCCGTGCTGCGCAGGCCGGCGCGGATGGCGCCGGCGATCAGGCGCAGCGCCGCGTCGCCATGCTCGTGGCCGAAGCTGTCGTTGATCCGCTTGAACTTGTCGACATCGACGATGAGCAGGGCGCCTTGCTGCCGCATGTCGCCGATGGCGAGGCGCTGCTCGACGCGGGCGGTGAAGGCGTTGCGGTTGAGCAGGCCGGTGAGGCCATCGGTCGAGGCGTATTCGGCCAGCTTTTCATGGGCGATCGCCAGTTCCCGGAGCTTGCTGGAAAACAGGAAGAAGGCGCAGGGCGCGATCGCCGAGGGGATGATGACGTCCATCAGCTCTGCCCGCGACCGCTGGCTGCCGGAGAAATCGCCCCAGCCCGGGCAGTCCAGCAGGAAGGTCACGGCGATGCAGCCGGCCGTCCCCAGGATGGTGAAAAGGGCCACGCGGAGCCATCCGCGGGGGGAAAAATCCAGGTGGTGCAGCACGTCGCGTTCTTTCTGCCAGATCAGCTGAAACCCGTACGCGGCGGCGGTTAGCGCCGGTTTCAGCGGATCGGTCGCATTTTAGCGGTCCGGCGGATCGCCATGGCGCCGAGGCGATTGTCCGGCGCGCGATCTCTGCTATAGCTCTGGCCTCCTGCAACTTCGCCCACGGACAGCTTCATGGCCGGCTTCAAGACGCTCGACGATTTCGACCTCAGCGGCAAGCGCGTGCTGGTGCGGGCAGACCTCAACGTGCCCGTCGTGGACGGCAAGGTGACGGATGCCACGCGCATCGAGCGCATCGTCCCCACGATCCGCGAAATCACCAGGGCGGGCGGCAAGGCGATCCTGCTGTCGCATTTCGGGCGGCCGAAGAACGGGCCGGAGGCCGAGTTCTCGCTGGAGCAGGTGGTGCCGGCTATCGTGGAAGCGACGGGCCAGCCGGTCGGCTTCGTTGCGACCGACTGGAACGATGTCGGCAAGGCCAAACAGGCGATCGACGAGGCGCCGGCGGGTTCGATCCTCGTGCTCGAGAACACGCGCTTCCATCCCGGCGAGGAAAAGAACGATCCCGAGCTCGCCCGGCGCATGGCGAGCCTCGGCGACCTCTATGTCAACGATGCCTTTTCGGCGGCGCACCGCGCCCATGCCTCGACCGAGGGGCTGGCGCATCTGCTGCCGGCTGCCGCCGGACGTGCCATGCAGGCCGAACTCGAGGCGCTGGAAAAGGGATTGGGCCATCCGCAAAAGCCGGTCGTCGCCATTGTCGGCGGCGCCAAGGTCTCGTCCAAGATCGACCTGCTCGAGAACCTCGTCGCCAAGGTGGACTATCTCGTCATCGGCGGCGGCATGGCCAACACGTTCCTGTTCGCGCAGGACCAGGAGGTCGGCCGGTCGCTCTGCGAGAAGGAGCTCGCGGATACGGCGCGCCGCATCATCGATACGGCCAAGGGCGCTGGCTGCGCCATCGTGCTGCCGGTCGATGCTGTGGTCGCGCAGAAATTCATGGCGAATGCGCCGAATTCCACGCTCGCCCTGACCGAAATGGATCCCGAGGGGATGATCCTCGACATCGGCCCGAAATCCGTCGCGCGGGTCAATGCCGCCATCGACGAAGCGGCCACTCTGGTCTGGAACGGCCCGGTCGGCGCCTTCGAATACGAGCCGTTCGACGCCGGCACCGCGGCCATCGCCCGCCATGTCGCCGAGCGCACCAGGGCGGGCAGGCTGGTTTCGGTCGCCGGGGGCGGGGATACCGTGGCCGCGCTCGCCCAGGCCGGGGTCAAGGACGATCTCACCTATGTATCGACGGCGGGCGGCGCCTTCCTCGAATGGATGGAAGGCAAGGCGCTGCCGGGCGTGGAAGCGCTGAAGACCGCCTGAGGCCGGCGGCCGGTTCGCGCCGGCCATGCGCCCTGCTATAAGAGCCCAATGACCCCCGAGCTTTACCTCATCGCGCCGGCCGGCGCCGAGACGCCGCACTTTGCCGAAACGCTGAAGCGCGTCCTGGCCGAGGCGACGGTTTCGGCGCTGCTGCTGCCGGCGGGCGGCCGGGCGGAGCGCGCCTACCAGAATTTCGTCAAGGCGGTCGCGCCGGTGGCGCAGGAGGCCGGCTGCGCCGTGCTGATCGAGGGCGATCCGGGCCTGGTGCGGCGGCTCGGGGTGGACGGGCTGCATGTCGCCGGCGGGCTGCCGGCGGCGAGGGCGGCGGTTTCGGCGCTGAAGCCGGATTTCATCGTCGGCATCGGCGATGTCGGCAGCCGGCACGACGCGATGACCCTGGGCGAGCTCGGGCTCGACTACATCATGTTTGGGCCAATATCGGGTGCTATCGGCCCCGACATGCGCGAGATGGCGGCCTGGTGGGCCGAGACGATGGAGATACCCGGCGTGCTTTCGGACCCCCAAGCGACTGCGGCGACGGCGGATGCCGCCGGCTGCGAATTCCTGGCGCTGTCGGACAGCGTATGGGCCGCCAAGGATGCAGCCGCCACGGTGGCCGAAATCGCGCGCCGCCTGGAGCAGCAGGGATGAAGGCCAGCCTCGCCGCCGTGCCGGCGGTCCTGGCGCTGATGAGCCTGCCGGCGCTGGCCGCCAGTGCCGCGCCCGTGCCGCTGCCGCCGCCGATGCGCGCGGGGACGCCGGCGGCCGCAGCGCCTGCCGCGCCGCCAGCCGACACCACTCCGCCGAGCCCGGACGCGCAGCAGCAGGACGCGCAGGACATCAGCCACGACGTCTTCGCCGGCGCCTCGCGGGAGGACGACGCCTATGGCGCCTATCAGCGCGGCGAATATCTGACGGCGCTGGCCCTGGCGCTGCCGCGCGCCCAGAAGGGCGACCATGCCGCCGAAACGCTGATCGGGGAAATCTACGAGCAGGGGCTCGGGGTCGGCGAGGACGACAAGAAGGCCGCCGGGTGGTTCGAGCTCGCCTCCAAAGGCGGCGACATGCTGGCCGCCTTCGAGCTGGCGACGCTCTACCAGAACGGCAGCGGCGTGCCGCAGGACAAGCAGCGGGCGGCGGAACTGTTCAAGCAGTCCGCCGATGCGGGCTATATGCCGGCCAAGTACAATCTCGCCCTGCTTTATATCGAGGGCGTCTACGTCCCGCCGGATATGGTGAAGGCCGCCGCGCTGATGAAGGAAGCGGCGGATTCCGGGCTGGCCGAGGCGCAATACGACTACGGCACCATGCTGATGGAGGGCGGCGGCGTCGTTCCGGACGAGAAGCAGGGCGCCAAGGAAATCGGGCTCGCCGCGCAGAACGGCCTCGTTGCCGCGCAAGTGGACTATGCCACGCTGCTCTATCTCGGCAAGGGCGTGCCGCGCGACCTCGAGGCCGCCGTGCGCTGGTACCGGACGGCGGCCGAGGCGGGCAATCCGGTGGCGCAGAACCGCTACGCCAAGCTGCTGGCGGTCGGCGAGGGCGTCGATCTCGACCTGCAGCAGGCGGCCATGTGGCGGTCGCTGGCCCGCCGGCAGGGGCTCAGCGACCCTGAGCTCGACAAGCTGCTCGTCTCCATTCCCAAGAGCGCGCTGGAAAAGGCGGAGGAGGCCGCGCGCTTCTGGCCCTCGGCGCCGCCAAGCGCATCGACGCCGACGCTGGCGCAAAACAGTGCGCCGGCCGTGCCCGCCGTTCCGGCCGCATCTACCGCCGCTGCTGGCGCCGCTCCTGCCGCGCCGCCGCAAAATCCTTGAACGGCGGCCGCAAGTGCGGCATGAGACCGAGACTTCCCCCCCAATTCGTTCCCGACAGGACCGTGCATGGCCCGCTCCGCCCTTCTCACCATCATGGTCAATGCTGCCGTCAAGGCGGGCCGGTCGCTGACGCGCGATTTCGGCGAGGTGGAGAATTTGCAGGTTTCGCGCAAGGGGCCGGCGGATTTCGTCTCCAA
>DASZUI010000270.1:0-7525 GCA_035547675.1 Devosia sp.
CATGAAGTGCAGCGCCGCCTCATCACCCGCGCGATCGAGGACGTTATTGAAACCAGCGGGGCGCTGCTCGCCGCTGTGGCGCCGCGGAGCGCCGACGAGGCGCGCCGGGCAGGGCGGCCGCTCATCGTCTTTTCCTCCGGCATTGCCGCCTCCGAGCGCGGGCTCAAGCGGTTCCTGTTCGAGAACGTCTATCGCAGCGAGGCGGTGATGCAGCCCGTGCGCCGGGGCGAAGCCATCGTGGCTGCGCTTTTCGCCCGCTACATGGAAACCGCCGACATGCCCGGCCGCTGGGGGGAGGGTGCCCGCGCCGCCCCCGACGAAACCGCCCGCGCCCGCATCGTCGCCGATTTCATCGCCGGCATGACCGACCCCTATGCCCTGGATGAGTATGAGCGCCTGTTTGACGCTCGCGTGGATTTTCGAGGGTAGGGTGCCCGTTATGGATTTCGGGGTGGGGCGCAGCCGGACCAAATTCCACAAGGTCATTCCGGCGAAGGCCGGAATCCATGACGCGCGCCGCCGGCGATCGAGCCAGGTGGCTGGCGCGTCCGGATGCGTTTGAATATAGAACGCCCTGGCGCGCCGGCATGGCCGCCCGAAGGACCGATAATGGACGTATTCGCCGAATTCACCGCCCGCGTCGCCGCCGCCCTGCGTTCGCTCTACCCGGAACTGCCCGAGGACCTGCTCGCCCGCTTCGTCGTCGAGCCGCCGCGCGACCCCGCCCATGGCGATCTTTCGACCAACGCCGCCATGATCGTCGCCAAGCCCCTCGGCCGCAATCCGCGCGAGGTGGCCTCGGCCATCGCCCAGAAATTCGCCGGCGACAGCGATGTGGCCTCGGCGGAGGTCGCCGGCCCCGGCTTCATCAATTTCCGCCTCAACGCGCCCATCTGGTTCGACGTGCTCGCCTCCATCCTCAGGGAGGGCGACGATTACGGCCGCGCCGACATCGGCAGGGGCGAGGCGGTCAATGTCGAATATGTCTCGGCCAACCCCACCGGCCCCATGCATGTGGGGCACACGCGGGGTGCCGTCTTCGGCGATGCCCTGGCCTCGCTGTTGCAGTTCGCCGGCTACGCCGTGACCCGCGAATATTACATCAATGACGCCGGCTCGCAGGTCGATACGCTCGCCCGCTCGGCCTTCCTGCGCTATCGCGAGGCGCTGGGGGAGGTGGTCGAAATCCCGCGCGGCTTCTATCCCGGCGAATATCTGATCCCGGTCGGCAAGGCGCTGGCCGAGGAATTCGCCGGCTCCCTCCGCTGGAAGGACGAGGCCGAATGGCTCCCCGTCGTCAAGGAGCGGACGCTGGCCGCCATGATGGACCTCATCAAGGCCGACCTCGCCCAGCTCAACATCCATCACGATGTCTTCTTCTCGGAAAAGACGCTGCATGGCGAGGGCGGGGACATCGAAACCACGCTCGCCTGGCTGCGCGACGAAGGCATGATCTATGAAGGCCGCCTCGAGCCGCCTAAGGGCAAGACGCCCGACGACTGGGAGGACCGCGAGCAGACCCTGTTCCGCGCCAGCCAGTATGGCGACGATGTCGACCGGCCGCTCGTCAAGTCCGACGGCTCATACACCTATTTCGCCGCCGACATCGCCTATCACCGCAACAAGTTCCTGCGCGGCTTCCGGCACATGATCAATGTGCTGGGCGCCGACCATTCGGGCTATATCAAGCGGCTGGAAGCGGCGGTGAACGCCGTCTCGCTGGGCGCCGCCGAGATCGACGTGCGCATCTGCCAGCTCGTCCGGCTGATGAAGAACGGCGAGCCGTTCAAGATGTCCAAGCGCTCGGGCGACCTCGTCCTCCTCTCCGACGTGGTCGAGGAGGTCGGCTCAGACGCCACCCGCTTCATGCTGCTCTACCGGCGCAACGATGCGGCCATGGATTTCGATTTCGCCCTGGTCAAGGAGCAGACCCGCGACAACCCGGTCTTCTATGTCCAATACGCCCATGCACGGACCCATTCGGTGTTCCGCAATGCCGCGCAGGACATGCCGGACCTCGACATTTCGCCCGCGGCGCTGGCCCGGGCGGACCTGACCCTGCTCTCGACGCCCGCCGATCTCGAACTGATCCGCATCCTCGCGCAATGGCCGCGCACCGTGGTTGCAGCCGCCCTTGCGCATGAGCCGCACCGAATCGCTTTTTATCTTTACGAGGCTGCGGCGGCGTTTCATGCTTTCTGGGCGAAGGGCAAGGAGGAGTCGTCCTTACGGTTTGTTAACGCGGACCGGCCCAGCCTTACGGAGGCGCGACTCATGCTTGTTGCTGCCGTGCGTCAGGTTTTGTCGAATGGCCTCCGGGTCTTGGGGGTATCCGCGCCGGAAGAGCTTTCTTAATTCGGGCGCATTGGTGTGATGCATGACGGGTTAATCCGCTTCCTGGGACGGATAACAACTCCACAAATTAGAGGGCGCTGTTGATGACGCCGGCGAAACCGCAGCAGATGACTGGCCAGCAAGACAATCCCGATGACCTGATTGCCGAGTTGACCAAGCTGATGGCGCTGGAGTCCCGTCCGGCCGGCGAACGCGACAAGCCGGCGCCCATTCCCTCGGCGCCCGCCGTGGCCGCCATCCCGCAGCGCCCGGCCGTGACGCCTGCACGTGGACCCGCCGCCCAGCAGCCGGTCCAGCCCGGCACCGAGCAGCCGCGCAACTGGCCGCGCCCGGCCACCAGCCATCCTGCTGCCGCCAACGACGGTCGGCCCGAGCAGGTTCCCTCGCCGTCGGCGCCCGCCGCCGGCCCGGCCGATGGCGACGGCGCGGAGGCCGTTCCGTCCTTCGAATTCGATTTCGGCTTCAACCGCCAGCGACCGGAAGCGCTGCCGCGCGGCAGCGTGCCGGTGAGCCCGGCGCGTCCGCCGGCGCAATCCGTCCCGGCGCCCGTGGTGAAGCCCGCCGAGCACGACCCCATCGCCGAGCTGATCGCCGCCGAACTGAGGGGTATCGCCTTGCCGACGGCCACGTCCGCACCGGAGCCCGCGCTCCCGGCGAAGACCGAGCCGCAGCTTGCAGCCGCCCCGCCGGTGGTTAAATCCCCGGTCACGGCCGAGGCGCCGCGCCCGGCGCCCCAGGCCAATCCGCAGGCCAGTCCGTCAGTCGCGCCGCAGGTCGCCCCAGCCGCGCGCGTGCCGGCAGAAGGCGACCGCTTCGCCACCGCCCCGGTGTTCGGCCTGGGCAACCGCCCGGTCGCCGAGGCGCCGGCCGCCAAGCCCGCGCTCGACCCGATCGACGAGATCGAGAACCTGATCGGCGAGGCGGTCCGCGTCGAACTCGGCAATCCGCCGGCCGCCCCGGTGCGCCAGGCCGAGCCGCTTCCGGTCGCGCCGCCGGCGACCCGTCCGGTGGTGCCGCCGCTCGGCGGCTTCACGCCGCGGCGTACCCAGAGCCTGCGCGACGCCGAGCTTGCCGATGACGGCGCCGACGAGGCGATCCGTGCGGCGACCGCCGATGCCGCTCCCGAGCCGGGTGTCGATTCCCCCCATATCGACTCTGCCTATGAAGACGAGCGGCCGGCGCCGCGTACCCGCGGGGCAGCGCGCCAGCATTACGACCGCCATGACGAGGAGGAGCGCGCCAAGGGCGGCGCCTTCCGTCAGTTCGTGGTGCCGATCATGGCCGGCGTCGTGCTGGTCGCCATCGGCTTCGGCCTTTATTGGGCGCTCGGCATGGGCCATCACGAGGGCGCCGCGCCCGTGCTGACCGCCGACGCCACCCCCGCCAAGACCATTCCGCCCAAGCCGGCCGATACGACGCCTCATTCCGTGGTGATGGACGAGCTGAGCGGCAATCCGGCAAAGCCCGCCGCCGAAACCCTGGTTTCGCGCGACCAGACGCGCGCCCCGGACGGTACGACGCAGGTCGCCGCGGTCAGCTCGCCGACGCCCGCGCCCGATGACGCCAGCCTCGCCAACCGCAAGGTCCGCACCGTCACCGTCCGGCCGGACGGCACCATTATTTCCGGTGACGACAGCGTCGCCGGCGGCACGGCGCTGCCGGTCGACCGGCCGAATGTGCCTGCCGTGCCGGGTGTCGCCGTCGCCAATGCCAGCGAGCCCGCCGCGCTGCCTGCGGTCGTCCCCGCGGCGACACGCCCGGCTGCCGTGCCGTCCATCGATACTTCGGGCGTCCCGAGCGACGACCCCATCGCCCAGGCGATTGCGGCTTCCGCTCCGGATATTGCCGGCGGCAGCGGCCCGGCCAACGCCGCGGCCGCGCCGGCGGACCAAGTCGCTTCCGCCGATCCCGCCACGAGTTCGGCGGATGCTCCGCCCGTGCCGATGCCGCGTACCATGCGGCCCGAAGTGACCGTCGCCGACACCGGCGATGCGGCGGCTGCGCCCAAACCGGCGCCGACCTCGCCTGTCAATGCGGTCGTGCAGGACGACACCCCGGCCAAGCCGATGAAGCTGCTGGGCGATACGCCCGCCGCCAAGCCCGGCCGGCGCGCCGAGGTGACCCATACGACCGGCGCCTCGACCGGCGCTTCTCCCGTGGTCGATGCCAGCGCGGTACCGGGCACCGCTCATGTGCAGCTTGCCTCCCAGCCGAGCGAAGCGGCCGCGCAGTCGACCGCCAGCGCGCTCGAGAAGCGTTTCGGCAATCTGTTCAACGGCGCCAAGCTCACCGTCGTCAGGGCCGATCTCGGCGGCAAGGGCGTCTATTACCGCGTCGAGATGCCGACCTCCTCGCTCGGCGATGCCCAGCAGCTTTGCGCCAGCATCAAATCCAATGGCGGGGACTGCGTAGCGGCCAACGGCTGAGCCGCGCCACGCGGAGCATGGGATAGCGCAGGCCCGGGAGGTGCCAAACGCACCTTCGGCTGCTATAGGGTTGCCATGACGGCGGACACCCAATCGGACTGGCTCGAGGCGGCCCAGGCGCCCGCGACGGCGGACGACGAGGTCCTCTATGTCGATGTCGACGGCTATGAGGGGCCGCTCGACCTGCTGCTCGACCTCGCGCGCCGCCAGAAGGTCGACCTGACGCATATCTCCGTGCTGGCGCTGGCCGAGCAATATCTTGCCTTCATCGAGACCATCCGCGAAAAGCGCATCGAGATCGCCGCCGATTACCTCGTGATGGCGGCCTGGCTCGCCTACCTCAAAAGCCGGCTCATGGTGCCGCAGGCGCCCTCCGACGAGGAGCCGTCGGGCGAGATGATGGCGGCGCTCCTGCAATTCCGCCTCAAGCGCCTCGAAGCCATGCGGCAGGCGAGCCAGCAGCTCATGCACCGGCCGCGCCTCGGCATGGCGGTATTCGCCCGCGGCCTGCCCGAACCGCTCACCATTCAGCGCCGCAGCCTCTGGGAAGCCAGCCTCTATGAACTGCTCAAGGCCTACGCGACGCAGCGCGAGCGCGGCATTGCCACCGATTATTCCCCCCATGTCCGCAAGGTCTGGTCGCTCGCCGACGCCCGCGACATCCTGCAGCGCCTGATCGGCGAAAGCCTCGAGTGGATCGCGCTCGACACCTATCTGGCGCGCTATCTGGCCTCGCCCGAGGACCGCGTCACCGCCATGGCCTCGGCCTTCGCCTCGAGCCTCGAATTGGTGCGGCAGGGTGAGATCGAGCTGCAGCAGGGCCTCGCCTTCGGTCCGCTGCTGCTACGCCGCCGCCGCGGCGAGGGGCCGCCCCCGTGAACGAAGACGACAATTTCGAGCTCGAAGCGCGTCAGCTCCGCATTCTCGAGGCGCTGCTTTTCGCCGCGGCCGAGCCGCTGTCGGCCGCCGATCTCGGGTCCTATCTGGGGGAGGGCGCCGACGTCGCGGGCCTCCTCGAAGCGCTGCGCCTCCGCTATGCCGATCGCGGCGTCAATCTGGTGCGGCGGGGCGACAAATGGGCCTTCCGCACCGCCGAGGACCTGGCCTTCCTGCTGCGGCGCGAGGAGACCGAAAGCCGGGCGCTGTCGCGCGCCGCGCTCGAAACGCTCGCCATCATCGCCTATCACCAGCCGGCGACCCGCGCCGAAGTGGAGGAGGTGAGGGGGGTCCAGAGCGGCAAGGGCACCTTCGACCTGCTCATGGAAGCCGGCTGGATCAGGATGCGCGGCCGCCGCCGCACGCCCGGCCGGCCCGTCACCTATGGCACGACCGAGGCCTTCCTCGACCATTTCGGCCTCGAAAGCCTTGCCGACCTGCCCGGCCTCGACGAGCTCAAGGGGGCAGGGCTGCTCTCCTCGCGCCTGCCGCCCAATCTGCAAATCCCGCTGCCCTTCGACGGTCCCTTGCGGGACGACGAGGACCCGCTCGACGGCGACGAAGCCGCGGACGAGGAAAGCTGAGGCCGCACAAGCCCGTGAGCGCCGCAATTCCCCCGCAAAGCCCCTCTAACCCGCCCGCCGAAGCGGTTGCTGCCGGATCGTCCGAGAGGACATCCTTGTGTTTGGGCCCTAATGCTCTTATCTGTGGCCGCAGTCCGCGTTGGTACGCATAGTCAGGAGAAGCATATGCACGCGCCAGGGATTTGGGGCATCATCGTGGTGGCCGTTGTGGTCGTGCTGCTGTTCGGCCGCGGCCGGGTTTCCGGCGTCATGGGCGAATTCGCCCAGGGCATCAAGGCCTTTCAGAAGGGCATGCGCGACGACGAGCCGCCGCAGCGCATCGATACCGCCACCGCCACTGCCGAAATGAAGCAGGCCGAGCCGCACAAGGACGCCTGACCTGGAGCGCTTGGCGGGAAGGCGGCAGCCAGCCGCTTTCCGGCCTCAAGGCGGCTTCGGCCAAGAACTCAGCGGCCCCGCCTCGGGGCCCCGATAGGGGAAGACCATCATGTTCGGCGGCGGCTGGACCGAGATGCTCATCATCGGCATCGTGGCGCTTGTCGTCATCGGGCCGAAGGATCTGCCGGTCGTCATGCGCAAGGTGGGCCGCGTCGTCGGCACCATCCGCCGCATGGGGACCGAGTTCCAGAACGAGCTCAACAAGACCACGGGCCTCGACCAGATCACCGATTTGAGGCGCCAGATCACCGAACCGCTCCGCCAGACGAGCGACGAGATCATGCGCGAGTTCAACAAGGTGACCACCACCGGCGTCGAGCCCTCGGGCGTCATCAAGCCTGCCGATCCGGCCGCCGGCAGCGTCTATGACGAGATCGCCGCCCGCGCCGGTGTCGCCGCCGAGACGACCGCCCCCGCCGGTGCCGTCGATCAGGCGACCGCCCTCGCGCCGCTGATGACGTCCAATTCGTCGCGGGCCGCCTCGCCCGCCGCCCCCGCTTCCGCCGAGCCCCTGCCGGCACCGCCCGAAGCCGCCGCCTCGGCGGTCGAGCCGGAAGCCAAGCCCAGGCGCGCCCGCGCGCCACGCAAGCCCGCCGCCACGCCTGCCGCCGCTGCGGCCAAGCCCGCCGCGGCCAAGCCTGCGATCGCCAAGCCTGTTGCGACCGCCAAGCCTGTCGTCACTAAGACCGCGCGGAAAAAGCCCGCCGCTGCCGCCGAAGCGCCTGCCGTACCCGCAAAAGCCGCTGCCAAGCCCGCGCCCCGCCGCCGGACCAGGCCCGCCGTCGA
>DASZUI010000271.1:0-2604 GCA_035547675.1 Devosia sp.
CGATCCGGCCGGTCACGGCAATGCTGCCCGCCCGCGGCGCCAGTTCGCCGGCGATCAGCCGCAGCAGCGTCGTCTTGCCGACGCCATTGCGGCCGACAAGCCCGGTGCGCTCGGGCCCGAAACTCAGATCGAGGTTTGAAAGGAGGCTGCGCCCGTCAGGCGTAGCCCAGGAAAGCTTGGATAAGGTGATGGCGGCAGACATGGAAATCCTCAGAGGCAAGGCGAAGCGGCATTGCGACTGAGTTGCTATCCATGGGTTCATACATCCTGTTGGCGGAAACCGCCGTTAATCTAGGCAGCGATTGCCGGCGCCACAACCCTAAAAGGCGTGGGCGACGAACCGCGCATAGATCGCCGCCGCCGGCTGGTCGGCGAGCGCATGCACCACCGGCACGCCGAAGGAAATATCGGCGGTCGCCTTGTCCTGGATGTTCCAGGAGAGGCCCGCGCCGACCGAGGCCAAGGTGGTCTGCGCCGGGAAGGTGGAAAAGACCTGGCCGAAATCCGTGAAAGCGTAGATGTCGAGGCCGGGCATGACCCCGTCGAGCTGACGATGCAGCTCCACCTGGCCGAAATAGCCGCTGTCGCCCGCCACCGCATCCGCCTGATAGCCGCGCACCGTGCTGGCGCCGCCGATCTGGAACAGCAGATCGCCCGGCAACAGCTTGGTGCCCGTATATTGGAAGGCGCCCTGCGCGACGAGGCTGAGCTGTTGCGTCAGCGCCAGCGAAGCGCTGGCCGAGCCCGCCGCCAGCCAGATATCGGCGCTGGTGCCCGCCAGATTATCCTGCGAATTGGCATAGATCGCCTGCGGCGAAAAATTGAAGGCGTTGCCGTCCTTCGAATAGGAAACCGAAACGCCCAGCGCGCCCTTGCGGGTGACCGTATCGACCAGCGGCACGGCCGACGCGTCCGAAATCGAGGTGCCGAGCGAGCCGGCGAGCGAAGCCAGCACCGTCCAGTCGTCATTGGCGATGATCGGCTGGGTGACGGTCAGCGAGCCCGCCTGCGACCGGCCGGTAATGTCGAGCGGCGCCGTCGGCCCGTTCACCACGGTGATGTTGGAGCGCGTATAGCTCGCCGCCAGCCGCGTCCCCGAGGTCGAGATCGGCGCGTCATAGCTCACCGTGCCGGCGAGCGCGCCGCCCGAATCCGTCGCATAAAGCGTGAAATCGTCGTCTATGCCGAGCTGGTCATAGGCCCGGAAATAAACCCCGTATTCCAGCTCGCCGGTCGAGGGCACGCCCTCATTGTCGACGAAGAATTGCAGCGTCGTCGGCACCGGCTCGGTAATGGCGAGGTCGAGATCCGTCAGCCCGAACGAGGCGCCCGGCTGCAGTCTCAGCCTGAGCTGCGCCTGGTTGGTCTTGTTGAACCAGGTGATGTCCTTGGCCGCCTTGGGCACGTCGACGACGCCATTGGTATCGAGCCGTACCCGGTCGAGGATGTATTTGTCCTTGGTCCGGTGCGTGCCGCTGATCGTCACATTGCCGAGCTTGCCCTCGACCAGCTGGACCTTGAGGTTGCCGCTGTTGAGCTGTTGCGGCGGCAGGATGGCGCTCGCCGTTACGATTCCCTTCTTGGCGTAGAGATCGTTGACGTCGCGGACGAGGGCGGAAATCTGCGAGAAATCGAGCCGGCGGCCGACATATTTGGCGGCAATGGCATTGAGTTCGGCAGCGCTGAGAAAGGTCGAGGGCGGCTCGAACGTCACCGTCTTGACCAGCACCTTCGGGCCGCCGGGTGGCGGCAGGCCGGCGCGCTGCACCGGGGCCGTCTCGACGACATTGCCCTGCGCCTTGGGCGCCGCGTTTTCCTGGTTGAGCTGCTGTAGTTGGTTCTGGTTCTGCTGCAGCGCCGAAGCGGCCGGCGGCGGGGTGGCTTGCGCAAAGGCCGCCGGTATGGAGGCGAACGCCATCAGGAGCACCGCCGCAGCCGCCGCGCCCCTGCCCCGCAGAGCCGGCCAGCCCATCAGTGGAAACCGCCCAGATTGACCGCCGGCCCTTCGACGGTCGTTTCGATCGGCAGCGGCACGCCGTTGATCACCACCACATTCCCCTCGACTGCCGGCTTCGACTTCGGCTTGCCCGGCTGCTCGATCCAGGCGAAGGCCTGCTCGAAGCTCGCATCGCCATTGCGGAAAACGCGAACCGAATCACGCACCAAGCTAGCCCCGTCGATGGGCACGCCGTCAAGCACGTCGGTCACCTGCGCCCCGATCTGGTACTGCACTACATAGGCGTTGCTGGTGGTGTGGAAATCGTTAAGCAGCACGCTGAACGCGTAGGTCGGCTGGTAGAGCTGCACATCGCTGCCCGGCAGCGGGAACGGCGAGCGGTTGTTGAAGAACAGGTCCTGGAAGGGCGAGCTGATCCTGAGCGAACCCGGCACATACGCGCTCGCCACCGAAATATGCCCCGAGTTGATGCCGATCAAAGCATCGACGAAGCGCAGATTGCCGATATCCGCCCCCGACGCGGCATCTATCGTGATGTCGGCATAGGTGCCCACCCCGCCATGCGGACCCGTGAAGTTGAGCTTCAGCGGCGTCGCGCTCGGGGGCACCTGGGTCAGCCCGACAGTGAGTTCGTCCGCCGAGAGCGA